>JBELAA010000185.1:0-11421 GCA_049509315.1 Sedimentisphaerales bacterium | reverse complement strand
AGACGCGTCAGCGGGACGCCGGTCATATTGCTGACGACCTCGGCGATAACCTCGGCATCAACTATGCCCGTGGCTTCCTTGTTCTCCTCATACCATTTCTTCTGCATTATCGCCTTATCGTTGAGCAATTGCTGCGCCTCGTCCCTCAGCGACGCTGCTCGCTCGTAGTCGGCGCCGCGGACGGCCTCGTCCTTTTCCCGCTGGAGCTTCTCGATTTTTTCCTCGAGGGAGTTCAAATCGGGAGGCGGGGTCATATTTTTCAGGCGGACGCGCGCGCCCGACTCATCGATAACGTCAATGGCCTTGTCGGGCAGGCATCTGCCGGTGATATACCGGGTCGATAATTCAACAGCCTGGAACAGCGCCTCATCGGTAAAGCGGACCCTGTGGTGCGCCTCGTATCTATCCTGCAGACCTCTCAATATATCGAGGGTTTCGTCTTTGGAAGGCGGGTCAACGATAATGGTCTGGAATCGGCGCTCCAAAGCGCCGTCTTTTTCGATGTGTTTTCGATATTCGTCGAGGGTTGTCGCGCCTATGCACTGGACTTCGCCGCGGGCCAAAGCGGGTTTGAGAACGTTGGAAGCGTCGATAGCGCCCTCTGCGCCGCCGGCGCCGACCAGCGTGTGAAGCTCGTCGATAAACAGGATGACGTTTTTGGCGCGTCTGACCTCGTTTATTACGGCTTTTATGCGTTCCTCAAATTGTCCGCGGTATTTGGTTCCCGCGACCATCATAGCCAGGTCGAGGACGACCATGCGTTTGTCCTTGAGAAGCTCAGGCACCTGCTTATTGATGATTTGCTGGCTGAGACCTTCGACGATTGCGGTTTTGCCGACACCCGCCTCGCCCAAAAGGACGGGGTTATTTTTGGTGCGTCTGCACAATATCTGAATCAGGCGTTCGATTTCCCGTTTTCTGCCGATGACCGGGTCAAGCTCGCCGTCTGCGGCCAACTGGGTAAGGTCTCTGCCGAAACTGTCTAAGGCGGGTGTTTTGCTCTTGGGCTTGCCTGCGACGGAGGGGCCCATCTTCATATCGAGTCCGTTTGCCTCAGGCGGCTCGACGCCGGCGCCTAACAGATTAAGCACTTCCTGTCGGACGTCTTCGAGCCGAAGCCCGAGGTTCATCAGCACCTGTGCGGCTATGCCTTCGCTTTCTCGCAGGAGGCCAAGCAGCAGGTGTTCGGTGCCGACGTAGTTGTGATTGAGCGACCGGGCTTCCTCGATTGCGAATTCGATGACTTTTTTGGCGCGAGGGGTATGGGGGAGCTTGCCCATCGTAACCATATCGGGGCCGCTCTTGACTAATTTTTCAACCTCGAGGCGCAGCTTCTTTATGTCCACGTCGAGATTTTTCAAGACGGTGGCTCCCACGCCGCTGCCTTCCTTGACAAGGCCGAGCAATATATGCTCGGTGCCGATATATTCGTGATTGAAACGCTGTGCTTCCTGATTGGCCAGCGCCATTACTTTCCGCGCTCTATCTGTAAATCGCTCGAACATTTTTTACCTCAAAAAACAAGGTTGCTTTTCAACTCGCCGTATAATACGTTTTTGGCCCCTGAACTCCGCGAGTGTATTCTATCACGCGGCTGCCGTCTGTCAATCAGCATCGACGGCAGGAGGGGCCTTATTCTCTTATAATTCTATGCCGGCGCCCCGCCTTTGTTCGCTTACAAGGGGATACCGCCTTTTTATCGACAAAAACCGGTATTGACTTGCTTACAAATTAGGGGTATAAGCATCGAAAAGCCGCGGTGTCGCGGCGTAAGGTTTATGTCCAATAATATAAGGAGGTTCAGAACAATGATAAAGCGAGCTATTTCGATGATTGCGGTTTCAGTAACGATTTTAATGTTATGTGTGCCGGCGGCGGTTTGGGCAGACGCTGTTCTGGACACGCTCCCGGCAGACGTCCTGTTTTGCGCCAGGGTCAATAATCTTAATCAGACCACAGGCGCTATTGACCAGTATTTGATGGGCATCAGCCCGATGCCGATTTCGACCGGCGGCCTCATCAAGGGTCAGCTCGGGATGATGTTCGGCAATTTCGAGCTGAAGGGATTCGACGCCAACGGCAGTTTCGCGGCATTCGCGACGGCCGAATCCGGGCAGGCAGAGCCGGAACTGTATTTTCTGCTGCCGGTTACTGATTACAAACAGATTATCGACCCTAACTTCCGCGTAAGCCCGCCCGACGATAACGGCGTCTCGGCGGTGGGGACAGGCCCCGCGGGGCAATTTTTCATAAAACAAATCAATAAGTTCGGGCTGATGTCGAATGACTATCGCAAGCTCAGCGCTATGGCCAATACAATTTCAGACGCAAAGACGGGCAAGCTGGCCTCGTCTCTCGACACCGCGCAGGTCAAGCAGGCGACCAATGAGCCGATTTGGTGTTACGCGAATATGGTAAAAATCTCAGCGTTGTATGGCTCCGAAATATCGAAGGGAATCGAGGAAATCAAAAAGGAGGCGGCCAACCCGGGAGCACGTATCCAGCAGGAAATCAACAATCTCGAGCAGGCAAAAAGCCGGATGGCTGCCGGCGACCCCAACGAGCCGAGAATTATGAGAATCAACGCCCAGCTTGAGTCGTTAAAGGCAAGAAAGCAGCAGCTTGCGGGGCAGAAGAACCCGCAAATGGTCGGTCAAATTTTCGATTTATACGGGGTTTTTATCAAAGATTGTATGCAGCAGACAAAGTCAGTTACGCTTGTCTGCAATCCGAAGCCGAGCGTTCTTAATTTTAACGTCGGCGTTAACGCGCTGGCCGGGACTGAAATGGCCAAAATGCTTACCGCCGACGCCGGTCTCACGCAGAAAAATCCGTTAATCGGTTATGCGGAGGACGGCGCTGCGATGAATCTCATCGGGCGAATAAATCACGCAATGACCAAGAAAGTTTATTCGGGATTTATCGACCTGTTCTCGCAGGCGGGCGGCAAAGACATCAATTCCCCGGACGTTGCCCGGACAAAGAAACTAACCGACGATATGATTGACTCAATCGGCGATTCTATGGTTTGCTCGTTTTCGATTGACCCCAACGCCCGGCCGCCTTTCGACATCAAATACGTTCTGGGAGTCAAGGACGCCAATCTGTTTAACAAGACAACCGATGAATTCGTGAAAACCTGGCCCGGAAGCGCATTCGATAACCTGTATAAAAACCTGGGAATGGACTGCAATATCACAATCAAGCGAGGGGTCGATAAATACAAGGGCGTTTCGATTGACTCAGCGATGCTTATTATGAAGTTTAACGACGCCAATACGCCTGAGTCGCAGATGCTCAACGCTATGTACGGCAAAGGATTCGAGTATCGCTGGGCGATTGTTAACAGGTTATGGGTTTGCAGGATATCGAGCGAGCCGAACGCAATTTACAAGCTCATCGACCAGGTTAAAACCGGTCCGCCTGCACAGGTTTGTGCTGAAATGCAAAAAGCGATGGCACTTATCCCCGACGCGGACAAGGACGATTTTGTCGTTACTTATAACATTCTCCGACTTATGAAATATATTCAGGCCTTTGCGCCGATGCCCATTGCGATGCCGGATGTTGCCACTAAGAGCAATCTTGTCATTGCGGCTAAAGCGGGGGGTGGTTGCGTTACCATCGATATAGCTGCGCCGAAGGAGCACATCGCTGAAATATCTACGGCTTTCCAGGCGATGGCGAAACAGGGTATGCAGCAGCAAACGCAGCAAGCGCCTATTAAATAGTTTTGAGTTATGAGTTTTTAGTGTTGAGTGAATCAATCCTATTCTTTGTCGTGAAGGAGCTTTCGCAGATAGTCGTTTTCTCTGCGGGTCGCCTCGATATCGAGCATCAGGTATTTGATGCAGACCCTGAGGTAATCGAGCGATTCCCTCAAACAATCCACGCTTCGTTCGAGCTCTTTCTGGTTGTCTTCTGCCTGCTGTGCAAGAGTCGCAAGCCGTTTGGAAATCGGGTCAGCGTTTGCCCCGAATTGTCTTACAAGGTCGTTAAGTTCTTCTACCAGCCGTGCCTCATCCATTGCCATTTCTATTTTCCTCTCACGGAATCAGTCGTCCATGACAATTACTCTTAATGTTATAACTTTCTTAATTTTATACGTGCGAGCTGGCGGTTTTGTTACGTGAGAATCAGTTCAAAAATGCCGGAATCGAAAAATTATTGCCCTTTCAGGCACGATGAAAAATTTTAAAAATTTCACGATATTTTTGTTGACAGGGCAGTATAATATATAATAGTATACTGAAAGTAAGAATAAATAAGAAAAGGACTTATAGACACAGGGCAAAATGATGAATCTTGAAAACTGGCAGACGCAGCTTCGTAAGGGATTGCTTGATATAGTTGTTTTGAACCTGCTGAAGCGCGGGCCGTCTCACGGCTACGAAATGGTGCAGACAATGAAACGCATCGAGGGTCTGCAAATCCGTGAGGGCAATATTTACCCGGTTCTTGCCCGGCTGGAAACCGACGGGCTTGTAACAAGCTACTCACAGCCCTCGACCGACGGCCCGCCGAGAAAATATTTCAAGCTGACTGAATCGGGACAACAAGCCCTTGAGGATATGAACAATCACTGGGACCTTTTGCTCGAAAGCATCCGGCAAATCAGGAAAGGAGCTTAGAATATGAGTGATATAAATTTCCAGGATAAGGACTGGCTTCGTCTGAGAGAGCAATACCTCAAACAGATAGAGGAGGTGCTCACCGAATCGAGCCAGCCGAACGTCGAAAGTATCGTAGAGGACGTGCGAGGCCATCTTGACCGCAGGTTCGCGGAGCTGTCGCCGATGCAGCGGACGTGGGAAAACTACCAGGCGATTATTACGGAAATGGGGCCGCCTTCCGAATACGCGGAGCTTGCAGGTCAAAAGCGGGACATACCCGCAAAAAAGATTTTATGGGGGTTTGTTGTAATTGTCGCGGTTGTTCTTTTATTATTGATTATCGGAACGATAGTAATACCGCTGATACTTTCCAAAAAACCTGATTTGAACTTAATGGACAAGACGAAAACGGAATCTGCTCCACTTAAGTTAGTCGATGAACAAAAGGTAGCATCCGCAATCGAGGCCGCAAAAGCATGGCTGCAATTAGTTGACGAGGGTAAGTATGACGAAAGCTGGTCGCAGGCCGCGGGATTTCTCAAAAAATTTGTAAGTGAGGAGCAGTTGAAAACCTCCCTTGAGGCGGCGCGAAAGCCGCTCGGTAAGGTCTTGTCGCGAAAGGTGCAAAACAGCACATATACGACGACTTTGCCGGGCGCACCAGACGGGCAATACGTGGTAATTCAATTCGAGACGTCATTTGAGAACAAACAAAATGCTGTGGAAACCATTACGCCGATGCTGGAGCCGGATGGCCAATGGCGGGTTTCCGGTTACTATATTAGATGACAGAGAGGGATTGGTCATGAGTATCAGATACAGTTTCAATATGTTGCCAAAGCCCTGGCCCGGAGAGAAAATTCTTCTCTTCAAACCGTGGTTGTGGTTTGTATCGGGTAAGTCCTCCCCTAGTTACCGAATCTTTTTTCCAATACCCCTTTTGTGCGAGGCAGGTTTGTATATAACAGACAGACGCGTTTTGCTTGTTTTTTACCTTTGCCGGCTTGTCATTCTGGAGAACAGTATATGGCTCAAGGGCAAAGGAAAACTAGAGGACAATGAGTTCATCGAGGAAATAAGTGTGGGCGAAAACTTTTTGCTGGGCACATATTTGGAAATTGTGTCAGAAATTTCTCCCATACCGTGGTATCGCTCTCATCGAGCTCGACTGAGATTTTTTATGAAAGACGCAGAGTTTGCTCGTCGAGTTATCGCAGAGGCAATGACATGAACTCTTGGATAGCCCTCTGGCTTTATCGGGCATACCGGCAAAATTAATTGTTTTGCGAAGCTGGATTTGTCAGTCGGCCCAGGAATAGAATAAGGAACCGGATTATGAACGCTCAATACAGGCACAGCCAGCCGGGACATTTAATGATTGTTGTAGGTTTAATTCTGATTACGATTGGAGCGATTCTTTTTGCCTACGGTCTTTGGCCGCTATGGGTGCCTATAGGCGCAATAGGCATCTTTCTTTTTGTTTTTGGTTATAAGCTAACCGTTGAAATAAAAGACGGTTTCCTGAGATTCTGGTTTGGCGTGGGGATATTCTGGAAGAAGGTCGCTATTGAGCAGATTGCATATTGTGAACCGTTCAAAGGCGTTTTTGGGGGATGGGGTATTCGCATCACGCCGGACGGCTGGTTATATAATGTTTCCGGGATGACGGCAGTAACCGTTGTCCTGAAATCAGGCAAAAAGATACATATCGGAACCGATGAGCCGTATCGGCTCGTCGAGGCCGTCAATGCTGTCCTGCGGGGGATGGGAGGAGATGAGGCGGCTGTAATGTGGGCCGAGGTCAAAACAGATTATCTGAAAAGGGTGGAACAGGCATTGTCGGCGGCCAGACACCCTCGCAGCTTCGAAATTCTTGGGGAAGTTAGTAATCACCTTGACCAGCGTTTTGCGGAGCTTGAACCACAGCAGCGAACCTGGGAGGACTTTCAGAGGATTATTACCGAAATGGGCCCGCCTTCGGAATACGCGGAGCTTTTAAGCGAGGACAAGAAAACCGGCGGACTGAAGTTTTCCGGGCTTGAATTGGCCGTTGTCGGGCTATTGTTTGTTATTTTCGGCGTCAGCGTATATTTTTACCCGCGAATGCCGGAAAGTATCGTTACCCAGTTTGACATTCACGGGCAACCGAGCAGCTCTATGCCGAAATCCATAGGCATATTTATAACCCCTGTTATTTTTGCGGTCCTGGCAATCGCTCTTATCGTTATACCGAGAACCGCTTCGGTATCTGTGAACATCAAAGGATTCAGGAGATTTTATTATGATTTCCATCGTTATGCTGTTAGTTCAATACCAGATAATTTTGTGGAATCTGGGAATAAAAGTAAATCCGAATATAACTGTTGCCATCCAGTTTTCTGCAATTATTGCCTGGATGTTCATTTGGTTTTACCGTGCACGCCGAAAAAAGTATTGATTTGATGGAGCGCAAAATGAAAACGAACCGCACCAGAACAAGCTGCATCGTAGCATTCACTATGTTGGTTGCCTTTGCGACAGCCGTTGCAGAAGAGAGCCGATGGTGGCCGGTACAGGCGATGCCGAAGGCAATAATTCGATTGGAAGACGTAAACACGTCTCCTGACATAAAATTATCATACGATATGACAGCGCAATCAGTCGCAGGTCTAGCAGCCAAGGCCGTGAACGAAGGCCGCGGCGATGAAATGGTCTGGGTCAGGACAGGCAATGTCGATATGGAGGATTGGTTGGCCCGCCTGATGAAACGTGAGCCGCAATTAGAAACACGCGGTGTTTTTGGTTTGTGGGATTTAGTTGACCGCTACACCAAAAATGGACTTATCAAAGGTTACATTCTTTACAGGCCGGACCATTCCAAAGGCGAAATTAACCAGCATCGTCAGGGAATGGACTGTTCGGTAAATGTCGCAACAAGTATGGCCGGGCTTCTCGACGGCATTATCGTGGATGAAAAACTTGAGGGAGAGGTTAAATCGCACGGCCTCAGGATGTTGATGGATGCGCGGGATAGAAGCCAGAAATGGTGTTTTAAAACTTATAAAGACAAATTCAATCGCCGGATGGTTTGCGTCCAGGACCCGCGAAAACCCAATGTCCGTGATTTTGCCATCTCGCAGAAGGCCTTTACTATGTATGGCTATGATGAGCCGATACAAACGGTTGTGAAATGGCTCGAACCGCTATCGCCAATTCTCGGCTGGGGCGGCGACGACGAATTCCAAATGACGGAATTGTTCACACTCTGGGGGCATTTTCAGACGGGAACCGACTGGTGTATCAACCTGCCGGTGTTAATGGCAGGCACTGAAAAATACGAACAGGCCCGGGTAAGAAGTTTCGATCCAAGAACGATAGATTTCAATGACACTCGCAGCACAATAAGTTTCATCGATACCGACGGCGATAACACGGAGTGGTTCGAGGGAAATTTTTTCCGAAGCGTCGAAGGCAAGGATTATTGGAGCAGTCCTCAACGCGGGACAATCCCGTTTGGCTGGTCGTGCTGTTTCGCTCATCTGTCGCAATTGTGCCCGGAGGCGATAGATTATGCGGCGGCCACACAATCGCCGAATGACTGGTTTGTCGAGTTTGGCGGCGGTTACTATTACCCGGACTTGTTCGGCCTGAAACGCCCGAACCGCTGGGAATTGCTTGGCCGGCACGCACGACGGACGTGGGAGTTAATGAAGAAGAACAATACGCGTATCATCGGCTTCAACGTCTCGAAGCTGGATTCATCCGATGCGCTAAAATCCTATGAGATATTCGCGAGTCAGACCGACGGTCTTCTGGCAATCTTGATTTTTCAGTATGACGGTTACGAAGCAGGTGCCGGAAAAGTGTTCTGGGTCAAGGACCGAAACGGCATTGAAATTCCTGTGATTACCGCACGCTACTCGATTTGGAATCGCCATAATCAGCGAAAACGCAGCGGCACGCCGGCCAAGGTCGCCCGCGAAATCCGGCAGACGGTGGAAAACTCACCGCCGGCGGAACTGCCGCGATATGACTGGGTAATCGCACACGCCTGGTCGTGGTTCAGGCAGTCGCCGGGCGACGACGAAAACGCGGAGAATATGCCCCAGGAAAATGCCAGCAAACAAGGTGGCACCCGCGTTTATGCCCCTGTTATGTGGTGCGCAGAGCGACTTTCTCCCAATATACGCATTATCAGTCCCGAGGAAATGGCCTGGCGGATACGAATGAAGCATAATCCGGAACAAACCAGAAAGCTGATTCAAGATTGGCAGCAATGAGCGGCCTTGACAACCCTTTTCCTGACAATCGTAAATAAAAACAGGTTACTTTGCGGGATTTTCGGTTCTACCAATAAAGAGGATGCTGCCGGTGTGGTTGTCGCGGATGAGGAAGATAAACGGGTGGTCGGCCCTGAAAACTGTGGTCGGCGCAACGCTTGTAGCCCTCATAACCACGCCTGTGGCGGCGGCGGCCTCGGTGCCTTCCTCGTTGACGTCAACGTAGGCCTTGTGGACAACGGCTGATATGAAAAGGTCGCGATTGCCGGTCATACCGGAGAAATCGGCCTTGCCTGAAAAGGCGTCATGCATTCCCATTTCGCCGAGTATTTGTGCCAACTCGAACTCGCTGGTCATTTTGAATCGTGGGAAATAGACCTGCACCTCGCGTTTTCGCAAACCAGTAATCCAGCTTTTAAGATTGCCGGCGTTAAGCTGTTTTTCAAGTTCCTTGACGCCGTCGGTTTTTCTGGGAAGCAGGACGACCATTGAAAGAATATCCCCCTTGTAGGGCAATTCCAATAGCTGAATGTCGTTGATTTCAGTATAGCCGAGACGTTCTTTCTGGTTCATCATCGGAACGGTAACTTTTTGGCCGGAAAGAAGCGTAAAGGGCAATTGCTGTGTTTGTTCGGGCTTGAACTGGATAGCCCATTTGCCCTTGAAATAAATCGCGTTTGTCAGGACGAGGCGAGTCATCGTATCGAGCATACCGGGCTTGATAAGGTCTTTGATTTTATCCTTAGTTTTGCTTTCAACCCAGGCGTTGATTGTTTTCCGGGCCTCTTCGGCTTGTGTTTTGAAATCGACCTGTTCGAGGTTGCCCTGGTAGTTTGTTTTGACTGACGCCAGGTAATCAGGGAGAAATTTGTAGTCCTTTTGCCCCCAAAGCGCGTTTGCGACGACAAGCTCGAAGGCACCTTTTTGGCCTTCGGCGTTCAGTTGTTTGATTATTTCGCCAAACGCCTTATTGAACTGCTCGTTACTGACTCCTGTAGGGAATTGCAGGGCTTTTGCCATTTCCTGTTCGGTTTGGCCTCGTGCGCCGGCACAGGTCATTGCTAAAGCAGTAGATATGCTATAGGGCGACAGGAACAAATTGCCTTCCTGGTTTCGCAGCAAAGCATAAAGCTCAAGAGCGAATTTATTGTTGCCCTCGACGACGCTGCCTGTTAACTGACTGGGCTGGTTAGGTTCGATAGCCATACAACTTACGGCGGCACAAAGAAGAGCCGAAACTATCCCCGCGATTATTACCGGTCTCATTTTTGTTACTCCCCATAAATACGCTTTCTAACGGTTTCAATATAACCAGTATAGCCACACCCTGTGCCGTTGACAAGAGGGCATAAAAGAGATTATAATAAGCTGAAGAATATATACGGCAATAGTGTTTCGTAAAAAGGAGCTGCCATGGACCTGCCAAAAGACAAACTGCTCGGGCGTCTTAAAAACCTGTTCATTTTTTACGGCGTAACGATTGTTGCCATTATTGTCCTGGTGGTCGTCGCCAACATTTACAAGGTGAAGCTGGCGGAGGAAATTCTGCCCGCGGTATGGGTGCTGCTGGCGATACTGTTTACCGGGACGGTGCTCGTTATATTGATAACCCTATTGAAGATACTCGATGCTGTTGAGGACAGCTCCCCCAAGGCGGAGAAAGTAGCGGATGAGCTTGAAAAAATACGAGGGATTATAAACCAGGTAAACCAGGGGACCCGTCTCAGTGAGACGGTCAAGGCAATCGCCTTTCGCGACGCCGACGCACAAGTGCTGCGTGAGGTTGTCTTCGATAAATTGCAGCAGAAGGATTTCGATGCCGCATACGAAATCATTGATGAAATCGCACACCGAATCGGCAATACCAAGCTGGCTGAGCAACTGCACGTTCAGGCGGACAAATACCGCGACTCAACCGATACCGAGAGGATGCTCCAGTCGATAACCCATATTGAGAAGCTGCTGGATGAGCACCAGTGGGCAAAGGCGAGCGAGCAGATTGAACGGCTGATAAGGGAATATCCCGGCCAGGATAAGGCGATTGCGATGCGGCAGCGGCTTGCGGATAAAAAGGAGGAGCGTAAAAAGATTCTGCTCAACGCCTGGGACGACGCCGTAAAGAGGCAGGCGACCGACCGCAGTTTGGAAATTCTGCGGGACCTCGACCAATACCTGACGCCAAACGAGGGGCTTGCGCTGCAGGAGGCGGCCCGGGACGTATTCCGCACGAAGCTGCACAACCTGGGGGTTCAATTCTCACTGGCGGTATCGGGCAGGCAATGGGCAAAGGCGCTTGAGACAGGAAACGAAATCATCCGCGATTTTCCGAACAGCCGGATGGCCGAGGAAATCCGCGAAAAACTCGACATCCTCAAAATACATTCACAGCAGCGGACGTAAATCTAAAAAAAGCTGCCCGGCTTTTAGCCAGGCAGCTTGTATTCTATCATTTTGACGCAGTTTCCGTCAAAACAAATTAAACGTTGCCATAACTTAAAAACCTATACAGCCGTTGCAATGCAGCCATTCGCTGTAACTGCCGCCGCATT
>JBELAA010000184.1:0-6705 GCA_049509315.1 Sedimentisphaerales bacterium | reverse complement strand
CAGCTTCCCCGACGGTATCGACGTTAAGGAAAAAGTGAATCCCAAAGACCTAAACGCGCCGCCGAAGCCGGCGGAGCACATAACGGGCCTTAAAGAGGCCTCGGCGGACTGTGCGGTCGCGGTGTTTGCCGACGTCGATTTCATAAGCGACGCGATGGCTTATCAGAGTAATCCCATCTTCGGCGCAATGATTATCGGCGACAACAGCCCGCTATTGATGAACACGATTGACGAATTGTGCGGGTCGAGCGAGCTGACTTCAGTCAGGTCCCGCGGGAATATGAGAAGGCCGTTTACCGTCGTGGATGAAATCGAGAAAAAAGCTGAGATGGAAACCGCTGGCGAGGTGGAGCAGCTCAACACAGAGATTGCCGGCTTCGAGGAGCAGCTCAAAACGCTGATTACCTCGCAAAACGAGAAAGAAAAGCAAATCATTGGAAGCTCGATTGTTCAGAAAACAAAAGACCTTGAGCTTAAAAAGCTCAACGCACGAAATAAGCTTCGCAAGGTCAATATGAAAAAACGCGAGCAAATCGAGCGATTAGGCAGCGAGCTGCGTGCTTTCAATATGCTGGCTGCGCCAGCCGTGATACTGCTCATTGCGATAGCGCTCGGCATCAGGCGCAGCATAATGAAAAGGCATTATATAAGCCATGCAAGCGACGCGTAATCATTTATTATTTATGATTTACTATTTATGATTTTTAAGACGGCAGTACGCCGTGACAAATAAATAATAAATCATAAATCAAAAATAATAAATAATGGTGTTTCAGTGCAGGAGTTTATTATGAGTAATCGTAATTTATCGGTACTGGCAATAACGGCAGTTATTATGGTTACGCTGGCGGTTATCGCGTCCCATTTGTCGGGCACGGCCGCGACTTCGCAGGGGACGGGAGCGGGCTACCTGATTCAGGGACTTGACCCCGACCAGATAACGAGTATCACTATCGAGGGCGGCGGCGAACATATTACACTGAATAAACAGGGGAAAAACTTTGTCGTGGCAAACAAGGACAATTATCCCGCAAAAATCGACGAGATAAACAGGGTCATCTCAATCTGTCTCGATATCCGCACGGCCCGGTTTTATACCGAAACAGTCGCCAATTTCAAAGACCTCGGCGTTACGGAAGAGGACGCCCACGTTGCGGTGAAATTTTTCAAGGCCGACTCAACGCTGCTGACCGGCGTCGTCGTAGGAAACATGAAAGAGCACACACAGGGTATCGCCTACGTCAGGCGGGCGGGCGACAACAAGGTTTACGAGACGGCGGCACAGATTCCGTGGATTAAAAAACGGGCGATAGAATATACCGACCAGCAGTTGGTGAGTATCAAACTGGAGGATATAAACTCGCTGACAGTCAGCGGCCCCTCCGCCGATGGCGAGGCATTGCCCATCGTTTTGAAGCGAAGCGGGAATGAGCTTTACGTCCTGAGGTTTGCCGACGGCGGCAATACCATAACGCTCGATAATAAGCCCGAAGGTAAAAAGCTCAAAAAAGACGTCGTCGCAAGTATTATAGAGGCGATTGAAAGCGTTAGATTCGATGATGTTAACGCCGCGGATTCTAATAACGGGCCGGGACAGAATTTGAAATTTACCCACAGGTTCGACTGCCGGCTCAATGACTCAACGGTTTACATTTTCCGGCTGGCAAAAGACGGTGACAACGGTTCGACAGGCTCACCGTCAAAGTGGTTTGCTCGATGCACAGCCCTGTTTATGGACCAGTCGGAGGTAACTATGACTAAGGGCGTAACCGAATCGCAGGCAGAGCTGAAGAAAAAGGAGGCCAAGCTGCTCGCCCGCGACGCGGCAGATGAATTTGCAGAAAAACACAAGGGCTGGGTCTATCAGCTTCCTCCCGTCAAGGCCAAGAATATGACAAAACCGCTGGCGGAATTGCTGGAAGATGAGCCAAAGCAGCAGGTCGGCGAACAAAACGCGGTTACTCCAGATGCTAATCTGCTGAAAGGGGTGGGTGATTAACGGAATTTCTATTTTCTATTTTCAATTTTCTATTTATTTGTTCTTGTGTAGCTGCGGGCCAAAATCAAAATAGAAAATAGAAAATAATAAATTGAAAATTATTTATGTGGCTTTATTTAGGTATTTTTTCAGCCGTATTTCTGGGGCTGTATGATATAACTCGCAAGCACGCACTGCAAAATAACGCCGTGCTGCCTGTGCTGTTTTTCGCGGTGCTGGCTGAGGCGCTGCTGCTTTTGCCGGTGGCCGTGCTTAGCCCGGTTTCACCTGATTTTATGAACCGGCTGGGACTTTTTATTCCGCAATTTGGTCTGACGGCACATCTTTTGTTTTTTCTCAAGGCGATCATCGTTGCGGTGATTTGGCTGCTGGCTTATTTTTCAATCAAGCACCTTCCCATTTCGATATACTCGCCCATCGGCGCATCAGGCCCCGCCTGGACGCTTATCGGCGCGCTCCTGGTCTTTGGCGAACGATTGACGACGCTCCAATGGGTCGCATTCGGCATCCTGTTTGTTTCCTATTACGTTTTTTCGCTTGTGGGAAGCCGGGAGGGAATTGTCTTTCACACCAATAAATGGGTCATCTTTATTTTTCTGGCGGTCCTGATTGGCGCGGCTAGCGCCCTTATGGACAAATACCTTATCCAGCGACTTGGTTATTCCGCGGTCGGCGTGCAGGTATGGTTTATTTTGTATATGGTCCCGGTTCTGGGTTTTACGCTGCTGCTGTTCTGGTGGCCCAATCGCGCGAAATACACGCCTTTTGAGTGGCGATGGCTCATTCCTCTCATCGGCTTATTACTTGCCATAGCCGACGTCGCCTATTTCAAGGCAATCGCCTGCAAGGGGACGCTGATTTCACTATTGACAGCCGTGCGTAGCGCCAGCGCGGTCGTCTCATTTTTAGCCGGCGCCGTAATATTCAGCGAGGTCCGTATTATGCAAAAGTTCTTCGCCCTTGCTGGCGTGCTGGCCGGTGTCTTCCTGCTTTTCTTGTCGCGCTAAATTCGGTTCAATCCCGAGGCCCGTTTCGGTGTGATTTTGTCATTCCGCACTTGATATTGTTAAATTTAATTCAGTAATTGCGTATTAGTCCAAGATCATAGGGCCAGTTCCCGTAATCTCCATAATCTCCGGCCGGCATTCCCTGTATCAGAATCTCACAGTGATTTATATTACTGATTTCCATTCTTTCATTGGTCCCGGAGCGGAGTATCTCACCGTGTGAAATCTGATTTGTCCAGTGATCTGCATTGAAAGTGCAGTTGTTTATAATCGCCCAGTTCTCATCGATTTTTGTCCAGGTCCCGCCAGGGTTGTTTGCGGTCCACAATTCGAAGTGCCTGTATAAATCTTCAACCATCATATAATATTTGCCGTCCGCTTTATTCTTATAAACGTGCGGCGCTTCAAAGGTATTGCTGCAAACTGATGATTCTCCCGACCATCCTGTTGGGAAATTTGCAACTGATGTGCTGCGTCTTCGAATCGTATATGACCCGTCTTGTGGCGAATAAAAACAATACACGTTAGTTCCGTCGGAAATACACCAAAAATCAACACAACCACTGCCAAAACCCATGCCTTGCCCGGCAGTCCACCCGCTGGGATTTCCAACATCAGAATTGGTTGAATAGGTTGCTGCCTGGCCGGACTGGTAAATTAAATACCATTTGCCTTTTGCTTCAAACCAAAATACCTGAGGGGCACAAAAATAGGAGCCGCCATTCAGCGCGCTCATATAATAACGAGTTGCACTATTTAGACCTGATATTGAAGTTGCAGAAGCATACCCCATTCGCCAGTAGCTGCTGTCGCGTCCGGTATAAAAGAGATGATATTTGCCCCCGGAGTTCACAATAGACGGGTCTTTGACGGATATGTCATCAAATGCCCCTGATGGTCCGTCTAAAAAACATCTTGCATCTATTTTCCATTTGTTTGCCTGTCCGGGAAGACGTGGATCGGTTTTAAAAGTCCATACATCGCCTTTTGCTGTATAGCTGGCAACTTCGTCTATTCGCCAGTAATATGACTTATTTGGCTCTAATCCGTTTACATCGAAATTGTTTATGTCCCAGAAATTGGCACCCTGATTACCCTTGTACACAGTCGTGTTGTCAACGGACGCGCCGGCTATCTCATTGAAGTCGGTGCCGAAATAAATATCGTGCGAGACGACATTTTCACCAGATGACCAGCGCATTATCACAATTAAATTCACATCATTTGCCTCGTCAGCCGGGAATGGCTCGGTCGCCTTGGTTACTAAATCGGTTACCGGACAGGTCAGCCACTGTGCACATAATTCGGCAAGGTCGTAAATATCAATCCATCCGTTTTTAATGATATCGCCGCTGTTCGGGTCGCAGGGGTCAGGCGACGTTTGCCAGCCGTCAGCAAGGAACGCATAATAATATAGTGGTAACCCATATCAACGGTTCCCGTATCGCCGAATCCGTCGGTTCTGGTCGTTTTTAAGTCCATTCTGAGATTTGCCGCAGTATCACTTCCTGCGTCAATACAGGGGCTGTTGCTGGATTGTCCTGCGGCGATTTGGCTCAGATATAAATCACCCTGTGGCCCCGATACAAAGCAGGGGTCGGAATGAATATTGCCGGCTCCTGAGTCGTTATCCTCGATACAGGAATATGTCGCAGAACAGCCGTAGAGGTCATCACCATTACCCCATAATATACAGTTTATAATGGTCTGTGTTGAAGCGATACTATAGATACCACCGCCATCTGTATCTGCTGAGTTATTCACGATTGTGCAGTTGAAAATGTTGGTGCCCCACAATACTATTGCGCCTCCGTAATTTGCACTATTGCCCGATATAATACAGTTCCAGATTGTAGGCGAGCTTTCCGATATGCTGATGCCGCCGGACCAATACGACTGATTATTGGAAATAATGCAATTCTCAATTAAAGGTTCAGCCCCTGAATAACAGGCAATTGCACCGCCATCGGTGTCCTCGCTTGTCTTGTCATTGGTATTGTTCTTCAGGATACATCGCCGAATCGTCGGACCGCTCCCTTCGCAGTAAATCGCTCCCCCCGCATAATAATCCTGATGTAATTGCCCATAGCCGTTTATTATCGTAAAACCTTCCAGGACCGAATTCCTGCTTTCACTATTATTGAAATCAAAGCCGCATCCCGGCGATTCCCTGCTTTCCTCGCAGTCAATAGTGCAGTTTAAGGGACCGTTTTGGCTTTTAACAGTAATCGCTTTGCCCTCGAATGTAATGTTTCTGTTGCCGTCCCCCGTATAATTGCCGTCGGCAACAATAACAATATCGCCATTACTTGCCGCGTTTATCGCCGACTGAATTGTGGAATATTCGCCCGGCACGTGTCGAACTGCTGCAATTGCCGTGGAGGTAAAGAAAAAAAATCCCGCTGATACTATTGCGGTAAAAGACATTATTCTCATTTTCGCGACCTTCTACAATGGTTGTATTACATAACCATTATACACAAGGAGCTTATAAAAATCAAGGTATTTTCTCCCCGGCCGGCGTCTTCCTGCTTTTTCTGTCACACTAGAATACTACTCACACGCTATTTCAACATCATCGATGTAAGCATATTCTAGATTAGAATTAGCATTTGTTCTAAATCTTATGCGGAAATTGGCGTTGTTATCTGCCCCTGAACCGCATATTTTATCTTGTAAGCCGTCACTGTAGGAAGCGTTTCGAATGGTTTCGAGGTTGTTCCATGTGCTTCCGTTAATCGACCATTCAACGTAAAGATTTTCTCCGGCATCGAATCCTGTCGTTGCACGCCTATACTTGACATGAATTGTATTAAAACCTACAGTGCTTATTGCCTTTTGTATCCATGTTGTAGCTTTTAATTTGGCACCATAAGTGCCTGTATATGCTGCTTCCGCAGCGACGCTGGCGTAAGAGTTACTCCAAGACCATCCGCCTGTGGTGAAATTACCGCTTTCAAAGCCGTCAAACCAATACAAGGAAATGGTTTTAAAACTCCAGAGATTGCCTGTAGTTGTTCCGCCGGCATTCTTTTCATCTATACGCCAGTAATAGGTTGTATTAGTATCCATTGTTCCGGTGTCATAAGTTGTTGCCGTCTGATTAATTTTAAACGGCGGCGGATTACTGGTTCCGAAATATACATCGTGTGATGTAGCGCCATTCCCGGCAGTCCAGCTAAGGTCTTGAGTTAAACTAATGTCTGTTGCAGCATTTGCCGGATTTGGATTAGATGCTGTGCCTGGCGCAGGAGGAACGGTTGTGAAGCTCCATAAATTTCCTGTAGTTGTACCGCCCGCGTTCTTCTCGTCTATACGCCAGTAATAGGTCGTGCTTGTGGAAAGAGTGCCGGGGGCATAAGAAGTACCTGCCTGATTGGCTATAAATGGCGGTGTTGAAGCCGTGCCGAAATACACATCGTGAGATGTAGCATAATTGCCTGCTGTCCAGGTAAGGTCCTGGGTTAAGCTTATGTCTGTTGCCGCATTTGCCGGATTTGGATTAGATGCTGCGTATGGCGCAGGAGGAACTGTTGTGAAACTCCATAAATTGCCTGTAGTTGTTCCGCCAGCATTCTTTTCATCTATACGCCAGTAATAGGTTGTATTAGTATCCATTGTTCCTGTGTCATAAGTTGTTGCCGTCTGATTAATTTTAAATGGCGGCGGATTACTGGTTCCGAAATATACATCGTGTGA
>JBELAA010000183.1:0-4612 GCA_049509315.1 Sedimentisphaerales bacterium | reverse complement strand
ACCTGGCCGGGCTCGTTACTGGCGCTGTTGGCGATAATCAGCGAACGGGTATTCGAAATAGAGGAGAAATCCGTCGCGTTGGTTATCTCGCCTGCGCCCTGAGCCACAAACGAGTCGATGAGCTGCAGGTCTGCGTTATCGAGGACCTTTTTAGACCGGGCCGCCTCGATGCCTTTCGTATCGAGGGCGATTGCAGGCGTTAAAAAACAGAATAATAATGATACTGCGGATACCGTGAGCAACCAGATTTTTCGTGTCATTTGTTACCCGTCTCCATAAGCTGGACAATATCTTGTCGAACCATATAATAGGGTAACGGTAAAGTGCCCGACTGTCAAGCCAATTAACCGCCGATTAAGCGGTAAACGGGCATAAATTTAATAAAGGGAGGAGCTGATTTGTCAGCAACCGGACAGGCCGGAAAACGTAAAAAGGAATGGATTGAGCGTGTTCGATAAATCGGCTCATAAAAAGGCGCGATTATGATTCAAATAGAATCACAACTTACTCGAATCGACCCGCTTCGGCTATCGATGGAGCGAATGGGGGATATGGTCGTCGGCGCGACAATATTCGCATCCAAAGAAATAAAATTAGAGCCGGAAGCGATCCACCAGTTATACGATTCGGCGTGCCTGCCCCCTGCCCGAAAGGTTCTCGCCACCGCTGATATTCACGTCGGATTCGGTGTGCCGATTGGGGCGGTGTTGGGGCTGGAAGACGCAATTATGCCGCCGGCCGTCGGTTATGATATAAACTGCGGAATGCGGCTCTTGCGGACGCCTTTTACGAAAGGCGAAATCGATACCGACGCATTGGCCGAGTCGATTGCGAGGGATATTCCCTTAGGCGAGGGAATGCACAATCTGCCGATTGACAGAAATTTGCTGGAAATGGTCGTCGCTGAAGGCGTAAGCGCTGTGCCGAAACTGGCGAAAAAAGTCCCGCACAGGACGTGGGAGGCGTTCGATGAGCAGGAATTCGCGGAGGATATTGCGAAAATAGAGGAAAACGGCCAAATGCCCGCTGATATGGATGCCGTGCCGAAACTTGCGATTGAAAAAGGGGCAAACCAGTTAGGAACATTAGGCGGGGGCAATCATTTCATCGAGCTCCAATTTGTGCAGCATATTTACGACGACGATTTGGCGCATTTTTTCGGGCTGTCGCTCAACCAGATTATGGTTATGATTCACTCCGGGTCGAGGCGCTTCGGCTACGAAATCGCCGACGAGTATATGGATATAGCCGGCAGACAGCCCGGGATGGAGGGCAGACGAAAAATGCTCAGTTACCTGTCAACAAAAAGCCCGGAGGGGCA
Organism: Sedimentisphaerales bacterium; assembly: GCA_049509315.1. Lineage (GTDB taxonomy): Bacteria > Planctomycetota > Phycisphaerae > Sedimentisphaerales > Anaerobacaceae > Fen-1362. The sequence continues at coordinate 3,291 of JBELAA010000183.1, read as the reverse complement.
GAGGTATATACTGGCAATGGGAGCGGCGGCAAACTTCGCGTTTGTGAACCGTCACATTATGGGCCTGCTTGTCAGGCGAAGTTTTGCGAGGATGTTCGGACCGACCCCGATACCGCTGGTATATGATGTTACTCACAATATGGCCAAACTCGAGACCCATCAGGGCAGGCAGTTATGGGTGCACCGCAAAGGCGCTACTCGAGCTTTTGGCCCCAAACAAATGGCAGGAACACAATTCGAGAAAGTGGGTCAGCCGATAATCACACCCGGCTCAATGGGCACAGCAAGTTACCTGATGGTGGGAACCGGTAATTCGGAGGAATCACTCAACTCGGTCAATCACGGCGCAGGCAGGGTGATGAGCAGGACAGCGGCATCGGGATTGGGTCGCCACGGGCACAGCCACGGTGCTCATGGGGCAATGATTACCGATGATGATTTCAAAAGGAGTATGAAAGGGATAAAACTGATTGCGCAGGACAGACGCCGGATTAAGGAAGAAGCGCCGGGCGCTTATAAGGATATCGACGAAGTGGTGCGCATAGTCGCGCAATGCGGCTGGGCAAAACGGGTGGCGAGATTAGTGCCTCTTGCGGTTTTAAAGGGATAGTCGCGGGAGACGAGGAGTGAAAAAGCGTTGCATTTCTCAATGAGTTTAATATAATCTGTTGCGGGTGTATTGGTTGTTTAATAAGAAATTACTGCTTATCAAAACAAAGGAAGCAAAATGAACAGGGTAATTTTGTATTTCGCCGTAATAACAGCATTATTGCTGATGTGCTGGGGCTGTGAGCCGACGTCGCCGATGCCGCAAAAAACAATGGCTCAAAACAAGCCCGAACCAATCGAGGTAAATATCATATTAGAGCCAAAGCCGGCGGAAGCGCAGCCACAACAGGCAGCCCCTGTGCAGCAAACAAAAACAGAACCAAATATCGCACCCGCCAAGGGGCGAGGTCTCGCCGATGAAATCGGCGGACAAGCGGCCCCCGTTGAGCCAAATTTGCCGGCTGTAAAGCTGTCAGAACCGAATACACAAACCCCGGCGATAACCGAGCAGCCGGCACAAAAGCCCGCCCAAAGCAATGCCGCAGAACCGAACAGCCAGACCGAATCAAAAACGGCAAATGAATTATGTAATAAATGCACCGCCCTTTTGAGCAAATACGTGGATAACGATGGCTTTATAAATTACAGATTGCTTCTCCGCAAAAAGCTCGAGCTGCTCGACATACTGGACAGTTTCAAAACGCTGAACCGGAAAGATTACGACTCGTGGTCCAGAAACGACAAAATCGCCCTGTGGATAAACGCGTATAACCTGGAGCTTACAAAAATCATCCTCGATAACTACCCGATTGAGTCAACGAGAATTCTGCGCCTATTCTGGCCGCCCAACAGCATAAGGCATATCAGGGGAATCTGGGATGAGCACAAGTTTATAATAATGGATGAGGAGTTTACGCTTCAGACAATAGAAAACCGGTATTTCAGGGATGAATTTGACGAGCCGAGGGCATTTCTGGCGATTTTCTACGCCTCGGTGTCCGGGCCGCCTCTGAGAAACGAGGCATACTGCGGCAAAGACCTTTCCGGCCAGCTCGATGAGCAGGTAAAAAAATTCCTGTCCAAATCGCAGGAGTTCAGGATAAACCGCGACAGCGGCGTAGTATCGATTTCCTCGATACTGATTCCCTCGTGGCAGGGAGCCAAATTTATAAGTAAATACGGCACCGACCTGAAATTCAAGAGCCAGGAGCCGGCTGTCAGAGCAGTTTTGAACTTAATGATAAAATATATACCGCAGCCGGACGTCGATTATCTGGAAACCGGAAACTACACTATCGAGTATATAAATTACGACTGGACACTGAACGACCGTTCCGGCTCACAGGGCGGCAAGGTCTCATACAAAAACGAAAGGGCAAATACAAATGGCAGCTGAAAAATATCTTTTCACGAGTGAATCAGTAACAATGGGACACCCCGACAAAGTGGCCGACTGCATATCGGACGCGGTCTTAGACGCCTGCCTCGAGCAGGACCCCAAAAGCAGGGTCGCGTGCGAGACGTTAGTCAAGAATGATATGGCCGTTGTCGCGGGCGAGATAACGACAAAGGCGCTGATAGATATACCGACGATTGTCCGGCAGACAATTAAAGACATCGGCTATGACGACCCGGCAATCGGTTTTCATTATGAAAATTGCGCCGTTCTGGTTTCGATAGGCCAGCAAAGCCCCGATATATCACAGGGAGTAACCGAGGGAGCCGGCCTGCACAAGGAGCAGGGCGCCGGCGACCAGGGACTTATGTTCGGCTACGCCTGCAAAGATACGCCGGAGCTGATGCCGATGCCGATTCAATTAGCCCACGCAATCACCACCCGCCTGGAACAAATGCGGAAAACAAAGAAGCTGCCGTGGCTTAGACCCGACGGCAAAAGCCAGGTAACCGTGGAATACACAAAGGGCATTCCCTCGCATATCCCCGTTGTGGTCGTCGCGGCGCAGCACGACCCAGATATTACCCATAATAAGCTGCGTAAAGAGATAATCGAAAAAGTAGTGCTGCCGGTCCTTCCGAAAAAATTAGTCGATAAACGCACGGTTTTCCACATTAACGCCACCGGCAAATTTGTCATCGGCGGCCCCCCCGGCGACTGCGGACTTACGGGCAGAAAAATCATCGTCGATACATACGGCGGAAGGGGCAGGCACGGCGGCGGATGCTTCAGCGGAAAAGACCCGACAAAGGTTGACAGGACCGCCAGCTATATGGCACGATACATCGCGAAAAATATCGTCGCGTCGGGCCTGGCCGACGCCTGCGAAATCCAGTTGTCATACGTCATCGGCTACGCTGACCCGCTCTCGGTCCTCGTCGATACCAAGGGCACAGGCAAAATCAGCGAAACCAAATTAAGCAACCTGGTTCGCAAACTCTTCCCGCTTACCCCAAAGGGAATGATTGACCATCTCAAGCTGGCAAGGCCTATTTACTCGAAGACAAGTCACGGCGGGCACTTTGGCCGCGAGCTTCCCGAATTTACCTGGGAAAAAACCGATATGGCCGCCAAACTCCGCAAGGCCGCCGGCTTCTAATTACGCCCGGCACAAAATTACAAAACAAAAGCCCGACATTCGTCGGGCTTTTTTCTATCTTGACAATGGGCAGGGGTTAAATTCTTTATTTATTTTCTGCTTTCTCCTCGAGTTTTTTTAGCTGCCTGCGGTAAACGATGCGGGCGGTTGTCGGCAGCCGGTTGACTATTGTTACGCCCTCGATATG
>JBELAA010000182.1:0-4779 GCA_049509315.1 Sedimentisphaerales bacterium | reverse complement strand
TATTGCGGCCTTATCGGAGGCGGCAGATGGCTGATTCTGGACTGGTAATGAGGGGCCATTGATAATCAATGTATCTGCAATTTGAGTTTGGGGAGTATTATCGGCAACCTGGGGAGGCGCATTTGGGGCGGGGGCGGTATCGCCGGCTATCATCAGGGGCGGAACTGTCTTGCTGGGGTGTTTCAATCTCAGTTTTTTGCCCGGTGGAGTCATCGGTGGATTCTTTGGCTTTAAGATGCTGTTTTAGAACGTTCTTAAAACTGTTGTGATGGGTTGTTTTTTCTTTTGGTTGTGTTTTAGCGTCGATTTTTTCGAGATTATCGGACGGTGTTTCTTCTGGAGTTATTGATTGTTCCTGGGTTGTTACCGAGTTTTTTGTTGTGGCGATATCGGAGGGCGGGGAGCCGGGGGCAGGCCCGTCTTCGCTGTGTTTCGCCGAGGCGAGGAAATGTGCACCCCGGCCGGCAGGAACAGGCAAAACGTTATTTAGCGACATAGTTGTATTCATAAAAAATGCCTTAGCAGATATATAGTGCAATTTCAGTGCCAGGTAACACAGGAAAAACAGGAATCCGGCAAATGGCCGTAAGTGCTTGATATTAAACAATATACGGCGATGATAAAACGCGGACATTTTTGTGATTTTTACAGTTACGATTAACAGGCAGAATGTTCCGTTTTTGGGAGGCAGAAATTGCCGGGAAACACTGACTAACGCCCGTCTTCGCCTTCGGCTTCGCCGGGGCAGGCGGACTTTAAGAGACACTGACAGGCACGGACTTTAAGAGACATGGACTGACACCGACAGTTAGTGTATAGAAACCTGACGTGTGAAAAGGAGGGGATAGCCAAATATTATGAAAAACAACGATTTTGAGGTGATAAACGGGGTTTTGGCGAGGAAAGTCAATCTGGCACAGGTCTTGCAATCTAAATTATGTGTGCAGTAACTGCGCATTTATTGGCGCGCCAGGACATGCCAGGGACGTGCCAAAGGCGCGGGTACGGTGATTTGGGTGTGTTTGCAGCGGAAAGGATTGAGCTATGGCCAAGACAGGGATAGTTGAGCTGCTCGAATCGGGGCTTAAAGCCGAAACGATGAGGCAGCAGGCGATGGCCAATAACGTGGCCAATATACAAACTCCAGGGTACCGAAGAATAGATGTGCAGTTCGAGAAACTGTTAGCCAAGGCGCTTGAGTCGGGCGACGAGGTGGACGCGGAGGAAATTGAACCCAAGTTATATCAGCCAAAGAACACGGCGGTAAATACCAACGGCAATGACGTCAATCTCGAAGACGAAATCGGTGAAATGGTGAAGAACAGTTTGCGATACAAGGCGTTTGTTCGCCTGATGAGCAAGAAATTCAGTCAAATCGACGAGGCGGTGAATAACAGATAGGGGTCAGGCAATCAGATTATCGGGCAATCAGGGAATCAGACGCAAAATGACAGAGCAAATATCAAAAAGCAAACATCAAAAATCAAAATTAAGGAAAAAGACCGAATTAAATTACTCTTCTTCCGCAATTTTTCATTTTGATTTTTGATATTTGATTGAGGTGTGAAATGAGAATAGAGAACGCGTTAGGGCCAATAGATATAGCGGTGTCGGGTTTGCGGGCGCAGAACAAGCAGATGGAGGTGATTTCGTCGAACATCGCCAACGCCCGGACGACCGACGCAGGAAACGGCGAGCCATACCGGCGACTGGAAGTGGTATTAAAGACACAGCAAAACGATATAAGCGGCGTCGCGGTCGAGAGCATCACGAAAGACAAAGCCGAATTTGAAAGGATACTCGACCCGGGCAATCCGCAGGCGGACAAAAACGGATACGTGCAAATGCCCAACGTGAGTATCCCTGTTGAAATGATGAATTTATCATTAGCGACGCGGACTTATCAGGCAAACGCGGCGGTTTTGAAAAGGTATCAGCAAATGGTAGATACGACGCTGGAATTACTACGTTGATAAACTTCACCGCGGAGCACGCGGAGACCGCAGAGAAAAAATTAAATAAGCTCTGCGAGTTTTGCGAGTTCGGCGGAAAGAAAATTGAGAGGTGAAAAGAAATGATTAATTTTAACCCGAATATCGGAGCTGCGGCGGGGGGGAATTTGGCGCAGCAGATACAGAAGCCGGCCGGCGGCGAGGCGGAGCAGGGAGGTTTTTCAAAGACCGTCAAGGCGCTGGAAAAATACCTTTCGAACGTGGACCAGCAGCAGCAGGCGTCGGATATGTCAATTCAGGATTTGCTTTCCGGGAAAAATGAGGACATAGCGTCGGTTGTTGCGGCGGTGGCCAAGGCGGACGTGAGTTTTAAGGTGCTGGTCGGGGTGCGAAACAAGCTGATAGACGCATATAAGCAGACGATGAGTATGCAGATGTAAGGGTTATCAGATTATCAGGGAATCAGGTTATCAGGGCAAAGAATGGAATTTCGGATTTCGGATTGTGTCCCGCTAAGACGGGATTCCGAGGACTCCGGATTGTGGATTTAAGAAATTGCTGATTTAACTAAATTCAGATTGCGGATTGAGATATGAATTTTTTTGAAAAAATAATGGCGGTATGGCAAAAGGTCAGCATTGTGCAGCGAGCGCTATTGATGGCGATAGTGCTGACGATGGGGATAATCGGGGCGTTATTGACCTACTGGGCGCGGCTGCCGGATATGCAATTGCTGTTTGCGGAGATGAACCCCGAGGACGCGGCGAAGGTTACAGACAAAATCAGCGAGAAGAACGTGCCATACGAGCTTCGCAACGGCGGGAGGAGCGTTTACGTTCCGAGGGATAACGTATATCAGATGCGGCTGGAGTTAGCAAAGGACGGGCTGCCGGGCGGCGAGCAGGGGGGGTATAAGCTGTTCGACAACGAGAAAATCGGGATAAGCCCGTTTGTTCAAAACGTCAATCTCAAGCGAGCGCTGCAGGATGAATTGGCCAAGAGTATCCAGATGATTGAGGGAGTGGCGCAGGCGAGGGTCCATATAGTCAGCAGCGACCAGACGCTTTTTGCGTCGGGCGACAAGCAGACAAGCGCATCGGTTGTGCTGAAACTGAGGCCCGGCTATAAAATAGGCAACGGCTCAATCGCGGCGATAGCGAACCTGGTAGCCGGCAGCGTCGAGGGTCTTAAAGCGGACAACGTAACGATTGTTGACGGGGACGGAAGGCTTCTGAGCGGCCAGGGAGGCAGCAATGTGGCTGGAACGGGGGGCGCGGGGACCGTCGCGGATTACAGGCAAAGGGTCGAGCAGAGCTTGTCGGAAAAAGTTCAGCAGATGTTAGAGACAGTCTTAGGGTCGGGGCGAGCGACGGTGCGGGTGAGCGCTGAAGTGAATATGACAAGCGTGAGCACTGTTACCGAGTCCTATAGTCCCAGCGCGAAAGTGGCAACCAAGGAAGAGATAAAGAGCAATTCGGAAACGCAGCCGGCAAGCGGGGGGGAAGCGGGCAAGAACCAGCAGCCGGGGACAAAGAAAGATGAAACGGTAACAACCGAATACGTGGTGGGAAAGACGGTCGAGCAAAAGGTGATTGTGCCTGGGGAGGTTACGTCGCTGTCGGTTGCTGCGGTGGTGGATTTGTCGCCTGCTGAGGCAAACCAGGCGGAGCCGGCGCAGGCGGCCAAGATTATGCAGATAGCCGACGTAGAGAAACTGATTGAGACGGCGCTGGGGCTGGACCTCAAGGGCAGGGATTCGCTGAAGGTGGTCGAGGCGAAGTTTTTCAAGCCGGCGGTTATGGCGGATGAAACGCAACAGAGCAAAAAACTGGACTACGCGATGATTGCCAAGCAGGGTTCGTTAGGTATTACGGCGATAAGCGCGTTATTAGTGCTGAAGATATTCACAAAGGCAAAAAAGAAGGCGTCGGCTGAGACGCCCGCGCAAGCCGGCGCGCCTGGGTTGCCTGCGGGGGTCGAGGCAATGGGAATGCTGCCTGGCTCTACCTCGGCGGCGGAGCCGGTGATTGTCAGGAGACAATTGGCGGAGGTTATGCGCAATAATCCCGACCAGACGAGAAGGTTATTTGTAAACTGGTTACAGGAGAAAGCATAACTTAGCCACAGAGATTTTTAGCCACAGAGGACACAGAGTTCACAGAGAAAAGAAGATAAAAAATAAGGGGTAGAAGACGGACAAGATATGGTAGAAGCGGCGACGATACAACTGAAGGGCAGGCAAAAGGCGGCGCTACTGCTGATGGGGCTTGATGCGCCGACGGCGGGTGAATTGCTAAAGGGGATGGATTCACAGACGGTGCAGGAGCTGGCGCTAGAGCTTGCGTATCTGGACGCGTCGGGCTATCGCGGCAGCAGGGAGAGCGCCGAGGTCACTCGCAATTTTTACGATTATCTGCGGGCGGGGGAGTCGTTCCAGTTTAAGACGTTTCTCGAAGAGATGTTAAGAAGTGCGGTGGGCGGCGATAAGGCGCAGCAGATACAAAGGGAAATAAGCGACCTGCTGCACAGGCGCGACCCGTTTATGCAGATAAAATCGGTTGACGGGAAGGTTTTAGCCAAGGTGTTAGAGAACGAGCATCCGCAGGCGGTAGGGGTAGTTTTGTCGGAACTGGACGCGAAGAAAAGCTCGGAGGTGCTGGGATTGCTTGGCGAGGGGATTCGGCTAAGCGTTATTAACCGTATGACGAGCAGGGAAACCGTCGGGGTGGAAACCAAACTTCGCATTGCAAAAATGGTCAATGAGCGGTTAAAAGCGATGATGGGGGCCGAAGCGGCGGGAGCAGCACAGCCGGCGGCGGACCAGTCG
>JBELAA010000181.1:0-8162 GCA_049509315.1 Sedimentisphaerales bacterium | reverse complement strand
GCTCGTCATGCTCGACTTTCCTGAAGCCGGAAACAACAAACACGACTACCAGGATTATCATTATGACCTTCAGCAGCGTAAAACTGACCTTAAGGGCATTTGAAAAATAACTATACCCCGGGCTTAGCGGTTCTGCCTTAAGCTCATCACCGGCGGATTGGCCGCCTGCTTCGAGAGCGTGCGTATCTGTATGATTATGTTCGTGCATATTATTTCCAAATCATTATGGTCGATTGGGTTCCATTTTCGGAATTTCCTTTAGGATTTTGAACGGCTCGGAATCCGCGCCGATAACCAGCGTCGAGCGCTTTTCGAGAATCTTTTTCAGCGCCTCGATATTCCGCAGGAACATTGCCAGCTGAGGGTCCTGCTCTAAGAGCTTGTAATAAGAAGCGGCCTCAGCATCGCCCTGAGCGCGAATTGCCTTGGCCCTGGCGTCGGCTGCCGCCAATAACTCCGTCTGCATCGACTCGGCGTCGGTCGCTATTTTTTTTGCGGCGGCGGATCCTTCGGCTATGGTCGCCTCGGTCTGCCGCTGTCTTTCCTTGCTCATCCTGTCAAATACCGCCTTGCTGACGTCCTCGCTGACCTTGAGCTGCTTGATGCCCACGGCCTTTACATCGATACCGTAGGCGGTCCTGACGGCGGTCTGCAGTTCCGAGAGCATTTCGGACTCGATTTGCTCGAAATGAATCTTTGTCGGGTCGCTGTTAACGAACTCCGAGAAGAAATGCCGGCCAATGACTTTGTTCTGCGTGTCGTTTATCTGGCTTATCAGCTTCGATTCGGCATCCTGAATAGTCCCTACCGCGTTAAAAAACGCCAGCGGCTCGGCTATTCGCCAGACCACAAACGTGTTGACAATAACGGGGACCGCACCTTTGGTGGTCGTTTCGCCAAGCTCGGCTTCGAGAACACGCAATCGCGAGTCGAATTTCTGGACCCGCTCTATCGGCGGAGGCCACTTGCAATACAAACCCGGCTCGGTTACCTGCCGGGTGGCTTTGCCGAAAGTCGTTACAAGCGCTGATTCGGTTTCCCTGACCTGATACGTGGCGCTGACCAGCACCAGGACTATGAATAACAGCAACAGGAATACGGGAATTGATACGTTTTTCATTTTTTTGTTTGCTCCTGAAATCCGCCCATCTCATAAAGTGAAGGCGTAAGTTTTTCCTGAAGGTCAACTATATAAACCTGACTATCGTTGATATCAGCCACTATGACGTATTTTCTTATGTTCGCAAGGCCATCCTCGAGAGCGGTCAGCCGCTGTTCGTGTATGTAAAATTCCTCTGCGGCGCGATACGCCTTGACCTGACTTGCGAAACGCAGGCCCGTGGCCTCGGCGACGGCGACTTTTTCGAAAGCATAGCTTTGGGCAGTGCGCAGGCGTGCGAAAATCTCGCCGCCGGCGCCTGTGAACCCCTTATCGAGTTCGGTTGATATTTTGCTGTCGCCCCGTGCGTTCGCCTCCTGATACTGTGACGCCAGTGCGGACAGCTTTTCCGCGTCGTCAACGCTGCCGGCAAGCTGGGTCAGCATCCTGTTTCGCAGGGCCTGAGCAAAGAGAATAATGGCTTGTTTGGTCTGGACTGCGCCTACGACCTTCTCATAATCTGCGGCAACCTGGGTAGGCGGGTGAATTCCCTGTATGCCGAGAAACACGATTTTGACGCCGAGTTTCGCCTTGTCGGCCGCCTGCTGGATATTTCGCGTCAGAACCTCTTTTGCCTGCGTCCTGCCCGCGCCTAACAAACTGTTCTGGAGCGACGCCTGGTCATCCACCTCGATGGTGGCCCCGGCGGCAAATTTCGTCAGTTCCTGATAGCAGATTTCTTCCAGCCGTTTTTCAGAACCGGGACGTATTAGCTGATTGGGTTCCTCGTAATCGTTGTGACTATAAAGAAAATCGTAAAGGTTCTTGACCTGGTATTGGACAGGAATATTGGCCTTGAGCAAACTTACGGGGGCGGCGCCCTGCGAGGTGTTTTCGACGCCCTTTCTGCTTGCGACCAGAACGCTGAATTCCTCTTTATAATGGTCCTTGCCCCACAATAACGGCTCACGAATCGGCTGGCCGGTTTTAGGGTCAATCTTGGGAATGTAGCCGATGGGGATTTCCACAATCCGCGACGTCGGGTATATGCGGGCGACGTCAATGGGCCAGGGGAGCTTGAAATGAATGCCGGGTTCAATGAGACGGACGTTACCCTGTGCGTCTTTGGGGTTGCCGAAATGTTCTATTATGGCCTGCTCATCGGGACCGACGACAACGACACAGCTCAAAAGATAAAGCGTGGCTGCGCCGAAAAAGAGCAGCGGGATAACTGCCTTCTGGAGAAGCTTATAGAACCAGGTTTGAGAGACCTGAAAGCCGAACTGATAATCCATGGCGCCGGCTGCGGTGTGAAGGATTTCGCCCGGCTCGTTGAGCAGGCCCAAAAGCCGGCTGTCAAAAGCGGCCCTGCTGTAAAGGCCGGCAAGGCGGGGCCTGTAAATATCTAAAACGACGTTTATTAAGGTCTCAATGCCTAATAGAATTAAAATGACGGGGATACAATACTCAACGACCCGTATTATGGTGAAAACCTTGTATTGAACAAAAACCAAAGCGACTGTCAAAACTATCGAAATAATAGCTGAACCAAACAGGAAGCTGCCGCCCGCCCGCAGCGGCTTCCACTCCTGCCGGGTTGACATCCCGGTGGCGTAACGCGAAACAAGAAAGCTGACAAAGCAAAGGGCCGCCATAATAACCGCACAAAGCAGCGCCTGTTTTCCAATGGCGGGATTGCTCTGCGAGACGGCCTTCAGCAGATACAGCCCCGTTGCCGCCTGATATGCGGCCACGATGACGGCAAAAACGGGTAAAAACCATTTCTCGAATATCTGCAAACGCTTTTGCGCCACGGCAAACATCTGCGCCTGCTCCCCTTTTTGCTGGAAGATTTTGTCCGCCCTGCGGTCGCTCGAAAGCTCGGTCATATCGAGCTTTTCCTGTTCGGCTAAAAACCGCTGATGAAACTGTATGAGCAGGATAAACTCTATAAGAGCGGCACCGAGGAAAAAGTAGCTTACGGCATAGACGGCGAAAAAGTGACTCCACCTGCCGATGAGAAACGATATGACAAAAAATACGATACTGATGGCTAATGAGCCGAGGGCCACAACCCTGGCCGACTTTGACGATACTGTCATTCTGATAACCCTTACGTCCTCAATTTATCGCGGCAAATTTTTGTCGCTACGGGCCAAAACACAAGTTTTTACCGAACCACCCTGAAAAATTACCATAGATATAATAACTTTCGGCTATTTACAAGCTTAAACAAGCGGCTTATTATACGTATATCGCCAAACATTGCTCAAACTGTTGCAGAAAAAATGCAAAAATGACGAAAACAACGGATATTTATATGACTATGAGCCAGCCGCATCGTGTCACTAACGGTCCGCAGCGACCACAGGTGACAGGTCGGCCGCCCTTCGCCAGCCCGTTTACTCGGTAATCATTATTGCGGCTATATTTATGTTCTTCGTCAGCCCGTCCATCACTATGTACACAATGAGCGATGATAACAAGCTTTTACGCGAAGTGGGGTTATCTACGCTGTTTTTAGCCAGCTTGTTCATAGCTATTTTCGCCGCATCCGGGGCGGTGGCGGAAGAAATCGAAAATAAGACGATATTGACGGTTTTAAGCAAGCCCGTGCAGCGCCCGACCTTCATTTTAGCCAAATTTCTGGGGGTGGCCGGCGCTGTGGCGATGGGACACTATATTTGCACAATCGGCCTTATTATGGCCGTCAGGCACGGTGTCCTTGAGAGCGCAAACGACACAAACGACTGGACCGTAATAGCTGCGGCGGGCATTATCGTGCTGCTAACTGTTATCCTAAGTGCTTTCCTTAACTACAGTTATGACTGGAAGGCCACATCGACGGCTATGGGGCTACTTGCAATTTTGGGCACAATCGGACTGATTTTCCTGATTTTTATTGACCGTGACTGGAAATTTAACCCCGCCAACAACAAAATTGACCTCGTCGATATTTACGGGTCGGTGCTTTTGTTCCTGGCGGCGTTCATAATCGCGGCTTTGGCAGTTGCCATATCGAGCCGGTTTAATATAGTTGTTACCTTGTCCGCCTGTGTGGGGCTTTTCCTGTTAGGGCTGGTTTCGGACTGGGTTTTCGGAGGGCCGGCTCAATCACATCTCTGGGCCAAAATATGCTATTACGCAATTCCCAACCTGCAGATTTTCTGGATTAGCGACGCGATCTACGAAGGCAGTATCATCCCCGCCAAATATATCCTCATCACCGCCGTTTATGCGCTCTGCTACTCGGCGGGGATACTAGCACTGGCAGTGGCCTTATTCCAACGCCGCCAGGTCGGCTGATACCAGCGGCCCTAATATAGGGCTCGCAGCTTTTTATGGCCGTTGGTATTACAATAAATAAAACAACCCCCGCGTGCCAATTTGGCAGGTAACCTTGTGTAGTGTTGTGATGTTCAGGGGGTTGTTCCTTTTAGTCGCTAATCCGCCAGTTTGACGGCGTAAGCTCAGAGATTTCCCATTTACTGCCGCAGCGATGACAGTTTTCCATATCAGGCCTTCTCATTTTGCCGCAGTTCTGACAGCTAACCAGCGTTTCTTTGGACCTGGTCAATCGATACGTAATATAAGCCGGCAAACCGAAAGCGATTGTCCCGATGAGCCACCATTTCTTCGCCACTGGCGATAGACCAGCCAGTATCGCGTCCTTGTTAACCTTAATCGCAAGCCACACCGACAAAATTAAAGACGGCGCCATCAGCAAAAACGCTTCGACTTGTTTACCAACGTATTCTCTGCTGTTTACTCTGCCCATCATCCCAATAAACGAATTTGGCAAAATAAATAACGCCCTGTGTCCCGCCCCTGCCTCAATGCGGTCGCCGCACAGGTATGACGCTACTTCAAACGCCACCGGCTGAAGATTCTCAAGCAGGAACAGAATTGGCGGCGCCAATGTTGACTCATTTGTGTCGTAAATTGCCTCGGCGGTAGATTTATCATTGCTCATAGTATCACCTCGACAAACAAGCTTACCGTTGGGGTCAAAAACCACTGCAGCAAGCGAGGTCCCCTCCCGCGAAACAGAACCCACACACATCCCGATATACTTTACGTCGATTATTTTTCCCGGCTCTTTTAATACAGAAGGCAATCTCCGTATTGCGTAAACAGGCACAACGTCGTATGCCAGCACGCTACGAGGATTGGCAATATCATTTTGCTGCGCCGCTGGAAGCAAAAATAACGACATTGGCACAGGCAGATACCCCGCATACGTCAACGTCTGCGAGTTCACATTATAAATATGTATTCGCCCCGTCTTATCTAATATGGGAATATAAGTAAAGTTCACAATCCCTTCTATAATTCTGTACTCCTCTTCTGATTGGACCCCGTCCGGGAAAAACACTTTTTCATTCTTCCACTTGTTCCTCTCGGCATTCCATATCTCCGGTCCGGTGTATATAATGCCAAAGCCCGTATTATTGGCCCACTTTACGATTCCTCCTACTCCGTAAATCGCAATCGGCTCCCGGCTGTCTCCCTCTGGCAACTGGAAACTTTTGCTGATAATGCCTTCGACAAAGTCAATTACATAAAACCGGCGAGTCCCCTTGTCATAAAGGCCTATCCGATTGGGGTCCATTCCAGCAGTCACAATCGGGTCGTGGAACCGCCCAAGCGTCGCCTCCGTCGTCTTAGAAATTCCGTTCGGGCCGGCAATAAATTCAACTTCTCTTGGCCCGCCTTCGTCATTCGGCTCAAAAGCTATATAGTGTCGGATTATCAAACCGTTGCGATTGTCTATGCAAATATAACTTTGTTCATTGCCTCCTCCATACCGGTAATAAACTCTTTCATTGGCGTCACGAAAAGGAAAAGCCTCTGCCGTAATGTCCCAGAGGGCGCCGAAAGCGCTGCCGATAACAATTTCTCTGTTTCGGCTGACATAGACCTGTGAATATCGAAAGTTTGGCTCGTTTGAGCCAGGCGGTTCGGATGCGATTCGGTTTTGCGGCCCCATTTGTTGAGGCGCCGGCTCGCCGGGGACTAAGCCGGAAGGTCTTATTATCACTCGCGAAAACTCTTCAGGCATACTATCAACGAGCTTGAACCAGACGAAATATCTGACCCAGAACAACGCCAGCGAAAATAACACCGTCACGACTATACCCGTCGATACGACATTTATCAGATTCCAGCTTTGCTTATTCATTTGTCCGTCTCCTAAAAAGCAGCCGATGAAAATGTTCGCCACGCCCGCACAAGACACGCCGCAATAAACAAAACCAGTATCGCGTAAATTTCCCAGCCAAAACCCTTAATCAGAATAATCGGAATCAAAAAGATGCCTATCCCCAGCACACCAAGCGTCGGCCTTACCTTGCCCGACGCCCATCCCGCCTGCAAACCGACGCAATAACAGGCAAATCCCAGGATAAACACGGGGATTAAAACTTCATAATAAAACCCGCTGTGTATATGATAAAATGACGTGCCAAGCGCTGAGCAGACCGCAATAATCAGCTCTGCTATAGGAATAAAACCAATTAAAACCAGCAAAAGGCCGGCAACAACGCGGGCTGTAAAAATCTGATTTCTTGTAACCGCAAGCGTAGCCAGCAATGCTGACACCTTTTTCGTCTTGTCCAGATACATCTGCGCCGCTCCCATCGAACAAAAGCCCAGCATCACTACGATTGATAAAACAAAACCAATGACAATCAAGCTATCATCATATCTCTCACCGTAATATCGATGCCAGAAAACCGTCATACTGAAGATGGTCGCCAGAATTACCACCCCGATGAAAAAAACGTAATTGTCCTCTATTTCCCGTTTTATCAGTGTCAACATACCGGTTCTCCTTTTTCCTCGCCGGCTGGAATCGTTTCGTCCCACGCCGTGCATTCAATAAATATCTCCTCTAACGTCATCGGTATATCTGTGCAGCTTGCCGGCCTGAACGTGTTAAGTATTGTCTGTTTATGTTCATTCCAGTTTGCCGCGCATATTATTATTTCCCTACCCTGTCTTTTTTCCGTCATTATCCCCGTAATGGGAATCTCCTTAGGCGGCTCACCATCAAAAATCAACCGCAATTTTCGCACCCGCCTTTTTAGTTCCTCCTGTTCGCAATCGACAACTAATTTCCCCGCCCTCAATATCCCGATTCTGTCGGCTAATCGTTCCACGTCGCTCAAAATATGTGAGCTGAAAAGAATCGTCCTGCCGTCCCTGCTTATAAGCTCAATGGCCAGCTCTAAAAATTGCCTCCTCGATACCGTATCGAGGCCCAGCGTGGGGTCATCGAGAATCAAAAGTTTCGGCTCAGTCGCCATCGCCAGCGATAAATTCAACTGCGCCTTCATACCCCGCGAAAGCTGACTGATTTTTCGCTCCACGGGCAGCCGGAATGTCTCGAGCAGCCGGCGGAAATACTGCTCGTTCCAGTTTGCCGACAACCCCTTGTAAAGCTCCACAATCCGGCTGACGCTGTAATTGGGAATCAGGTTATGTCCCTCCGCGACGTAACCGATTTGTCCCAATACCGATACCGGCAGTTGCCACGACGATTCGCCTAATACCTGCGACGTCCCCCGCGTCGCCGGCTCAAGGCCAAGCAGAATCCTGATTATCGTTGTCTTGCCTGCGCCGTTACGGCCCAGAAGGCCATATATGCAGCCCTGCGGCACTTTCAGGTCGATGCCGTCAAGAACGCATCTCCCGTCGAAATACTTTACCAGGTTTTCGGTCGCTATCACGTTCTGGCTCATAGTGCTTCCTCTCAATCACCTGAGATTGAACTTTCCTGTTTGCTCATCGAACCATTTCAGCAGCGTCTGTTTATCTATCTGCATATGAAACGCATCTACCACCGCGCGTTCAAGGTCGTCACAAATCAGCTTTTTCTTTACCGAGCCGCTCAGATCGCTGTCTAAGTTTGCCACAAACGTCCCCGCGCCGGGTCTTGTCGTTATTATCCCTTCCTGCTCCATCTGCCGATACGCCTTTGCGATTGTATTGGGATTTATCGCAAGCTGTCCCGCCAATTGCCTCACCGTCGGCAATCTCTCGTCCTTGCCCAGCCGGCCAA
>JBELAA010000180.1:0-12429 GCA_049509315.1 Sedimentisphaerales bacterium | reverse complement strand
GCGATGGTGGGGGTGGGTTTTACGGCTAATCGGACGATGATGGGCTGTCCCGTTGCCAATCCGCCGGTTATGCCGCCTGCGTTATTCGATTCGAAGACGACTTTGCCTTTTTCGCAGTGCAACTGGTCGTTATTCTGACTGCCGGTCATATTTTTTACATTCAGGCCTGCGCCTACTTCGACTGCCTTTACGGCACCGATACCGAGCATCCTGCCTAACTCAGCGTCGAGCTTATAAAACACCGGCTCGCCTAAGCCGGTCGGCACGCCGAGAGCGATGACTTCCACCAGTCCGCCCGCCGAGTCGCCGGCTGCTGATATTTTGTTGCAGGCGTCGGTCATTGCCTGTGCGGCGTCGATATCGGGGCAATTTAGGATATGGTGAACGCCGTATTTGTCGCGGATTTCTTTGGCGGTTGTTTTCGGGGCTTTGCCGCGTATGGCGTCGATTTCCTTTTCGATTTGTGCAAAGACGGCTGCCTTTTCGAGAAAACGCATATTCATATTGACCCGGCCTTTGACGTAAATTTCCTGATAGAACGGGTCGAGGTCGCGGCGCATTTTTTTGTAATTTTCGGTATATGCAAGCGTTTTGTTGTGGTCGATATCGGGGCACCTTATACCAGCGATTTCCTTTATGTAGGCGAAAACCTCGATACCGAGTTTTTTTAGCACCTTTTTTGCGATAAAGCCGGCGGCGACGATAGTCGAGGTATATCGTCCGCTGAAAATGCCCGCGCCGATTGAGTCGTCGTCGGGGCCGTATTTTACAAATGACGCCCAGGACGCGTGGCCGGGGCGGGGCGTGCGGTTAGTGTCCTGATACTGTTTGATGTGAGTGAAATGACGGTCGAGGTTGGGAATCAAAATCGTCAGGGGTGTGCCGTTGGTGTGATTGGCGTTGCCGGCGCCTTCAATTGTGTCGGCGGCGTTAAGGCCTGAGTAAATGATGGGTAAATCCGGCTCTTTTCGCGGACTGGACAGCTCATCGGCGCCTGGTTTTCGCAGGAGCAAATCACCGTATATTTCCTGCTCGGTCAGCGACAAAGCAGGGGGGCAGCCCTGGACGACGGCGGTCAGCCCTTCCTGATACGACCCGCCTGCGACGGTTACCTGAAACATCCTTCCTAAGTGACAACCAATCATACTTGTTTCTCCAAAAGTTTAGCAGCGGCCGGCACGGCCGCTGCCGTCGCCGTTCCGGCGACGGCTAAACGCGATATCCCGATTTTAACGGGATTTTGTAAAAACCTCAAGACGTTGCCAGAAGTCGGGGAACGATTTAGCGACGCACATTTCATTCTGTATGGTCTGGTTGCCGGTTACAAGCCCTGCAACGGCGAAACTCATTGCGATTCTGTGGTCGTTATGCGGGTCGATATCTGCACCGTGAATGTTTTGAGAACCTTCGATGACGAGCGAGCTTTGGTCGCAGGTCGCGTTAACGCCCATTTTATTCAATTGTGAGGCCATAACCAGCAGCCGGTCCGATTCTTTAAGACGCAGGTGGCCGATATTTGTCAGCTGGCTGGCGCCTTTGGCAAATGCCGCCGCAATGGCTAAAGGCGGAACCAGGTCGGGCAGATTGCTCATATCCTGCTTGATTGCGTTAAGGGGTTTACCCTCGATGCAGACCCCGTCAGTTGTTAGGGTTATGTCGCAGCCCATTTTTTTCATCAGGTCCACAAATACCTTATCTCCTTGTTTTGTATCGTGGTTTAGTCCGGCGACGGTTACTTTCGATTTGCAGATTGCGCCTGCTAAAAAGAAAAACGAGGCGCTGCTGTAATCGCCCTCGATGGTTATATCTTTGGCCGAGTATTTTTTGCCATTGGGGATGAGCACTTGTTTGTAATTGTGGTTTTGGGCCTGGACGCCGAATTCCTGCATCATTTGCAGGGTAATATCGAAATAGGGTTGTTCGGTCATATCATCGACACATTCGAGCAGGACGGGGGTCAGTGCGTATGGCGATGAAATGGCGACTGAGCTGAAATACTGCGAGGTTTTTTGTCCTTTCATTCGGGCGATACCGCCTTTGATGCCGCCGCCGTAAACCTTTATCGGCGGAAACCCGTCCTTGTTGAGGTATTCTATTTTGCACCCTAACTGCCTCAAGCCCTCGACAACCTCGCCGATTGGTCTTTCGGTGATGCGTCCGGTTCCTGTGAGGGTGACGGGCTTTTCGGAAAGGCACGCTGCCGCGGCGAGGAAGTTCATACCGACGCCCGATTCGCCGACGTTCAATTCGTCGCCGACGGGTTCGAGTTTGCCGCCTGTTCCATCGACGGTTATGGTATCGATAGTTTTGTCGATATGCACGCCGAGTTTTTTGAGGGACTCGATGACGTTTAACTGGTCCTGGCCGAAAAGGGGGTTGCGGATGATGCTTTTACCCTGGGCCAGCGAACTGATAATTATTGCTCTTAATGTATGCGCTTTGGAAGGCGGCGCAACGACTTTAACATCGGTATTACGAATTTTGTTAACGATTCGCATAGCGGGGGGTATTTTAACGTATGGCTCGGCGGTTGTCGTGGCAAAAAAAATGCCGGCCGGTTTTAGGCCGGCCGGCAGTGTTATATTCTTATTTTTATTTTTGGTTCCAAATTTTGACGCCTTCGACGGGTTTGCCGTCGGCAGTAACGACCCGCAGCATAAACTCGTATTCGCCGTAGTCCTGGTCAACCTTAATAAGCACAAGGTTTAACCCCTTGTCCAGTTTTACCTTGTAGGTTTCCTGGTCCACGCCGGAAGAGCGGTATTCGTGGACGACGCCGACTTCCTTGTGGTTGAGCCAGAGTTTGTAGCCGTCGTCTGAGCCGACGCGGATTTCCACGTCTTTGTCGGCGTCGGCTTCCAGCCAGCAGGCACAGTAGCACAGAATATCTTCCTGGCCCTGCTCTAATTTGAGGAACGGGATTTCGAAGAAGTTGACTAATGCGTCGTTTGACTGATACGGCTGCCATTTCAGGATTGTGCCGTTGGGGTCTTTGACTTCCATACCATTGGCGGGCGTATAGGCGGCCTCACCGCCGAGGTAATCGGTGTTGAAGCCCTTGTTATCAGGCCTGTCGCCCGGATTGGGGAATGGCCCGATAACCAGCCAGTTGACAATGAAGCCGGGTGCATCTTCAAAGTTGGCTTTGAAGCCATAGGGTCCCGTGGCGGAACCTTTTTCAGCAGCGGGCTTTGCCGCCTCTGCCGGTTTTGCCGGTGCAGGTTTAGGCGCTGGTGCCGGGGCAGCGGCCGGCTTTGCCTTCTCGGCGACTACCTTGGTCGGTTGCTGGGGCGTAGCGCTGGGCTGTTTTGCGGCCTGTTCCTCACAGCCCGTTATGATGGCAAGCAGACCCACGAGCGCCAATACAAACATACAAATGTAAACTTTTCTCATAATTCAGCTCCTTTCTGATTTCAAAATTACCACTAAGGCACGAAGCCCTTGGCGGAGTCTCGCCTTAGCGAGACTAAGACACGAAGTTTTTATTTTTTTTCACGGTTCGCGATTATATCATAAATATTGTTTATTGGAAGAGCCTGGGATGAGTTCCGTCGTCGGATTCCTGAATCATCTGGCTTACTTCATCGATCAGCTCGCCTGCGTCCTTAAAATCGCGATATACGCTTGCAAAACGAATATACGCCACCTTGTCAACGTCTCGAAGGTGCTTTATGACGCTTTCGCCGATAAAGGAGCTTGTTACCTCCTTGTCGAAATTTTTGAATATGTCCTCCTCAACCCTGTCTGCTATCTGGCGAACCTGCTCTGCGGAGACAGGCCTTTTATAGCAGGCCTTCTGCAGGCCGGCTATGACTTTTTCCCTGTCGTAAGGGACGCGGGAGTTGTCTTTTTTTATGACGAACATTTTGAAGCTTTCGCCGGTCTTTTCGTAGGTAGTAAAGCGTTTCCTGCACGCCAGGCACTGGCGTCTTCGCCTGATTACCCGTCCCTCGTCGCTGGAGCGCGAATCGAGGACTTTATCACGGTCAACTTTACAGAAAGGACATCTCACAATTATAGCCCGCCACAGAGCACACAGAGATTTTAGCCACAGAGGTCACAGAGAAAAGAATTAAAAGTAGTGTTAATCAGTCCCGCCAAAAACGGGACTCCGCCAAGGGCTTCGTGTGGTCGCCGCGACCATCTGCGTCTAAAAAAAACCGCGTTAATTTGTGTCGGATGCATTGTAAGAGGCCGGCGCAGGATATGTCAAAGGAAATTTGGAATCTATGGACGAATACCAAACGAGACCCCCAGGATGAACCTGGGGGCTTATGGGGCGATATTATTATGCGGATATATTTTAATACGAGCGGCCTGTAATGACGTTGACGTTTCTTGTCTTGTCGAACTCACCGTTTTCCGTTGCGAAGGATATTCCGAAATTCGCTCTGGCAGGCGCCGGTCCAATGAACAGATTATCCGCCTTACTCACGGAAATCGTAAACGTGCATTTATCAAGGTCGATTACAGCCGAAACCAGGGCGTGGGGCTCGGCGCTACTTTCATAAGGATACACTTTGGAGCACTTATACACGTGACCTTTTTTGGACTCCGTCTCCCCAGGTGATAACGACTTGTTTTGTGGCCAGGTTCGGCTCATTGCTGTCGAGGTTCATATCCGCTACCGCGATTTCGCCTTTGACCGACAGCGAGTCGGACGACGCTTTTGTGCTGTGCTTGGCTTTTGCACTTGTTACGACAAGGGTATCCTGATACATTCTCATCAGGCGGGTGGGGATTAGTTTTTTGCTGCCGTTGACTATCGGCTCGTTAACCTCGCCGGACAGCCAATAGTTGCCCAGCCGGACATTGAGATGGAAGGGGCAGGCAAGGCCGGTAAGGTCGATATTCCTGGTCTTGAGCGCAAAGGTCTGCTTGTTGAAATCGAATTTTAATGAAGTAATCGCGCCTTCGCCGCCTTTGGGGATTTTATGAGTGTATTGAAATTTGCCTGCCGTCGAGTTGCGGACGGTAAAGTCATTTACTTCCGAATAAATCAGGTTTCCGTCTGCCGAGATGATATTAACGTCGAACTGACTGATATCGTTAAGCACCGGGTCGAAATCGTCTGTAAATGTTCCGGAGGCGTCGAATGAGTCCTGTCCCTGGATTTTGCCGGCCTTTATATTGCATTTCGTAACGTTGACGTCTGCCACGGTAAGCAATTGCGACCCCGTCAAATGAATAGTGGTAATTGACTGGGCCGGCAGAGTTAACGCTTCTGCCGGATTAAATTCGCCTAAAGACGACCAGTGCTCAGTGGCGCTGCTTCTGTAAACCTCTGAAACGCTGCCGTCAGGCGAAAAGTTACGCAAAGTAAGCGTTAAGCTTTCATCGGTTGTCGATTTATTGAGTATAACAACTGTTAACTGATTGTTGTCCGGGTTTTTAAACGCGGTCATTCGCAGATTGTCCGAGGGGCTGGCCGTGGCGTCAATGACGTACCAGCCGGGGTCTGTAAATTTGGCGTAATGCTTAAAGGTGTAATAAGTGGGATTGATTGTATAACTGGAGCTGCCATAGAATGGAAGCGACACAAGACCGCTTGTGCCTCTCCAGAAAAGGGTCCAGTGGAAATATGAGCATACCCCCTCATAAACAAGACTGTTGTGCATATGAAGTGCCATATTCATAGCCGCAGTAAAATCGTCACCTGGCGCCGATAATCTTTCGTATTCGGTTTGCAGCAGGGGCTTGTAGCCGTACAGGGAGCCGAAATTTTGCATACCTGTGATAAAAGAATCGGGGGAATCGTAGTCGCCGTCGCTGTAAAGATGATGCGCATAACCATAAACATGATTGGTATCTATGAGAGAGTTGATATATGCCCCAGCGCCGCCGAAACCCATTGTTTCCGGGGCGAGCATCTTTGGCATATTCGGTCCCATCGCGGAATTAAGCTTCTGGTAAACCGCCTCGAACGCCTGGTTATAGCCGGCATAGCTTGAGGTTTCCGTCGGCAGGAATTTGCAGGATTCATAGTATGTCTCGAAGTCCGGCTCATTTTGTATGCTAATATAATCAGAGTGTATGCTGTTGCTTTCGTATGCTGTCAAACTGTCTGCCCACCAATTTGCATATGCTTTATATACATAGTAATAAGGAGCGCTGTTATTGGAGTCGGTGGCGTCTTTTTTAAGCGTGCCGGGCGAAGGGTAAGAGTTGTAGTCATTATTGCTTTTAAGATAAGCCGGCGGCGTCCAGGCAGAATTCAAAATTTTAAGCGACGGGTTGAGGGTTTTGGCTTCCTGGACGATTTGATTAGTGTTGTTTATATAGCCGCCGTCGAAGCCGTAACAATTTCGAACCCTGTAAATATCAAGCCCCAGGTCCCTGAAAAGTATATCGTAAAGGGTTTCTTTTTGGGGATGAGCCGTCAGCCAGTCCTCGTACCAGGCGCCTGAGGCACCGAAGCCCTCAAGCTGCTGATAAACTGAGTTGTATCTGACAGTAGCTGTTGTTGCCGGGCACGCCGTAGTATTAAACAGGCATATTGCTGCGGCCGTGATAATGGTTATATATTTTTTTAGAAAAAGCGGACGACGATTTTTTTTTTGCGCCTGCTGCCTGAAGCTTGGTTTGGCCTTCTCCATCTCTTTCCTTGCTAATAAGTCAAAGTAGCCGTTTCTAAAACAAAGTTTATTTGTTTAACGCGCAGTTGTTTACTCATTGAAATCATCGTCGCCGAAATTTATGCCGAACGGGACAATACTGTCATCGAGCCCGACGTCGAGTCCGTCGGCAGCGGCAACAAGTCGGCCTGCCGGAATGGTAAAGGTATGGTCGCCCCAGACAATATTGACATCCACTTTAACAAGGTTCGGCTCCTCCATATTGTTGTTAACGATATCTGCCACGGCAATCTCGCCTGTTACAGACAGGGAATCAGACAATGGCGTGGTGCTGTTGTGTTTTGCCTTTGCCTTTGTAACGACGATGGTGTCCTGGAACATTCTCATCAGTCGTGTGGGGACCAGTTTTTTGCTGCCGTTGATGATTGTTTCGGAGGCAGTGCCGGTCAGAGTATAGGGGCCCATTTTGATATTGAGCTGTAGCGGTGCACCCAGACCCGTCAGGTTGATATTTTTGGTCTGTATCGCAAAGGTGTTTTTTCTTTGGTTGAAATCGAATTTCAGTGAGGTAATCGCGCCAGCGCCGCCTTTGGGGATTTTGTACGTGTAGGTATATTTTCCCTTTACCACCTGCGATGCGCTGAAGGGTATTGTCCGGGTATAAATCAAGTTGCTATCAGGATTCTTCAGTGAGATGATGTTTACCTCTAACGAGTCAACGAAATTGAAGTCCGGCGTAATATGAGCTAAAGTGCCGGAGGCGGTGAAGGAGTCCTTGATATTAGCTATGTCGCTGCCGTTGGCGCCCTGAGTTTTACCCGCTTTTACGGTGCATTTGCTGATAGTAAGGGCGACGGTCTGTTCGAGGGTACCTTCATAGAGCCAGTCCTTGGTAAAGCAGCCCATTTCGCCGTCGCCGCAGCGGGGCGTCCAGTTGGAATAAAACATAGGCGGATTCCAGCCGTTGCTGTTGCTGAGGACCCAGGCGGTGTTGCCGATTCCGTATTCCTCGAAAAATTCCTTGAGGGGCTGGCCGTAATTGGAAATGCTGCCGTCAAAGTAATGATCACTGCCAGAACTGTTATAATAGGTCGGGTCCTCAGTAAATCCCCATTCTGTGCAAATCACGGGATATTGTTCGGCGCAGGTGGTAATCTGGTTTCTATACCAGTCGGGGTCTGCGCCGTGGCCCAGCCAGTGGTAAGGATAAAGATGACAAACATAGACGACGTTGTCGTCGGCAATCGGATTATAGACGACGGGGCCGAGAATCTGGTCGTAACTGGGAGAGCCGACGAGAATCAGATTATGCGGCGCGGAAGCCCGGATAGTATCAACCCAGGTCTGCATATCGTTTCTAACGCTGTCCCAGCGCTGGGCCTCTGTGGCGCCCGGATTTACCGGCTCATTGAAAAGCTCGAATAAGACGTGGGTATCGTTGGCGAACCTCGGCGCTATATAACTCCAGAAAGCGTTGGTATCGTTAACGTCATCGTATGTGTTTGTCATAACGTGCCAGTCGATAATCGCATAAAGTTGTTTTTCGGCGCAGTAATCGATGGTTTCCCTGAGGAGGTCATTGAAATCTTCATTGTTCTGGGTGTTGGGGTCGTCTGGGTTATTGGGGTTGAAGTTCGGCTCGAACGTCAGAGGACTACCGCCGTAGAGGTCCGAATCGTGCGGGCAAACGAGGATTCTGAGAATTTTCGGGTACCAGCCCGGTGAGTTGCCGTTGGGGTCGCTGGTATTTGTTATACGGTCTATGAGTGTCTCAATGACGACATCGTGGTTGGTAGCGCCCAAATCATTCCGCTGGGGTCTTTGATTTTGTTGCCTTGGACGTGCAGACGGACGGGCGGGACGACGGGAGGGGCGTTGGTTGTGGTGAAATGCCATACATTGCCTTTCCAGGGGCTGTGGGCGTTGGCATCGTTGACTTCATCGACTCTCCAGTAGTAATCGACGCCGGTCAGGGATGTTAAAACGGGGTAGCAGGGGTCTGTTACAGTGCCGAGGAAAATATCTGTCGAGGCGGTAGTGGCATTGTTGACGGCATCGTGGTCGGTTCCCAGATAAACGTTGTGGCCGTTTGTATGCTGCGTGCAGCATCCTGCTGTCCAGGAAAGGGTTGGGGTTGTGCTGACGTGTTTTGCATTGTCAGAAGGACATGGCCCCTGAGCTGTCGTCGAATTTGGTAAAACCTCGAACCTGGCGTTATCGAAGTAGTAAGCCCCTAACTTATTAGAATTCAGCGCGAAAATAAACTGAATAAACGACGGCGGATTAGAAATCTGGCTTTTTATGGCGGAATAGTCCCAGGTCCACGTTCCCGTAATGATTGTTCCGGGTGTGCCCGCATTAGTGAGTGGTAGATTTCCTGGCATGGCCGGGTTGAGTGTATCGGTAAACACGACGCCTTTATTGCCGTCGGGACTGTGGTCGCCGCCGATATCTTGCCATGTCGGGTTGAGACCCTGAGCATTGATACTTAACTCGTATATTTGAGCATAAACGGTATCTGCTGGCCAGTCGGCGCTGTTATAGGTAACATCAATTTTGAATTGATTGTGAGCGAAGAAATCAGCTATTGCTCCGGTTTTGGTCTCGAGGCAGATTTCGAGGCACTGTTTCCATTCTGCCGGCGGGGTAGCTTTCAGGGAATAATCGCCGAGGGTGATGCCTGTGGTGGATAAAAAGCTGTATGTTGATGCGTTGGTAGAATTTGCGATTGACAAACCGTTTCTATAGTCAATCCATCCGTCGCCGTTGCTGCTCTCCCAGTCGCCTATGACGCCGGCATAGACGTTGGAGGTGACTGCCAGTATCACGGCAGCGCAGATTAAAACCAAACTTCTGGTAACGACACGCATCGGGTTTTTACACATGGCTATACTCCTGCATTTACTGATAAATATTCACACTTAAGGCCGCAGTGTTACCTGATTAAGATGTACATCTCTCTCATCTCAACCGGCTCTCGCATAGGGTCTCTATTTATAGTTTAGAATATCGTCAGCGAAACCATCCTGCTGAACCAGAATTTCGACGATTATGTGCGGATTCTGACGGTTTGGGTGAAATTGCCGAAAACAAGCCCGAAATCAACATCGCCTGTTTTTGGGGCAACGGTTGTTTGTTTGATTTTGAGTTTGAAGGTGCAGGAATTGAAGTTGAAATCGGCTTGAATTAAAGCCCCATCCGGCGTCCGATAATTACAGCGTAACAGGCCTGTTTTGACAAGGGTGAATTTGCCGCTTGGAATCGTCCATATTTGCGGACCCCAGGATATGATTAGTCCCTGAGTCAAACCCGGTGCGTCGAGGTCGCTGACTGTGAATGTTCCGATAACAGAGAGCCGGTCGTTAAGGGGCTTTGCGGAGCCCTTAGGCGTTGCTTTTGATACTGCCAGCGTGTCGGCATAGCCGCTTAACAGCCGAATGGGTATTGGCCGGCTGCCGTTGACGAGCGTATCATCGGCGGTTCCCATCGCGATATAGTAGCCGAGATTTATGAGCACATAGAACGGGCAACGCAAGCCGGTCAAGTCGATATTCCGGGCTTTGAGCTGGAAGGTGTTTACATTGAATAAGCCCTTGTTGATGGTTTGCTCATAAACAAGATAGTCATCTGTCGCGGAGTAGAACTGCACTTTTACGTTATCGGCGACCGCGAACAGCTCCGGCGTCGCATCGAATCCACCTGCTAATGTTATTGAATCGAGACCTGCGGTTGCGCCGGCTTTAACCGTGGCTTTTTGAATAGGGATGATATGAGTGGAACTATCGGTAATGAGTATCGAGCGGGCGGCGGATTTGCCGCCGAACTGCGCCTGGATTTCGCATTGCCTGTAATCCGAAGCGCCGCCTGCGGTCAACAGGCCGTTGCTGTCGATGGCCGCGGCGTTGGAATCAACGCTCCAGACGGTCCCTGCGGCTGTTATATTCCTGTCGGCGTCGTTTTCGTAATGCGCAGTGCAGGTAAATTGCGCGGTATTGTTTTCCGCGATGCTGTTGGGGCCGGTTATTTCGAGCGACTCGAGCACCGGCTCGCATTGGCCGTAGTTAGACAGGTTTGAATTCAGGTAGTCAGGCGGCTGGCCCCGGCCTTGCGAAATGCCGACCAGGCCTAAGGATGCGGCGATATTCAGCCACGACAGACGAATTCGCCCATCAGCGAAAAGCTCAATCTGGAACGTGTTGCCGATGGTTTCGCCGTATTCGGGGACATTTTGCCATGTTACGGCAATGCGGTCATCGAGGCGTTTAACGCTGACATCGCCTTGTGTTTCGGGGTCGAGGTCGCGGAAGAGACCTGCTATTCGCTTCATAATAAAATGGTTTGCAGCGTTTTCGAGATACGCGTAGTCGGGCGAGCCGAAAGTGATGTAGCCGTTGCTGCCGACGTAAAAACTCGAATAGCTTGTCCCGTAGAACGGAACGCCGAAAGTGCCCAGCGTAACAAGCTGGGAATCGTCGTCGGCCATTGTAAGGATTTCGCTGCCGGCGGGGTCGATGGGAAGTTCCGTAATTGGTTTTATACAGGCGCTATAGCGGGACGCCGACTCGTCGGGCGTGAGCATGAGCGATTTGTTCGACAGGTCGAAAGTTCTTGCATAAGAATTGAATAATTCCGTGAAATAGTCGGCGGGATTTTCGCTGATAGTGAAGCCGGCGTCATTTTGTCCGGTGTTTACGCCGTCGTCAATGAGGATTTTGTAACCGGCGCCGGCGGGAAGGGCGGCCGGTATGTTCCAGTTGTAATTTCCGGTATTTGGCGCCTGAGCGGCTAATTGCAGGGTGGAATTGTCCGGCTTGATGAGGTAAATATCGACGGTGCTGCCTCCGCCGATTGACATCCATTGAACGGGCCATTCGAAACCGCGCACCCAGGTTATCCCGTCATTGGGTTCGACCACCATAAGGCCCGGCTGGGCGGTCAGGGCGTTATAGGCGTTGAGGCGTCTGCCTGAGATGGTTTTGCCTGCTAACGCCGAAACGGGGTCGCCGGTCCAGATAAGCCGGGCTTTGAGCTCATTCAAACTAATAGCCGGATTTTGCGCCAATAGCAGCGCCGCCACGCCCGAGACGTGAGGCGTCGCCATCGAGGTGCCGCTATACCACTGGTATTCGTTATTGAGAACGGTGCTGAGGATGCTTACGCCCGGTGCGCCGAGGTGGACGGTGCTTTGGCCGTAGTTTGAAAAGTAGGCCAGCGCATCATCGTCATCCGTTGCCGCGACCGAGATTACGTTTCCAATTTGATAGCTTGCGGGATACTGCGGGGTAGTGTCGTTATCGGTTGAGTCGTTGCCTGCGGCGGCGACGAAAAGCACGCCGTTGTCTCTGGCGTTGGTAACGGCGGCCGCGAGTGACGCGGAGTACCCGCCGCCGCCCCAGCTATTGTTCAGCACTTTGGCGCCGTTTGCGACGGCGTAATTTATTGCGTCGATGGCGTCTGCCACGTTTCCGTAGCCATCCTCGTCGAGGAACCTGCACGACATCAGCTTGCAGTGCCAGTTGATGCCGGTAACGCCGGCGTGGTTATTGGAACAGGCGCCGATTGTGCCTGAGACGTGGGTGCCGTGGTTGTGCTCATCCATCGGGTCGGAATCTCTTATATGCCCGCCGTATGTGCAAAAATCATAACCGTGAATGTCATCGATGTAGCCGTTGTGGTCGTCGTCGATACCGTTACCGGCTATTTCGCCTGGATTTGTCCAGATGTTTGCGGCCAGGTCGGGGTGGCTGTAATCTATGCCGGTGTCTATGATTGCTATGACGACGTCGTCGGAGCCGGTTGTTATGTTCCAGGCCGATACCGCGTCGATGTCGGCGTTTGCCGTGCCGCCGGTTTG
>JBELAA010000018.1:0-20750 GCA_049509315.1 Sedimentisphaerales bacterium | reverse complement strand
TTCATTCATCCGCTGACGATATTGTCGGCGTTACCCTTTGCGGGTTTCGGGGCATTGATTACGCTGTGGATTTTCGGCGAAGACCTTTCGATTTACGCCTTCGTGGGAATAATAATGCTGGTCGGCTTAGTCAAAAAGAACGGAATTATGATGATTGACTTCGCCATCGAGGCCCAGCGAAAAGAAGGCAAAAGCCCTTACGACGCGATTGTCGAGGCCAGCGTTATACGCTTCAGGCCCATTATGATGACCACAATGGCTGCGCTTATGGCGGGTTTTCCCATCGCGATTGGTTTCGGCGCCGGCGCGGAATCTCGCAGACCTCTCGGTCTTGCCGTGGTAGGGGGGCTGCTTTTCTCGCAGTCGCTCACACTTTATATCACTCCTGTATTTTACCTTTATATGGAATCACTCCAGAAGAAATTGACGAAGGGGTTCAATTCTCCGCGTGAACAGGCCGCCATTGCGTAAAAAGCCGGTTGCCGGCGTTAAAACGACACCAGAAAAAAAGCGGAAGATTTTAATTCAAGAAAACGATTGCCGCCGGTCGAATAAGCGATAATGTGCCGTTTTTTTTCTGCGGCGGGCGGGTGTTTATCCGGAAAGTTTAATAGGTTGGTTTTATTGTGAAAGGGTAAAGAAATGAAAACGAGAATTGCAGCCATCATAATTTTTCTTACGGTTTGTTTTTGTTTTGTTGGAACCGATGCGGCGTTTGCGAAACATAAACATCATCACAAAGGCGTAGTAAGCAGTCAGAAAATCGGGCACAAGGCGTTGACTCACAGCAAAAAGCTGACAAAGCATTCTTCGCACAGCCACACAACATCTTCAGTGCATTCGCACGCTGTATAAAAACGGGCCGGTTGGTTTGAGTTTTCGCCTTGATATGTCAGGGTTATTGATGCTCAGGCGGCTGCGAATTCGTCTGCGATTCCGTCTTTGCTGAATCTGCGCCGGGTAATCCCACGGACGCGTCAGACGGTTCAATTTTAGATGTTACCGTCATTGACCTGCTTGGTTTTGTTGTTGGGCCGAAGAAAACAAACGAAATCAGCACTAAGGCGGCGCCTGCGAAAAACAGGATATGCCTGCGCGGCCACTGACAGCAAAGCCCCAGCCAGGGCGGGGTTGACTCATCGGTTGCCTGCTCGTCAGGTTTTTCGATTAACGCGCGTTTGGCCGCGGCGAGCTTGTCGGCGGTCGCCCGCGGATATACGGTATTGGGTTCATTTGGCTCGATACCCAGTGTCGCGGGGGCGAGGCGGGCAATCTGGCGGGGGTCACCTTCGAGCTGATTAAGCACGGTGTCATAATCGGAATCCAGCGATTCGAGTTTTTTGAGGTTCGCGTCGGCCTGCTTGAGGAGCGCTTTATTATGAAAATACTCGACGGCGTCGTCGCACAACACCGTCGCCGACAGCACTGCCGCACCGACGCTGAAAAACACTATAAACGCTACGACCCGAATGGCTCGCACCTGTCAATCAATTCTTGAATTATGAATTTAGAATTTGAAACCGTAACCCATAATTCTAAATTCCAATTTCTCAATTTATTTTCGCATCATAAAGCCGGCGTATTTTGCCGCTTCGCCAAGCTCTTCTTCGATTCGGAGCAACTGATTATATTTGCAGATTCTGTCGGTTCTGCAGGCAGAACCCGTCTTGATTTGCCCGCCGCCTGAGGCCACGGCCAAATCGGCGATGGTTGAATCTTCGGTTTCGCCGCTTCGGTGGCTGATAACCGCGGTCCAGCCGGCCCGTTTTGCCATATTGATTGCCTCGAAGGTCTCGGTCAGTGTGCCTATCTGGTTGAGTTTAATCAGAATCGAGTTTGCGCTATTCAATTCGATACCTTTTGCAAGACGCTCGGTATTGGTAACAAACAGGTCGTCGCCGACTAATTGAATCTTGCCGCCCATTTTCTGGGTCATTCTATCGGCCAGACCATCCTCGATTGAGATTATAGGATACTTATCGACCCATTTGGCCCAGTGCGAAATCATAACGTCGCTTGAGACCTTATTTTTCGGGTCCGATTTGAAAAAGCTGTATTTACCGGTTTTGGAATCGAACATTTCGGTCGAGGCAGGGTCAAGGGCGATAGCGATGTCTTTGCCTGGTTTGTAGCCGGCTTTCTTTATCGCGTCCATTACCACCTCCAACGCCTCCTCATTGCTCTTTAGCGACGGTGCAAAACCGCCCTCATCGCCGACGCTGGTGTTATACCCCTTTTCTTTGAGGACTTTTTTTAGCGTATGAAACGTCTCGGCTCCCATACGTAGCGCCTCGGCGAAGGTCGGTGCGCCGATGGGCATAATCATAAATTCCTGGAAATCGACGTTGTTGTCGGCGTGCTTTCCGCCGTTGAGAATGTTCATCTGCGGGACGGGGATTACATTGGCGTTGCAGCCGCCTAAATAGCGATACAGAGGCAGACAGCAGGATATTGCCGCTGCCTTTGCCGCTGCCAGTGAAACGCCCAGAATCGCGTTTGCGCCTAATTTGCCTTTATTTGGCGTGCCGTCTAATTTTATCATTAAGCGGTCAATATCTTCCTGGGCCAGCGAGTCCATACCGGTTACTTCCGGCGCGATTATCTTATTTACGTTCTTAACTGCTCCCGTGGTGCCTTTGCCCATATAACGCTTTGCCTTTACGTCGCGAAGCTCGACCGCCTCGTGAGCGCCTGTGCTTGCGCCCGAGGGCACTGCTGCACGTCCGAATGAGCCGTCTTCCAGCATAACATCGACTTCAACCGTGGGATTGCCCCGGCTGTCTAATATCTCTCTTGCCTTCACGTCAACAATCGTCGTCATCATCTTTTTTATCCTTTCATAAGATAACAGGTTTGCCATTATGCGTGGCATTTAAGGGTTTGAAAAAGCTTACATATTCGCAACGACCGCGTCAAGTCATAAAACTTATCGCTCCTGCGATTCCGTATTTGACATAAATTTTTCGCGGGTTAAAATGACTGCTGTTGGCCGATAAATATTTCGGGGAGCGAGATAAAAAAATGGCTTATGTATTGGTTAAGTAAATCTATACATTCTGTTAGCCGGCTGAAACGCCGCTGGCTCATACTGCTGGCGGTGCTGGGCCCCGGTATTATCACAATGGTGGCCGATAACGACGCAGGCGGCATATCAACCTACGCGCAAACCGGCGCAAGAACCGGCTTCAATATGCTCTGGATTTTCATAATCCTTATCCCGATGGCGTATTACGTTCAGGAAATGACCGTCCGCCTCGGGGCCGTAACAAAACGCGGTCACGCCGAGGCCATATTCGACGGCTTCGGCAAATTCTGGGGCTGCTTTTCCATCTTCGACCTGGTCCTTATCAACTGGCTTACGCTGGTTACTGAATATATCGGTATGACCCAGGCGATGCGAATTTTTAACGTCCCTGAATGGATCACGTTCATAACAGTAACGGCCCTGTTGCTCGGTATCGTCTTAAGCGGCCAATACTGGACATTCGAAAGGATTACGCTGTTTTTCTGTTTGTTCAATTTCGTTTATATTCCCACGGCCATCTGGGCGATGAAAACAGGCAACGTCAGCGAGAGCTGGTCGACGGTCTGGAAGGGGTTTTACGACCCTCATTTTTCGTTCAGCGAGCATCTTACTCCAGCCGCATTGATTACACTGGTTATGGCCAATATCGGCACAACGATTACGCCCTGGCAAATCTTTTTTCAGCAGTCGGCTGTTGTTGATAAGGGAATGGACATTAAAGACATCAAGTTCGGCAAAATCGATACTTTTGTCGGTTCGTTTCTTACCTGTCTCGTCGCCGCATTCATAATAATTACGACGGGCGCGGTATTTTACTATAATCCGCAGGGTCAAATCGTCATTGAATCCGCCGCCCAGGTGGCTACACACATACCGGCATTGATACCTCAGCACCACTGGGGATTATGGGCCAAGATGCTTTTCGCCGTTGCATTTCGCTTGCGACAAGCTGGGCGCTGGGCGAGGTCTTCGGGTGGGCGCATTCGCTCAACAGGAGCGTTCGTGAGGCGCCCTGGTTTTACGTCGCCTACGTTTTAATGCTCACTTCGGCCGGTATGGTGTCTTTGATTGCCAGCACGCAGGTCCAGAACAAAATCACTATTTTCGTCCAGGTTGTCGCGGTTTCACTTTTGCCGGTGGCCCTTGTGTTTTTGATACTGCTCTTGAACGATAAGCCGCTTATGGGAAAAAATGTAAATACCCGCTGGCAAAATATCGCCAACTGGTCTATAACGATTTTTGTAATTCTTATATCAACGCTATTCGGTGTCTCGGTGTTGTTTCCGAGCTGGTTTAGTATGAAGTAACGGATGCGGTTATGAACCCTAAAACTATAAAAGCCGTCGCACCCAATGGGAAAGATTACCAGGTCTTTTTCTTTTCCGAAATATTAGACAGGCCGGTGTGCGAAAGCCGCCGTTCATTCCGTATCGGCAAACTTACGGACCTCGTGTTTCGTATGGCTGAGCCGTATCCCGAAGCTATCGGCATATATATCGACCACGGCTGGGGTAATCCCAGCGAGTTGATTCCCTGGAATCGTGTCGTCAAGATTGAAAAGGGAACCATATTTGTCTTGGCGCCTGAGCAGGGTGAGCAGTATCCGCCGTTCGTTGACCAGCCGGGGTGGCTTCTTTTGAATGAGCATTTAAGAGGGAAGACCATTTTGGATATGGAAGGCCGGCGTATCGAGGTCGTCAATGACGTTCACCTGATTGAAAGTCAGGGACGTATGTTACTGATTCACGTCGATATATCATTTAACGGGTTCCTTCGAAAATGGGGATTTGGCTGGCTGCCTTTACCGAAAGATAAGCTGATTTCCTGGCGATACGTTCAGCCGTTGTCGGTTGAGGACGCCGTTTCAGGAAATAAGGTGAATTTGTCTGTAACGCGCAAGCAAATCCGCGAGCTTCCGCCTGAAGACCTTGCCGACGCCCTCGAGGAGCTTTCCGGCAGCCAGCAGCAGGCGGTTTTTTCAGCCCTCGATTCCGAAAAGGCCGCCGAGACGCTGCTTGAAGCCGAACCGCGTGCACAACGGCAGATTATCGCAGGCCTGCACGACGAAAGGGCCAGGACGATTTTGTCTGAAATGTCGGTGGGGCAGTTGGCGGACCTTTTTTCGGTGCTGCCGTTAGACGCCAGAAGCGAACTAATGGCGTTATTGCCCAGGGATTTGGCGCAAAGAGCTACTGATTTGCTTTCAGGCCACGAGGTCAGGGCGTTAACGCTGATGTCGAAAGATTTCCTGCAAATGCCCCCCCAGACAACCGTCGCCGAGGCCCTTGGCAAACTGCGTTCTTCCAATATCGACCACGAGGTGGCTTCATATATCTACGTTGCTGACCCGGCCGAGGGGACGATGCTGGGCGTAGTTGACCTGCGACGCCTCGTAACCGCCGATGACAAGACCACGCTCAAAGACCTGATGTCGTCGCCGGTTGTTACGGTTGATGAGACCACAATCAAAGACGACATTGCGCAATTGTTCGCGAAGTATCACTACCGGATGCTGCCGGTCGTGGATTCAACGGACCATATTTTGGGCGTAATTCACTACAATGATATTATGAAGGGATTAGTAACCCGTGCTCAGATTTAGCACAATGATAAGGTGATAAATGCCACGAATTCAAACAACCAGAACCGTTAAAATCGCTCTGCTGATACTCAGAATCTACCTGCTCGGAATGCTGGTCCTTATCCTTATTAAATTCCTGCGGATTTTCGGCTGAGGGCGAATTTCAGACATAAAATTTGTAATGTGTATCATAGCCATCAAGGGAAAATAGAATGAAAGTTTTATTTATCGGGGGGTCGGGGACAATAAGCTCGGCGGTGTCGCAGTTGGCGGTCGATAGGGGGATAGACCTGTATCTGCTGAATCGCGGGAAAAACGAGCAGTTTGTTCCGAGAGATGCCAAGGTCATCAAGAGCGATATTCGCGACAGAAAGGCCGCTTCGAAGGCGCTCAAGCCGCACGATTTCGACGTTGTTGTCAACTGGGTGGCGTTTGTGCCGCAGCACGTCGAGGCGGATATCGAGTTTTTCAAGGGCAAGGTAGGCCAATACATATTTATCAGCTCCGCATCGGTCTATCAAAAGCCGCCTGCGCACTGGCTCATCACCGAATCGACGCCGCTTGCCAACCCATACTGGCAGTATTCACGCGACAAAATCGCCTGCGAGGAGCGTCTTATTGCCGAATATCGCGACAACGGCTTTCCCGTTACAATCGTTCGCCCCTCGCACACATACGGCCTGACATCGATACCAGCCGCGATAAATAGCTGGACGCATCCCTGGACGCTTATCGACAGGATGCGAAAGGGTAAAAAAATAATCATTCAAGGCGACGGCACAACGCTTTGGACGCTGACCCACAATACCGACTTCGCCAAAGGTTTCATCGGCCTCATCGGCAACGTCCAGGCCGTCGGCCACGCTGTTCATATCACCTCGGATGAGGCGCTGACCTGGAACCAGATACATAATGCCATAGCCGATGCCGCAGGCGTTAAAATGAAGCCGGTTTATATCCCTTCGGATGTTATTTGCAAATTCAACCCCGACCTTACCGGCCCGTTATTCGGCGACAAGTCCTGGTGCGCCGTCTTCGACAACAGCAAAATAAAACGCTTTACCCCCGATTACGTCGCCACGGTCCAGTTCGCCCGCGGCATCGAACAGTCGCTGCAATGGTTCGAGCAGGACAAATCCCGCTGCACGGTGGATAATGATTATGACCAGTTTATGGACCGCCTGATTGCCGGTTACGAAAAAGTGATGCTGAAATAAAAAAGAGGTCAGGTCTTTTTTCCTGCGTGATGTTTGTCCTGCTTAAAGTTCCCGGCGGTTGAGAAGCTGGTTACGATTGAGAACGAGATTGGCGCGTTCGGGAAATAATTTTGCTATTTCCTCAGCGGTTGAGCGGGTGAGAACGCCGCCTTGCTCGAAAACCGTTTTAATCTCATTCTTCGAGCTGTCGTAGTAAATCTGCTGCCGGATTCCTCGCCCATCCAGCAATTCGACCTTGATAACTTGGTTGGCATCCTGTGCCGGCTCAGCTTTTTCCGCATATAACGGCGAAATCGTTCCGTCGGCCCTGATTACGTCGATAAGAATCGAATTCTGATTGCTGTCGAGAAATGTTCTGAGGACCTGGTCAGCGATGATTTCCGGCACGGCGGCCTTGCTCAGCGTATATTCTTTTTCCTTGCCTTGCTCCTGTATTGCCAGATTCTGGTCCTGGGCCGACATTTCCAGTCGCCTGGCCCTGGCCCCGGTTCTGTTCTCAACTCTCCAGGTGAACGTCGTGAAAGTGTCGTCGGTGTGCAAAAGCCCTACCTCCTCTTCGGGCACACGGCCCCGCTTGTAAAAATAGCTTGCCGCCTCGACTTCGGATTCCGAAGCGGGCTCTACCTCGGAAGCCGAGACTCCGCCAGACTTCGCGCTGCGCTGCGTGTCGGTATTGGGTTCGGCCGCAAACGCATCCATCGTGAAGCCAACGGGGCGATTAGACGCATCGGTCAGCATAAATAATGAAACCTGTTTTTCCCGGCCGTTCAGGGCTTTGGCAAGTCCTTCGTTTCTGCAGTCGCCGACAATTTGAATTCCCGCTTTCAGAAGGCCGTTGTCGCTGAACCTGATGCTTTTGATGATTACGTTGAAAATGTTCTGCGCGAGGTCTTTTTCGTCCTCGGTGGTAAGTACCTCGATTTCGAGGTATCTGCCCTCAGGCAGCCGGCAGACGCCGAACATTATCTCGAAAGGGACGCTCGATGCTTGTTCGTTGGCATCGCTTATCTTCGCCCAGTCAACGACGAGTCCTTTGACGGCCAGTTGTCCCGTTTCGACCGTCTCAGAATTAAGTGACGATGCGTATTCACTGAAACGCTCCTGTGCCGTCATTTGCTTCGCTGCCAGTACGTAACGACAACGGGCATACGACCGGCCCGTATTGGCGCCGGTCGTAAAAATGCTGTTTATGGTGAAACCATCGCCGTCGAATTTCCATTTGTCGTCGCTGTGCCAGGCGCTGCCACGCGGCATCGAGACCGACAGGCCCGATTTGCTTAGTTCGACGGGATCCGACAACCGAATAAGCGAGCGTAAATTGACTATCGCCTGTGCCGCGACCAGTGAAATCACCAGAACAACCGCAAACGCGATTTTCTCGAGCTTATCTCTTCCTGTTTTGTCGTTAGTCATATCGCACCAGTTTTCGATTCACAGGCGGAATTGCCGACGTGGCTTGCAATCGGGGACTATTCCAAAGCGGTTGTCGATTCGCCTGTAATGGGCTGGTTTTTGTGGATAATACTGTAATAAAGCCATCGCAGGAAGCCGCTTGCCGCGAAGCCGCAGAAGATAAGAATTAACGCGAATTGCCTTTGCCAGATTATCAGTCCGAAAAACACAATCGCCCTGATAAGGTGCGCAAATGGTTTCTTGCCCCTTATATACTGGTTAATGACGTGAGCATAGCGGATTCTACTGACCATCAGCACCGACAGGCCGACCGCTAAAATCGGCAGTAAATAAAGGAGCAGGTCGTCGAGCAGGAAATTGACTACCCCGCCGGTTGACCAGGCGCGACCGGGATTGGTCAGAATATCGGGCACGGTTTCCTGATGAAAAATCACCAAGCTCACGATGACTCCCGCCGCCGCCGGGGTTGGCAGCCCTACGAAGCTCATATGGGCCGACTCATCCTCCTCGTTTTCGACGTTGAACCGCGCCAGCCGAATCGCCGCGCAACTGATATACACCGCCGCCGCCAGCCAGAAGAACCGTTCGAGGAAGCTTATC
Source organism: Sedimentisphaerales bacterium (assembly GCA_049509315.1). Classification (GTDB taxonomy): domain Bacteria; phylum Planctomycetota; class Phycisphaerae; order Sedimentisphaerales; family Anaerobacaceae; genus Fen-1362. The sequence continues at coordinate 11,914 of JBELAA010000018.1, read as the reverse complement.
AGGACGGGATTTATTTCGAGCGTCCCAATTTTGTGCTCGAGAATTTTCAGCATTAAAAACGCCGGCGCCACCCCGAAACTTATTATATCGCACAAGCTGTCCAATTGCCCGCCGAAGCTCGATGTGCTCTGGCTCATCCTGGCCAATCGTCCGTCGAGCATATCCGCCACCATCGACATCAGTATCATATAGCCCGACAAGGCGAAATAGGGCAGTGTCAGCCGATGATAGGAAAATTGCCCCGTCGCTGATTCGGCGCCCTGACTTGCGAAGCTTATCGCCGCGAAACCGCAAGCGCCATTGATTATCGTTACAAGCGAGGGCAGTATCGTGATATATTTGAGCCGCTGTCTGCGCATCCGCCGCAGGAAACTTTCCTTCGATATCTCGTTTCTCAGCCGCATCGGCTTTTGACTCCCGGTCCCGTAAAGGGCACCTGACGGTGGATGAGCCTGGGGGCTTACAGGTGCTTTTTCTGATTCATTCATATATACCTAACCATCGGCGTCATCCCCGCCTTTACTTTGTCGCCTTTTTTCACGACGCATTCGACGTTGTCCCTCACTGACACGTATAACTCAGTCCTTGACCCGAATTTTATCATACCGAAACGCTGGCCGCTAACTAATTCTGCACCCTCGCTTGTTCGGCATACGATTCGCTGGGCGATGGCCCCGCTTATCTGCCGCACAATCAGCTTATCTGACGGCGTTTCTGTTTTTGTCAGCCAGAGGTCGTTCGATTCATTCAGCCGGCCGGATTCTGGGTTTCTCGCGTCTAAGAACCGGCCCTGATGATATACGATTTTATCAACTCGTGCCCTGCAGGGCGAGCGATTGATATGAACGTCGAAAATGCTTAAAAAAATCCCGATTCGCAGGGCCCTGCCTTTGATAAATTCCGTCTCATCGACGGTTTCGATATCGGTTACCGTCCCGTCGGCAGGGGCAAGCAATATATTTTTATCCTGCGGCACTTCCCTTTCAGGGTCTCTGAAAAACGACAACGCCCATATCAGTACCGCCACAAGCGCTATTTCGACGTATTGAATCATCCAGACAGGCGTCGTCGGATGCGCCCCGAACCACAGCACAACCATAAACACCATCAAAGCCGCCGGATAAAACACCACCTGCGGCCAGCCATATCTGGTCAACGGCATTCTCATAGCCCCTATGCTAAACATACCCCGGGTTGCAGGCAATAAAAAAGCCAAAGGGTCTGCTTCAAAAAACAGCGAAATCAGCGTCAAAAGGCCGAACTTTTTTAACTGGAAAAACGTAGCAAAATCTAATAAATTTTTGAGCATTTATGGGGTCATTTTAAGACCCCGATTCCCAGCGTGCCGGGATGAATCGGAGAATTCTTAGGGGAGTATGAGTGATTTTGTAGGAGATTAGCTATGGCGGCGGATGTTAAACAGATTGGGGCAATGGTTCAGCAGAAAAGTGAGTTTGTCAGGGCGTTGTTTTCGGAAATCGACAAGGTCATCATAGGCCAGCGGTATATGCTGGAACGGATGCTTATCGGACTTTTGTCGAACGGGCATATATTGCTTGAGGGGGTTCCCGGACTGGCTAAGACCCTGGCGGTAACGACTTTGGCAAGGGCGATAAACGCCGAATTTCGGCGGATTCAGTTTACGCCTGATTTGCTGCCCGCGGACTTGATTGGCACGCAGATTTACCGGGCTTCCGACAGCCAGTTTTATACCCGCAAGGGGCCTATTTTCGCAAATATCATACTGGCCGACGAAATTAACAGGGCTCCTGCCAAGGTGCAAAGCGCGTTATTGGAATCGATGCAGGAAAGACAGGTATCGATAGGCGAGGAAACGCACAAGCTGCCGACGCCTTTTATGGTTCTGGCAACGCAAAACCCGATTGAGCAGGAAGGGACATACCCGCTGCCGGAAGCACAGTTAGACCGGTTTATGCTGAAGCTGAAGGTTGATTACCCCAATAAGAACGAGGAACGCCAGATTCTGGACCGGATGGCGGTTACGGATAAGAAGTTTGATGTTAAGCCGGTAATCAGTCCTAAGGACATCGCCGAGGTCAGGGCGGTTGTCGATGAGATATACATAGATGAAAAAATTAAGGATTATATCGTTGATGTTGTTTCGGCTACACGAGAGCCGGCAAAATACGGGCTGAAACTTGACAATATGATTAACTACGGGGCATCGCCGAGGGCGACGATATACCTGGCAATCGCTGCTAAAGCACACGCGTTTATTCAGCAACGCGGCTATGTTACGCCTCAGGATGTGAAAAGTATTGGTATGGACGTTCTGCGGCACAGGGTAATTGTCAGTTACGAGGCCGAAGCAGAGGATAAAACCAGCGAGGACGTGATACAAACCATTTTTGATAATATCGAGGTACCGTAAGAAAATTTCAAATTTGAGATTTGAGATTGTCACGATGATACCGAAAGAAATCGCGAAGAAAATCAGGCAGATACAGATTTACACGTCGCAGATGGTTAACGCCAGTTTCGCGGGACAGTATGAGAGCGTTTTCAAAGGCAGGGGGATGCAGTTCGACGAGGTCCGCGAGTATATGGCCGGCGACGATATTCGCACGATTGACTGGAACGTTACTGCCCGGACGGGAAAGCCATATATCAAGCGGTTTGTCGAAGAGCGCGAAATGACGGTGATTTTCGCGGTGGATTTGAGCGCATCGGGCAGGTTCGGGACAATAGACAAGACCAAAAACCAATTGGCGGCGGAATTTTGTGCGGTCTTAGCGTTCGCGGCGGCGAAAAATAACGACAAGGTCGGGCTTTTGATTTTCACCGACAGGATTGAGCTGTTCATACCGCCCAAAAAGGGCAGCCGACATGTGCTTCGGCTGATTCGCGAGTTGCTTTACTTCCAGACGCCCAAAAGAAAGACCGATATCCCGCTTGCGCTGGATTATTTAGCGAGGGTTGTTCGCAAGAAAGCGACGGTTTTTGTGGTTTCGGATTTCCTACAGGCGGATTTCAAGAGGTCGTTAGGTCTTTTGAACAAGCGACACGATTGTATAGCAGTGCCGGTGAGCGACCCTGCTGAAATGGCGCTGCCGAAAGCGGGGATTATCGAGTGGACCGACGCCGAGACGGGCGAGACGCTCATCGTCGATACGTCGAGTGCCGCCTTTCGCGGGCGGTTCGGAAGTAAAAGCGAGGAACGATTCAGTCAATTGAAAAGGGACCTCGGCTCGATTAACGTTGATTGCATAAGTATAAGTACCGGAAAGCCCTATATAAATGATTTGATTCAGTTCTTTCATCGGCGACACAGGCGATACTGACCGCAAGGAGAGTGAACAAAGAATGCAGAATAAAGAATTCAGAACGCAGAATGTGGTTTCCGTACCTGCAATGGTTCTGAGTTCTGCATTCTGTATTCTGTTTTCAGTGTTCTGTTTCGGCAAAGCCCCGGCTGTTAAAGAACCCGTTTTTGAAATTGATAAGGCGTATCAAAAGGGGCCGTTGACGGCGCATATACGAGTTGATAAAAGCAAAATAACAATCGCCCAGACACTTTTGGTAGATGTAGAAACGGCGATTGGTGCGGGCTATGACGTTAATGTGCCTGAGATTGGGAGTGCGCTTAAGGATTTTGGCGTTCTTGGCAAGCAAAACCTCGGCAGTCGGCTTGACGTCAATAACAACGTCGTGAGCACATATCGGTATCGGCTTGAGCCGTTTTTGCCGGGTAAGTTTGCAATACCCGCTTTTACGTTTGAATTTCACGATGCCAATGAGCAGACAAAAAAAACGTATGAGCTTACGACTGAGCCGATTGAGATTGAGGTTGCATCGCTATTTGGCCAGCAGCGTGGCAAGGTTACGATGGCGGATATCGAGGGCGTCGTGGGAATGCGGGGAAAACTGATTTTGTGGTGGCTTTTGCCTGCGGCGGCTGCGATTGCGGGGGCAGGGGGGATATGGTGGTATTTGCGAAAACAGAAGACAAAAGCGGCAATCAGGATTTTTAAGCTGGCCCACGAAGTCGCATACGCACGATTACAAGCACTTATAAATCGCGATTTGCTCGGGCAGGGCAGGGTCAAGGAATTTTACGAGGGTGTAAGCGACATCCTTCGGCATTATATTGAGGACCGTTTTGAATTGAGGGCGCCGGAACGGACAACTGAGGAGTTTTTGGCGGAAATCAGGGATGCCGGTGTGCTAACGGATGCCGACAGGAAGGCGCTTGTGGAATTTCTCACACACTGTGACCTTGTAAAATTTGCCAAACACAGCCCGACGGATGAGCAGATTCAGCGGACGATTGATTTGGCCAAGAATTTTATCGAGCAGACGAAATCCGATGAGCGGAAAATCGATGTTACCGACCGGGTTGAGGGCAGCGTCGCCGTGCCGGCGACGGCTAAACATTTGGCAGGGGGGGTGTAAATGCAGCTATATTCCGCATGGGCACTGCTGCTGCTTTTGATTATCCCCGTTTTGGGATGGCTGATGCTGCGCAAAAAGCACACGGCGGCGGTAACGTTTTCGTCGGTGAGTTCTGTGAGGGATTGTCCAGTTTCGTGGCGGGTTAGATTACGGTCTTTAATGGTTGCCGCGCGTTTGATTTGTATTGCGTTATTGATAATCGCATTGGCCCGGCCCCGTAAAGGGACGGTGCTTTCGGAAATAAATACCGAAGGGGTGGCGATTGAGATTGTCGTTGACCATTCGGGCAGTATGGGCAACGAAATGGACTACCAAGGCGAGAAACTGAATCGTTTGGAAACGCTTAAAAAGGTGCTTGCCGATTTCATAATCGGAGGCAAGGGCGGACTGGCGGGCAGGGGGGGCGATTTGCTGGGCCTTATAACATTCGCAAGATACCCTGATACAGTTTGCCCGCTTGTCCTGAGCCATAATGTTTTGCTGGAATTTTTGAAAAACACCGATGTCGTGCGCCTGCGAAACGAGGACGGCACGGCGATAGGCGATGCGATTGCGTTATCGGCTGCCCGGCTGCAAAAGGTGGAAGAGGAGATTCAGCAACGGAACAGGAGGATTAATAAAGCGGGCATTGCGTCAGCAAGTGAAAAGCCGGATTTCAAAATAAAAAGTAAGGCGATTATTTTACTCACTGACGGTCAAAATAACGCCGGGCGATATAGCCCTATGCAGGCGGCGGAATTGGCGAAAAAGTGGGGTATAAAAATTTACACAGTCGGTATTGGCTCAGGACAGGCGTTTACAACGGTGCAGACGATGATGGGGACGTTCAAAATGCCGGTCGAGCAGGACCTCGACGAGCCGTTGCTGAAAAATATTGCCGAAACCACCGGCGGTTTTTACGGCAGGGCAGATGACGCCGATGCATTGCATAAGATTATGGGAAAGATAGACAAGCTTGAAAAAACTGAAGTTAAGCAGGTTCAGTTTACGCAATATGCCGAAAAATTTGGACCGTGGGCATTTGCGGCGATGGCGGTTTTATTGTTTGAAATGATTGCGAGCTGCACGATATTCAGAAAGATTCCGTAAATTAGAAGAGCGTCGGCGTGCCGCCGACGGCTAAACGACATTATGAATCTTGGGAACGACAAGGCGTTGTGGCTGCTGTTTGTAATACCGGCGATTTTGTTGCCGGCTTACCTGTGGTGTTTCTGGAAAAAGGCGTTGGCGTTGAAGGCCCTGGCCAGTATCGAAATGTTGAAACAGATTAACACTGCTGTGAGTTTGAAAAGGCAGATTTTGAAGGCGATATTGTTAATAGGCGTTTTCGCTGCGGTTGTGGCTGCACTCACCGAGCCGAGGTGGAACCCGAAGCCGCTGGAAATAAAAAGCCGGGGCAGGGACGTTGTTATTTTGTTAGATACCTCGCGGTCGATGCTTGCCGAGGATATTAAACCAAGCCGGCTGGAAAGGGCGAAAATAGCAATAGGCGACCTGCTTGAAAAACTGGCAGGCGATAGAATCGCAATCGTTACATTCGCGGGCAGTGCCACTGTCAAATGCCCCTTAACGCAGGATTACGCGTTTGTGAGAATGGCGCTGGCGGATATATCAACAGAGAGCACCGGCAGAGGCGGCACGGCTATCGGTGACGCAATACGCAAGGCGACTGAGGAAGTGTTCGATAAGCAGTCGCGGGAATATAAGGATTTGGTTCTTATCACCGACGGCGAAGACCACGACAGTTTCCCGGTCGAGGCGGCGCAGAAGGCGGCAGCACAGGGGATAAGAATAATCGCAATCGGCATAGGCGACGAGAAAGAGGGTTCGCGAATACCGATTACGGGCCCAGACGGGAAAACGACGTTTTTGAAATATCAGGGGCAGGAAGTATGGTCGAAACTCGACGCCGAAACCCTTCGCAAGATGGCTTCAGCTACGTCGGGTGGCAGGTATATCGGTGTTGAGCCGGGGACGACGCTGGATTTAGGCGAGATTTATAAGGAGCTTGTCGATTCAGCGCAGAAGCGGCAGTTAGAATCGGCGACGATGATTACATACGATGAGCGATTCCAGATTTTTATAGCAATAGGTATTGTGCTTTTGATTAGCGAGGTTTTGATAAGTGAACGCAAGAAAGCTTAAATTGGTATTACTTTTAATATTGATAAATGCGGTGACACGACCATCGTTTGCGGCCTCGGCCAGTGGTATTGTCAGCGAAGGAAATAAATTATATCAGCAGGGGCAATATAACGAAGCGATTGGCGAATATGACAAGGCAATAACGCAGTCGCCTGAATCGGCTGAGCCGAGGTTCAATAAGGCGGATAGCTATTATCGGCTCGGAGACCAGCAGCAGGCGATTGACCTTTACAAGGCGGTCGCGGCGGAAAGTAAAGATATGCAGCTTGTCGCAAAGGCGAAGTATAATCTCGGCGATTGCTATTTTCAGCAGGGTATGAAACTGAAAGATACCGATACACAGAAAGCAATTGAGAATATACAGACGGGTATCGGCTGGTGGAGGCAGGCGCTGGATATTGACCCCGCTAATGAGAAGGCGGCGAAAAATATCGAGGTCGCCCGGCTTGCCATCAAGGACATCATTGACCAGATTAATAAGCAGAAACAGCAACAGCAGCAACAGGAGCAGCAGCAAAAACAGAATCAGGAGAATCTCAAACAGCTTCTCGAACAGCAAAAGTCACTGGCCGATAAGACCCAGCAGGAAAACCAGAAGCCAAACCCTGATTATAATGATTTAGCAAAAGAGCAAAATCAGCTCAAAGATAAAACTGAACAGGCAAAGCAGCAGCTTCAGCAGCAAAATGACCCTAATAAACCCAATGAGCAACAGCAGAAGGCCGCTGAGCAATTAGATAAGGCGACCGACAAGCAAAAGGACGCGGCTGAAAAGCTGGAAAAAAGCGATGCCGAAGGTGCTAAAAAATCACAGGATGAGGCGGCTAAAAAAATCGAGGATGCGCTGAAGGAATTATCAGAAAAGAAAGAACAGAACCAGCAAGCAGATGAGCAGCAACAGCAAAAACAACAGCAGCAGGAACAAAAACAAGCTCAGTCGGAGCCGAATCAGCCGGCCGAACCGAATGAGGCGCAGCAGCAGCCGCAACAGGAAGTCGCGCCAGATGCTACGGCTGAGGAAATTTTAGACCGTGAGCAGCGGCAAAAAGACCAAAGGCAGTTATTGCAAAGTTCAGGATTCCAGAAGGTCGATAAAGATTGGTAGTATGCGTAAATTTGGGATAATCATATTGACGGCGACAGCGGCGATGGCTGTTACATCGGCAGCCGGCGCCGCAGACGTGCGAGTATTTGCCAACGTGGATACGTCGAAGGATATTTACGCGGGCGACCAGTTTACCTACCAGATAATTATTGATGGTTACGACCAGCCGGGGGAAGTTGATTTGTCGTCATTGTCAGCTTATAAGCCGCGTGCGGCGGGAGGCGGTAATAATTCACAAACATCAATAAGCATCATAAACGGCAAAACGACCACCAACGTGGTCAAACGATACGTAATGAATTACGTGCTTACAGCGGGGCAGGCGGGGCCGATACATATACCCGCGGTAATAGTCACGGTTGACGGGCAAAAGTATCAAACCAACGAGGTCGTTATGAATGCCGCCAAACCCGGCACGACCGACCAGATTGAACTTGAAACGACGTTGTCGCAGGAAAAGTGTTACGTCGGGCAGCCGGTGACGTTGACTGTGAAATTTTACGTGTATGCCAATATCGGCGATTATCAGTTTAATATATCGGCGCTGAACAGCGACGCGTTTGTTATCGAGGAGCTTGAGGGCGGGGCGGGGCAGGCAAAGCAGAATAGGGTCAATCGCGGGGGCAGGGAAGCGATACTATTGAGTTTCAGTAAGGTTCTCATACCAAAGCAGACAGGCGAGATTGATTTAGGAACGCCAAGTGTGTCGGCGGACGTGGCAGTCGGCCGGTCGCGGTCGAGAGACGATATGTTCGGTGATTTTTTTGGGAGAAACATTGAGTATAAGCGGTTTTCAGTAAGTGCACAGCCGATGAAATTGATAGTGTCCCCCTTGCCGAACCTCGATGCGCCGGCGGGTTTTTACGGATTGGTCGGACGATACGCAATTACAGCCGATGCGACGCCGACAAAAGTCAGCGTCGGCGACCCGATAACGCTGACAATCAAAATAGTGGGCGATTATCTAAAGAGCGTTCAGTGGCCTGCAATTGAGCAGATGCCGGCTTTTGCGGACAATTTCAAAATCCCGTCGCAGTTCGCGTCGCCGGTTATCGAAAACGGCGTCAAGGTATTTACGCAGACGCTCAGACCCGCCAACGACAAAATTACCGAAATACCCGCGATACCGCTTGTGTATTTCGACGCCGACAAGGGGCAATACGTTACTGCAAAGAGCGAGCCGATAAAACTTGAAGTGTCGCCGACAAAAATACTAACTACCGCCGACGTCGAGGGGCGTGATTTTACGCCCGCGGGCAGGGAAGTAGAGGCGGTAAAAAAAGGTATCAGCGCCAATTATGAGGGGCAGGATTGCCTTGTAAACGTCGGCTTCTCGATTACCTCGGCTGTCGCCAATCCAGTTTACCTGACGGGGTGGATGTTGCCGTTAGTTGTGCTTGCCGGCAGTATTGTAACGAAGGCGTTTGTGCAGATGACACCTGAACAGGCGGCTAAAAAACGCAGGCGCAAAGCTGCGGGCAGGGCAATAGCCGGATTAAAAAAGGCAGCATCGGCACAGGAAAACAATCGCTATGAGGTAATTGCCGGGGCGATGAAACAATATATCGGCGAACGTTTCGATAAAGTGGCCGGCTCGCTTACCGCCGATGATTGCTCGCGGGCAATAATTGAGGGCACGGGCGATTCGGATTCGGCCGCCAGGTTCAAAGATATTATCAGCGATTGCGAGGCCGCCCGATATGCCCCGGCTCAGTTACGGCTCAATTCGGCGACAATTGATGAGGTCGTAAAGCTGATTAAGGTAGTTGATAAAAAATCAAAGGTATGATTAAGCGAGGATTACTGACGGTTTTGATTGTTCTGCTTGTTACCGCAATGGCTGCGGCAGCGGATATTTTGCCGAATGAGCAAGCCATATCGCTTTTCAATCAGGCAAACGACGCATTTCGTCAGGCCAACACCGCTACCGACGATGCCGGAAAGGCAAATTCGCTTTACGAAAAGGCCATACTCGGCTATGAAAAAATCATCCGCGAAGGCCATATCGAGAATCCGAAGCTGTATTACAATCTTGCCAATGCTTATTTGCTGCGGGATGACATCGGCAGGGCGATACTCAATTACCGAAGGGCGGAAAAATTGGACAAGTCGAATTCCGATATTCAAAAGAACCTCGCTTTCGCCCGCGGCAGGCGAATCGACAAGGTCGAGCAAAAGACCGAAACGCAAATCCTGCAGACCCTTGCCTTCTGGCATTATGATTTTTCAACGCGGACGAAATTTATTATTGCTTGTGTCAGCTTTGCGGTTTTGTGTCTGACACTAACGGCTGTAATATGGTTTGGCAGAAGGGCGAGCTTGTCGGTGGTTGTGGTTATTTCAGCGGTTCTGCTTGTTTGTTTTGTTGGCTCGGTTGCTGTTGATGGTTATAACCAGGCGACCCGGCTGTCAGGCGTTATCATTTCACCGCAGGTTACCGCCTATCAGGGTGACGGGCCTAATTACCCCGCCAGTTTCAAAGAGCCGCTTCACGCGGGCACCGAGTTTGTCCTGGTTGAGCGCAGACCCGGTTGGCTTCACATTCGCCTTGCCAATGGCTCCGACGGCTGGGTCCCGCAGTCCGATGCCGAGCTGATTTAGCCCTTTATAGATTCGTCTCTGAAAGTGTAATAGCGGGTGGTTGATTTGCTTCCTGCTCGGGTATTTGTGGCTTGTTCGCGGGTTTTTGCTCGATTACGGTCTGAAGCTCGCGGATTACGGCCTTTAGCTGGTCAACCTGTTTTTGAAGTTCGGTTGCTTTTTTTGTCTGCTCTGCCAGCTCGGCTTTGAGCTTGTCGGTTTCCTTCTGGGTGTCGCCAACCGCGACGTCCTGCTCTTTAAGAATATCATCAAGCTGCTGCTGTGATTTGTCCCTGGCCTGTTCTGTGGTTTTAAGCCGTTCCTTCAGGTAGCTCGCCTCGCCCTTGAGCTGGACGATGTCCGCCTTTGCCTTTACAAGCTCAGCCCTTGCCTGTGCCGCCTCTTCTGCCGCTTTTCTGGCCTTGGTATCCTTACAGCCGCCTGAAAAGAGCACAAGTGCACAAGTGCACAAGAGCACAAGTATTTTGCGATGATTGGTTATAGGTTTATGGGTTATCATTCCTTATAAGTATCGGCAAATTGTCATTGAAAACCGCAGCGGATTCATCCTCTGGTGTGGTTCATCACTTCGGCCAGTCAATCCCCTTGATGCCGTCTTTTGTCAAATTAGGGTTTGGATTGCCGTCGTTGGCCGGGCGAATTTCATCAACGTTGAGAAAGCGAATTTGGCCGTCGGCAAACAGGAAATTTCTTGAACCCTGCCGGCACCACCATCCGAGGTCGTTGCCGTCCGCAATCAGCCGGTGGTTGCTGAGCCACTCACCGGCGATTATTTTTTTGTCGGGGTGAGCTACGTTCACAGGTTTTTGCGGTGTCGGCGGTGAGGTGATTAAGTTGTTGATAGTGCTGTTAATTTGGCCGGGGCTGTGATAGAACGTCATTGAGTAATCATAGCTTGTTGACTCCCATTTCACAGGGGCAGTTTTGTCAGATGGGCAAAGCAAAACAGAAGGTTGATCGGCATCTATATGACCGCCCAGATACGGTGAAATAAATCTCCTGAAACCGCGCCCCATCCACAGCCATATATTGGGGTCCGTCGGCTGTTTTTTAGCCAGCGGGTCTTGTGCTGCAGGATATGTTTCATCGTTTGAATTGACATATAGGTGCATAGCGACATCAATTTGGTGCAGGTTCGATGCGCACTGGGTTCGCTTTGCGAGGTTTTTCGCTCTTCCCAGTCCGGGGATAAGCAGCGCCATAATCGCAGCGATTATCGTGATGACAACAAGCAGCTCGATTAAAGTAAATCCGAAGATTGCCTGGGTGGGGTGTGCTTTGCACACCATTTTTCCCGTCCTCTGTCTTCTGTCCTCCGTCATCCGTTTTTTACTCAACCGTAACACTTTTAGCGAGGTTGCGCGGCTTGTCAACGTCGTGGCCCCGAAGAACCGCGGCGTGGTAAGCAAGCAGTTGCAGCGGAATCACGGTGAGCATCGGCTGGAGCAGCTCGGGGGCGTCGGGTATTGTTACAAGATGGTCGGCGTATTGCTTTATGTGGTCGTTGCCTTCGGTAGCGACGATTATGGTCTTCCCGCCACGCGCCTTGACCTCGCAAATATTGCCTATGATTTTCTCATATTGAGGGCCGGCGGTGGCGATAAACACGGCAGGCATATCGTCAACAATCAGCGCAATCGGCCCGTGCTT
>JBELAA010000179.1:0-4778 GCA_049509315.1 Sedimentisphaerales bacterium | reverse complement strand
ATCAAACTTCCGTTTGCCTTGCTTTGAAACGCCAGTTGTGCAATCCCCGTAACAATCAACGGGTAAATGACACCCGTAATCACGGTGAATACCACTATACAGGCAACCGCTTGTCGCAGGATGCGAATCATATTCTCACCTTCATTATTTAATCACACTAAATGTAAAACTACCAGCAGCATATCAATCAGTTTAATTCCGATAAACGGCACAATCAGTCCGCCGACGCCGTAAATGAGCAGGTTTTTTCTCAGTAACTGCGTTGCCGGCATCGGCCGGTATTTCACGCCTTTTAGCGCAAGCGGAATCAGGAAGACAATAATAATCGCGTTGAAAATGACCGCCGAAAGTATCGCGCTATCGGGTGTTGCCAATCGCATCACGTTGAGGGTGTTAAGCGACGGGTAGGTCAGTGCGAAAGCCGCCGGTATAATTGCGAAATACTTGGCCACGTCGTTGGCGATACTGAATGTGGTCAGCGCCCCTCGCGTCATCAATGTTTGCTTCCCGATTTGCACAACGTCCAGCAGCTTGGTTGGGTTTGAGTCCAAATCGACCATATTACCCGCCTCTTTGGCCGCCTGAGTGCCGGTATTCATCGCCACCGCAACGTCCGCCTGCGCAAGGGCCGGCGCGTCGTTGGTCCCGTCGCCCGTCATTGCGACCAGGTGCCCCTTTGCCTGGTATTGGCGAATCAGTTTGAGCTTAGTTTCAGGGGTCGCCTGGGCCAGGAAATCATCCACGCCCGCCTCGGCGGCAATAGCCGCAGCCGTCATCGGATTATCACCGGTAATCATTATCGTCTTGATACCCATTTTTCGCAAATCGGCGAAGCGTTCTTTTATGCCGCCTTTGACAATGTCCTTGAGGTGAATTACGCCAAGCGTTTTTGCGCCGTCTGCAACGACCAAAGGCGTGCCGCCGTCTTTTGCGATTTTCTGACTGGCCGACAGGACCTTTTCGGGAATTGAGCCGCCATTGCTTTTAACAAATTGCTCAATAGCATCGACCGCACCTTTACGAATCTGGCGACTATCGATATCGACACCGCTCATCCGCGTTTGCGCTGAAAAGGGGACAAATTTCGCTCCTATTTTTTCGATATCCCTGCCCCGCAGGTTGTATTGCTGCTTTGCAAGCACAACGATTGACCTGCCTTCCGGCGTTTCATCGGCAAGTGAGGCAATCTGGGCGGCGTCAGCTAAATCCTCAATTGTTACGCCGTCGGCGGTGATAAATTCCGTCGCCTGGCGATTGCCTAATGTTATGGTGCCTGTCTTGTCCAAAAGCAGCACATCGACATCGCCTGCCGCCTCAACCGCCCGGCCCGACATTGCAACCACATTTGCCTGGCTTAGCCGACTCATACCCGCGATACCTATGGCGGAAAGCAACGCCCCTATTGTCGTCGGCGCAAGGCAAACCAATAACGCCACCAGAACTGTAATCGTTACGATTTTACCCTGATGCGCCTGTAAAACGCTGTAATACGAGTAAGGAAGCAATGTCGCACAAACCACCAGGAAAACAATGGTTAATGCTGCAAGCAAAATAGTCAATGCGATTTCATTAGGGGTCTTTTGGCGTTTGGCGCCTTCGACCATTGCTATCATACGGTCAAGAAATGTGTTTCCTGATTCGACCGTAACGCGTATGACCAACCAGTCCGAAATAACGCGCGTCCCGCCCGTAACTGCCGACCTGTCTCCGCCGCTTTCGCGGACGACCGGCGCACTTTCACCAGTGACTGCGCTTTCATCTACCGAGGCCACACCTTCTATAACCTCTCCGTCGATGGGAATAAAATCGCCCGCTTCAACGAGGACCACGTCGCCTATCTCCAGCAGCGACGCCAAAACCATCTCGAAAGAAGAGTCACGTCTGGGATTAGCAAGTTTTTTGGCGACCAGGTCCCTGCGGGCCTTTCTTAGCGAGTCCGCCTGTGCCCTGCCGTGTCCTTCGGCCATCGCTTCGGCGAAATTTGCAAACAGGACCGTAAACCACAACCATAACGAAATCCCCAGAATAAACCACGGTCCCGCCTCGCCTTTTCCGACGATGGCCTGAACAAATAACAGGGTTGTCAGGACACTGCCGACAAGCACCACGAACATCACAGGGTTGCGGAATTGCCTGCGCGGACTGAGCTTGCAGAACGAATCCACGACAGCAGGCCGGACTATTGCCCAGTCAAACAACCTGGTTTTTTTTGCATTATCGCTCATAGTTATCTGCCAATCATCATCAAATGTTCCACAATCGGCCCCAAAGCGAGGGCCGGTATAAAGCTTAACGCACCCACTACAATAACAACGCTAATCAGCAGGATGACAAACATCGGCCCAGACGTGCCCAGCGTGCCTGCGCTTGCGGGGACATATTTCTTGGCCGCCAGCGCCCCGGCAATTGCCAGCACAAGGATTTTAAACAGGTATCGCCCGCCAAGCATAGCGATAGCGAGGGTGTAATTATAAAAAGGCGTGTTACAGTTGATACCGCCAAATGCGCTGCCGTTATTGTTCGACGCTGAGGAATAGGCGTATAGGATTTCGCTGAAACCGTGCGGGCCGGGATTGAACGCACCAGCCTGTCCGGCTTTTGTCGCTACGGCCGCCGCCGTGCCAATCAATGCCAGAAATATCGGCAATAGTATTACCAGCGAAGCCATCTTCATTTCAAAACTTTCTATTTTTTTGCCTAAGTATTCAGGAGTGCGACCTACCATCAGGCCCGCGATGAAAACCGCCAGAATCGCGAAAACCAGCATACCGTAAAGCCCCGAGCCGACGCCGCCGAAAATCACCTCTCCCAATTGTATCAGCCACATCGGAACCATACCGCCCAAAGGCGTGTAAGAATCGTGCATCGAGTTTACCGCCCCGCAGGATGTGCCCGTCGTTGTGGTAGCAAACAAGGCGGAGTTGAAGATGCCGAAACGAACTTCCTTGCCTTCCATATTGCCGCCGCTTTGCGTCGCTCCTGGTTGCAGGTCTGCGCCCGCCGAAATCAATTGCGGCGTCCCTTTTTGTTCCGACCAGCAGCACAGGGTCAGCAAACCAATAAAAATGATTACCATTGAGGCCAGTATCGCCCAGCCCTGTTTTGTGTCGCCCGCCATTTTGCCGAAGGTGTAGCAAAGCGCAGCCGGAATCAGAAGTATCGCCAGCATTTCGAGGAAATTGGATAATGGCGTAGAATTCTCAAGCGGATGAGCGGAATTGGCGTTGAAGAATCCGCCGCCGTTGGTGCCCAATTGTTTGATGGCAATCTGCGAGGCGGTCGGCCCGACCGCGATTGTCTGCTCAGTAACGCTATTGCCGTCAGCCATCGTAACCGGCTCAACAAGTGTCGCCGTTGGATATGGCTTGAACGTCTGCACCACACCCTGCGAAACAAGAGCGATTGCCAGAATAAACGACAGCGGAATTAGAATATACAAAGTCGTGCGAGTCAAATCGACCCAGAAGTTGCCGATTGTCTGGCTGTTTCGGCGAACAAATCCCCGGATAAGCGCGACCAGCACCGCCATCCCGCTTGCCGCGGACACAAAATTCTGCACCGCCAAACCGAGCATTTGCGTCAGATAGCTCATCGTAGTTTCGCCGCCGTATGCCTGCCAGTTGGTATTGGTAATAAAGCTGACGGCAGTGTTAAAAGCCAGGTCGGGGGGAACTGCGGGAAAATGCTGCGGGTTCAAAGGCAAAAAACCCTGCAATCGCATCAGGGCATATAAAACGACAAAACCAGCCGCGTTAAAAACAAGCATCGAGACGGTATATATCTTCCAGCCCATCTCATTTGTTGGGTTAACCCCGCAGAGTCGATAAATCGCCCGCTCGACCGGCCCAAATAGCCGGTCCAGGCCGCAGGGTTTGTTCTCATACACCCTCGCCATATACCAGCCCAGCGGCTTGACCAGCAGCAGGACCACCCATAAAAACAGGATGATTTGTATTATGCCGGCGGCCATTTAGAATTTCTCCGCAAACAGCACCGCAACGACAAGATAAATCAACAGCATCACCGCCAGAATCCCGCTTACCCAATATACCCACGACATACTATTTATCTCCGAATCTCACAAAAGCGAAGGCGGACAAGGGACGTGTAATCCTACCCCCCAATTCGAACACAGTCAATTACTTTCTGTTGACAAACCGGGGCTTGCGCCGTGACAGTTATTGCGTTTTTTGCTGCGATTGCTGCTCTTCTTTGGCGAACGTCAGCGGTATGTCAAGCCAGAAGGTTGAGCCCTTGTCCGGCTGGCTTTCGCAACCGACCTGGCCTGCCAGCATATCGGCAAGCTCCTTGCTGATGGCCAATCCGAGACCGGTGCCTGTCGGCTGTCGCGTAAGGGGATTACCAATCTGGCCGAATTTCTGGAAGATTTTTTCCCGGTCCTGCTCTGCGATGCCGCAGCCGGTGTCGGTTACCAAAAAACGGATGGTTTTCTCATCTAACAGCCCCGCGGCCAATTCTATTTTGCCTCCTTCGGGGGTAAATTTGACCGCGTTACTCATATAGTTTTCGAGAATCTGCTGAATTTTCCCCGCGTCGCTTACGAAAGAAGGATTATCACGCACGTCGAGAGCAACATCGATATTTTTTTCCCGCGTCATTTCCGAAAACGAGACAACTACGGCATTTACAATATCCTGTGCGGTTGTCTGCTCGATATGAAGCTGGACTTTGTCGGCCTCGGCCCTGGCTAAGTAAAGCAGGTCGTTAATCATATTGAGCAGGCGCTGGCCTCCCGCGATGATATTTTCGGCGTAACG
>JBELAA010000178.1:0-7849 GCA_049509315.1 Sedimentisphaerales bacterium | reverse complement strand
ATGTTAGAGGATATCGCGATAATGACCGGCGCGGAGCCGATTTTCAAGGATTTGGGTATCGAGCTTGAGAATATCAGCGTCAAGCAATTAGGCCAGGCCAAGAAAATCACAATAGACGGCGATAATACGATTATCATCGAGGGTGCGGGAAGCGAAGACAAGATTAAGGGCAGAATCAGGCAGATACAGGACGAGATTCAAAAAACGACAAGCGATTATGACAGGGAGAAATTACAGGAACGATTAGCGAAACTGACCGGCGGAGTGGCGCAAATCAACGTCGGCGGCGCAAGCGAGACGGAAATGAAGGAGCGAAAGGCGAGAATCGAAGATGCGCTTCACGCGACAAGGGCGGCTATAGAGGAAGGTATCGTGCCGGGAGGCGGAGTGGCGCTGATTCGCTGTATCGACGCTGTTAAGAATTTGAAACTGACCGGCGACGAGAAGACCGGGGCCGACATTGTGGCAAAAGCGATGACAATGCCCTGCTACTGGATAGCGGCAAATGCAGGGGCTACGGCTAACCTGGTTGTGAGCAAGGTTATGGAGGGCAAGGGGTCGTTCGGATACAACGCAGACACCGATAAATACGAAGACCTGCTCGCGGCGGGCGTAATCGACCCGGTGAAGGTTACGAGAATCGCGCTACAGAACTCGATAAGTATCGCCGGCTTGCTGCTGACAACCGATTGCGTCGTAACAGAAAAGCCGCAGGAAAATAAGGGCGGTATGCCGGGACATCCGGGTATGGGCGGAATGGGCGGCGGAATGGGAGGCATGGGCGGAATGGGTGGAATGGAAGATTACGGGATGTAACTTTTTGCCACGAAGCCCTTGCGCAGCTTCGCCTTGCGAGGCGGAGTCTCGCCTTAGCGAGACAGAGATCACAGAGGACACAGAGAAAAAAGAAGAAAAGATTAAATTGCGGATTGAAGAAAATAGAAGGAGATAAGAATTATGAAGTTAGTACCGTTGGATGACAGGATTATAGTGAAGCAATCGGAAGCAGAAGAAAAGACCGCAGGAGGAATCATACTGCCTGATGCAGCCAAAGAAAAGCCGCAAAGAGGTAAAATTATCGCGGTTGGACCCGGCAAAATGCAGGATAACGGGAAACGCAGCGAAATGAGCGTCAAAAAAGGCGACGAGGTAATTTACACCAAGTATATGGGCAACGACATCCAGATTGACGGCGAAAAATACGTAATCCTGCACGAGAACGACGTTTTGGGAATAATTGAAAAGTAAAAAATTTCGGATTTCGGATTGTAGATTGCGGATTGAAATGGATTCCCGCTTTCGCGGGAATGACAAAGGAAATTGAGAGGCATACGATATGGCAAAGCAATTGATGTTCGATGACGCGGCAAGACAGGCGCTTAAAGAGGGACTGTCAGAATTAGCTAACGCGGTGAAGGTTACATTAGGGCCGACGGGTAAAAACGTGATACTGCAGAAAAGCTGGGGCTCGCCAAAAATAACAAAAGACGGAGTGAGCGTCAGCAAGGAAATAGAATTACCGCAGCCCTTCAAAAATATGGGCGCTAAAATGGTCAACCAGGCGGCGAGCAAGACCGCTGACGAGGTCGGCGACGGGACGACGACGGCGACGATATTAGCCGAGGCGATATACACCGAGGGATTAAAGTATGTTACTGCAGGCGTTAACCCGATGGCGCTCCAGCGGGGAATAACAAAAGCCGTAGAGGTAGTCGGTAATTTCGTCAAGTCGATTGCCGTGCCGGTGAAAGGCCGGGAAGATTACGCAAAGGTTGCGACCATCAGCGCCAACAATAATCCGGCGGTGGGCGAGATACTGGCAGACGCGATGGAAAAAGTTGGCAAGGAAGGCGTAATCGAAATCGAGGAAGGCAAAGGCACCGAAAACGAGGTCAACGTCGTCGAAGGAATGCAGTTCGACAGGGGTTATATATCGCCCTATTTTATGACCAATCCTGAGACGTTAGAGTGCGTGCTCGAGGACGCGTATATACTGCTGCACGAGAAGAAATTGTCGAACGTGCGAGAGCTGATACCGCTGTTGGAAAAGACCGCGAGTATGGGTAAGCCGATACTGTTAGTGGCGGAGGACGTCGAGGGCGAGGCGCTGGCGGCATTAGTTATTAACCGGCTGCAGGGCGTTTTGAAGGTCTGCACGGTGAAGGCGCCGGGATTCGGCGACAGACGTAAGGCGATGCTTGAGGATATGGCAATCGTAACGGGCGGCGAGGTAATCAGCGAGGACCTCGGAATAAAGCTGGAAAAAGTCGAGCTGTCGCAATTAGGGCAAGCCAAAAAAATCGTCATCGACAAGGAAAAAACAACGATTATCGAGGGCGCGGGCAGTAAGAAAGACATACAGGCACGGTGCGACCAAATCCGTAGCCAGATTGAAAAGACCACCAGCAACTATGACAAGGAAAAATTACAGGAGCGATTAGCAAAATTGACCGGCGGCGTAGCGGTGATAAAAGCAGGCGCCGCGACGGAAACGGAAATGAAAGAGAAAAAGGACCTGTTAGACGACGCACTGCACGCGACGAGAGCCGCGGCACAGGAAGGCGTCGTGGCGGGAGGCGGAGTAGCGTTTTTGCGGGCAATCGCGGAAGTCGAAAAAGCAAAAAGCAAGACAAAAGGCGAAGAGCAAATCGGCTATGAGATTGTCGCTGAGGCGCTGCGCAAACCCACGATGCAAATCGCGGACAATTCCGGCGAGCACGGCGACGTCATAGTGGCTCAATTGCTCGAACGGCTTGACAAGGAAAAAAACCTCGGCTACAACGCCAACACGGGCAAGTTTGTGGATATGCTCAAGGAAGGGATTATCGACCCGGCGAAGGTTGTAAGGACCGCTCTTGAGACGGCTGCGTCAATCGCCGGGCTGATGCTGACGACAAATGTGCTGATTACCGACCTCAAGGACAGTGAAAAAGACGAGGAGCCGATTGCGGGTTCGGTAAGGTAGTTTTGAGTGTTGAGTTTTGAGTGTTGAGTTGAAAGAAGACCCCCGGCGTGAAGTCGGGGGTTTTGTAAATATGGAAAAACGTGATTACTACGAGGTTTAAAGCGGGCGTATCGGCGTATGGCGATAAAATATCACCCCGACAAAAACCCCGACAACAAAAAAGAGGCCGAAGCAAAATTCAAGGAATGCGCAGAAGCATACGAGGTCCTCAGCGACCATGAAAAACGGCAGCGATACGACCAGTTAGGCCACGAGGGTTTGCGAGGGGCTGGTGTGCGGGATTACTCGCATATGCGCTGGCAGGATATCGGGAGCGCTTTCGAGGACATTTTTGGGTCCGGCGATTTAGGCGACCTTTTCGGCATAGGTGGTAGCGGCAGACGCAGAGGAGCAAGACGAGGCCCTGCCAGGGGTTATGATTTGGAAACGGCGGTCGAATTGACCTTGGAGGAAGTCGCCAAAGGAACAGAAAAGACCATTGAATTTACGCGACAGGATACATGCGGAGAATGCAACGGAATCGGCAGCGCCAAGGGTGCAAAACCCGGAACGTGCCCGACCTGCGGCGGAGCAGGACAAGTCGCCAGGGGCGGCGGGTTCTTTCAAATGGTATCAACCTGCCCACGGTGCCGCGGAACGGGAGAGGTAATCACAAACCCGTGCAAACAATGCGGGGGCAGCGGCCGGGTGCCGAAACAGCGGCTCGTCAGCGTCAGGATACCGGCGGGAGTTCACGAGGGTCAGGGAGTCCGGGTTGCGGAAGAAGGCGAGCCGGGGCGAGACGGCGGGCCAAGGGGCGATTTGTATTGTTACGTCCGGCTTAAGCCGCACGAATTTCTCGAACGCGACGGCAGCAACCTGATTGCGGCTGTGCCGATAAGTTTTACGCAGGCGTCGCTCGGAGCGACCATCGAGGTGCCGAGTTTGAACGGGATGAAAGAATTGAGAGTGCCGCCCGGAACGCAGCACGGAAGTGTATTCAGGATAAGGGGCCAGGGCCTGCCCGATTTACGAACGAGGCACACAGGCGACGAGCTTGTGCAGATTATGGTCGAGGTGCCGACGAAATTAAACGAAAAGCAGGAAGAATTGCTTCGGGAATTCGCAAAAACGGAAAACAAAAGCGTGTTTCCCAAGGCGACGGGTTTTGTGGAAAAGCTGAAAAAGTATTTTGGCGGCAAGTAATGATGTTTGCAAAAAAGAAGGAAAACTCGAAAGAAGAGCAACAGCCGGCATCGATTGAGCAGCCGAAAGAGGAACTCCCCAAGGGAAAACAGCCCGCGGAAGAACTGCAAAAGCAAATTGAGTCGCTGAAAAAGGAAAAGGACGACATATTTGCCAGGTTGCAGCGAGTAGCGGCCGATTACGATAACTATCAGAAACGCTCGGCAAGACAATTAGCCGATAGTATCGCATACGAGAAAGACAAGATAATAAGGACGCTTTTGCCCGTGCTGGATAATTTCGAATACATACTTACAAATACATCCTGCGGAGTCCAGGATGAAGCGTTACTCAAGGGCGTGAAAATCATTTACGACCATTTATTAGGCGTTTTGAAGGCACAGGGTGTAGAGCAGATTCAGTCGGCAGGCGAGAAATTCGACCCGGCGCACCACGAGGCAATTACACATCGTGCCGAAGAGGGTAAGGAAGAAGGTATTGTTCTGGAAGAGCTGCAAAAAGGTTATATGCTAAATGGCCGGGTGATTCGGGCAAGCAGGGTCGTAGTCAACAAGCTCGCTGCGAAAAACGCGGGACAATCGCCTGCTGAGGAATCGCAATCACAGGAAGAATCGGAAGAAGAAGAAACAAAGGACACGCAGTAAGAGAGCATCAGATAATCAGGGTATCAGGAAAGAATAGAAGGCAGAACACAGAACATAGAACGCAGAACAGAAGAAAAGATATGCCTACATACGAATACAGGTGCGAAAATTGCGATTATCAGTTCGAGAAGATGCAGGGCATAACAGCCAAAGCAATTCACAAATGCCCAAAGTGCGGAAAATCCTCATTGAAACGCCTTATCGGCACAGGGGCGGGAATAATATTCAAAGGTTCCGGCTTTTACGCCACCGATTACAGAAGCGAAGGTTATAAACAGTCGGTAAAGTCAGAATCAAGCGCCAAAAGCAGCGAGAAAAAAGAAACAACCGCAACGCCGGCAAAATCAGACGCCAAAACAACAAGCGAACCCAAAAAAACAATAAACAAAGGAAAATCAGGAAAGTAACCGACGGTAAACCGCCTCGATTGTGTCAACCATCGTATCAGGGGCAAATCTGGTTTTAACGCTTTCGCGTCCCTGGCTGCCGAGTTTTTCACGAAGCGACTTATCGCCTAATAATTCAGCGCAGGCGGCGGTCAACTGCTCGATATTTTTCGGCTCAATCAATCGGCCTGTATTCTCGTTAACAACCTCTTTTGCGCCGTCAACGTCGAAACTTACAACTGGCTTTCCGCAAAGCATCGCCTGGGGAAGCGTTCGCGCAAGGCCCTCACGAAGCGAGCAGTGGACGAGAATATCGGATGACTGAATCGCCAGCGGAATTTTATCAGGAGACAACAAGCCCGTGAACCGGAAACGATGGCCAAGTCCCAGGTCGTGAATCCATTTTTTGTATTTGTCGGCCAGAATCCCGTCGCCGACGAACAGCCAGATTACCTTCGGGAATCGCTCCGCCAACCGTTTGGCCGACTCAATTATGAACTCGTGGCCTTTAAGATGAAACAATCGTGCGATAGTAACGAGCACTATATCATCGGGCATAATCGCGTATTTGTAGCGAAACTCGTTAATCTGTTCGACAGGAATGGGTTTGAGAAAATTGTCCTCCTCGATTGCCGAATACGCGGTAATGAATTTGTCGGGTGAGCCGATACCTGCGGCAAGCGTTTGATTAGTCATCGCGTCAGCCACGCTTATAAAAAAGTCAGTGCGCTTCGCGGCGGCCTTCTCGACTGCGATATAAAATTTATTGAGCAGGTTATTTTGATACGGGTGAAACGCAAGGCCGTGAATCGAATGGACGATTTGCGGCTTGAACCCCCAGGATGAACCTGGGGGCTTTCGGCAAATGTTATATGCAGCATATCGGCCTAAAATACCCGCCTTGGCCGAGTGCGTGTGAACAATATCGGGCTTAAGCTCGTGTAAAATTTTTTTAATATAGTAATACGCCGGGACATCATAATGAGGATTGATTTGCCGGCGGAGGTCATCGAGGATTATGAAGTTGAAGCCCTGACCAGTGGCCTGCTCATACAGGTCGCCTTCAGGCCCCAGCGCAGGCCCTGTTATAAGCGTAACCTCGTGGCCCCGCTGGGCCAGGAGCTTACAGGTAATCAGCGTATTTTCCTGAGCTCCGCCTAAAATCAAACGGGTTATTATATGAACTATCTTCAATACTTAATCCACATCAGGCAAAGGCCATCGGGAGGGGCGATGGGGCCTGCGGCCCGGCGGTCTTTTGCCTCGATTATCTCAACCATCTTTTCGGGTTTCATCCTGCCGACGCCGACCTCGGCAAGCGTCCCTACGATATTACGAACCATATTATAAAGAAAACGGTCGCCTTCGACATCAACGAATAACCACTCGTCGCTTATCATAGGCGCGTCGCTGGAGTTTTGAGGCGGGAATTTCGACGAATACACCTCGCAGCGGAAAATTGTGCGGACTGAGTCGATGCGATGGTCGTCCGCGGCGGCAAAGGACTTGAAATCCTTTTGGCCAAGCAATAGTTTCGCTGCTTGCTGCATCGCGGGAATATCGAGTTTGGCCTCTGCTAAATGCCAGCAGTGGTGAATTTCAAAGACGGGTCGTGCCCGGCCGGTAAAAATAGTATACCGGTAGAGTTTGCATTTGGGGTCGCCTATAACATTGAAGCCCATAGGAATATCGACGGCCTCAACGACGGCAATATCGGCGGGTAACCGGTCGGTTATGGCTTTGGCCATATTTTTAGTAGGGATGGGGGAATCAATCTGGATAAGGGCGACCTGGCCTTTGGCGCTGACGCCTGCGTCGGTGCGCGAGGCAGCGGTTACCCTCGTCCGCCAGCCGAGCAAATCGCTTACGGCATTGACGAGTTCTGCCTGAATGGTTCGTTTGCCGGGCTGGATTTGCCAGCCGTGGTAATTTGTGCCGTCGTAGGATATGGTCAGTTTTACGTTACGCAGCGCCATTTTTGGAATAAAAAACCCCCAACATAAAGTTGGGGGCTTTCTTCATTTTTTGTTTTATAACAGTTTTTCAGCAATCTGAATCGCGTTCAGCGCCGCCCCTTTGCGGAGCTGGTCGCCTGCCACCCACAGATTGATGCCGCGATTTTCGGGAATCGAGAAATCCTGCCTGATTCTGCCTACGAAAACATCGTCTTTGCCGGTCGCGTCAATCGGCATCGGGAAGCGATTATGCTCGCGGTCGTCGAGAAGCAATACGCCCGGGGCATCCTTGAGCAGGTTCCTGACCTCATCGGGGGTAATCGGGTCGGTAAATTCGAGATTGATGCTTTCGCTGTGTGCCCGCAAGACCGCGACGCGAATACAGGTCGCTGTAATCGCTATATCGGGGCAATCGAAAATCTTGCGGGTCTCGTTGACCATTTTGACTTCTTCCTGATTGTAGCCGGTGTTGTCTAAAGAGGAATTATGGCTAAACACGTTAAAGGCAAGCTGATATGGCAGGACCTTGATAGTCGGTTTCTTGCCAGCCAAAATTTCCCGTGCCTGCTGCTCAAGTTCGAGCATCGCTGATTGTCCCGCCCCGCTTGCGGCCTGATAGGTGCTGACAACCATACGTTTTACCGGGTTTGCCTTGTGCAGGGGCCAGACCGGCACGATACCTATAATGGTCGAGCAGTTGGGGTTTGCGATTAT
>JBELAA010000177.1:0-4802 GCA_049509315.1 Sedimentisphaerales bacterium | reverse complement strand
GCGATGAGCGGCTGCTCGTCTGCGAGCCGTTTTATGCCGTCGTCTAAGGAGGTCAGTTTCGAGTGAATCTGGGTTTTTTCAGTATTTGCCTCATAGACGGCGGTCCGCAAATCCTTGCAGAGTTTCGTAAGGTGGTCGGCGGTTTGATGGGAGCTGTCGATTTGATTCTGCAGCGCGGCGATTTCGGTTTCGATATTGACGATAGTGTCCTGAAGCTGACGAAGCCGGCTCTTGCGTGAAATAAGACCGGTTGCACGACCGAGGGGCCCAAGCTTGATAAGGCAGTCGGCTGAAATGAATTCGCCTTTAAGCGTAACGAATTTATAGTCGGGACCTAACTGTGATGATAACGCGACAGCCGACTCAATTGAATCGACGATGATAATTTTGCCCAATAGCGACCAGGCAAGCGATGCATGTCTGGGCGGGTAACTGACGAATTCGACAAGCCGTTTAGCCGTCGCCGGCACGGCGACGAGTCCCGTATCGACGAATGGCTCGATTTTGTCCGCACTTATGAAATGGACGCGTCCGTCTAATGAGTCGATATGGTCCTTGTCGGCGATGAGACGCTGGGCCGACGATACCACGACGGCGTCGGTCTTGTCTTCGAGAGCCGATTCGACTGCGGCGGCGTAGTCGATGTGCGCGGTAATTATGTCGGCGAGGATTCCCTCAACGTAATCGAATCGCGATATATTTTCGAGGATAAGTTTTGCACCCTGCTTGACGCCTTCCCTGCGATTCTCCATATCCGTTAAAACGGCAAGCTCGCCGGCCAATGCGCTCCTGGCCTCTTTGCTGTTGGCCAGACGTTTCTTGTCTTCCTCGATTTTAACCGCACAAGTGTCCGACTCTTTGCGTTTGGCGTCGAGGTTTTTTGTAAGGTCCGCCAGAACGTTTTCGATATCCGCTAATCGCGCCTCGCACTGTGCTTTTTCAGTAAATAGCTTCTCCAGTTCGGCGTGTGCCGTCTCGGCACGGCCGGCCAAGCGGTCTTTCTGACTTGACAGATTAGTGCGATAAACCGATATGCTTTGAAGCTCGTTGTGAAGCTGGGCGGTGTGGCGGACAATGTCGATTATGCCCGACTTCTCGTCTTCCAGCTCAGCTTCAAGCGAAGCACACCGGGTGTTAATTTCGGCAATATCTTTCGAGGTCGTCTCGACATCCCGGCTGCACTGCTGGTAGCTCGCCTCGTTTTCCTCTTTCTGCAGCCCGTATTTTTCGAGGTCGGTAGTGAATGAGGTTTTCTGGATAGTAAGGTTTCGCAGCCGGTCAAGCCCCTCGGCCCGGCGGGCATCAAGCTCCTTGATTCTGCTGCGAAGGAACTCGATTCGCTGCATCATCTGCTCGATTTTACTCTGGACGGCGACCAGCGAGTTATCGGTTTTGTTAATATTGTTTTCGGTATCGATAATTCTGCTGCCGATTTCACTGAGCCGGGCGTCGTGTTTGGCGATGTCGGCGGCGGCCTCGGCAAATTGCTGCTCGCTTTGGGCAAGCGCGGCTTTTCTCTCGGCGGCAGTTTTATAGATTTTGTCAAATTCCGCCAGTGAGTAATTAACCTGAAGCTCCTTAAGCTGCTGGGTGTATTGCAGGTAGTTTCTTGCCTTTCCGGCGGCTAACTTCACGCTGCGCAGCCGCGTCGTAACCTCGGCCAGAATATCGGCCAGGCGCAGCAGATTTTGCTCTGTGCGTTCGAGCTTTCGCAGGGCGTCTTCCTTGTGCGCTTTGTATTTGCTGATGCCGGCGGCCTCCTCAAAAATCACCCGGCGTTCGGTTGGCGAGGCCATAAGCAGGCGTTCGACCTGGCCCTGCTCGATTATCGAATACGCCCTTACCCCGACGCCGGTATCCATAAACATCTCGCGGACGTCCCTGAGCCGGCACACCTTATTATTGATTCTGTATTCGCTCTCGCCGCTGCGGTAAATTCTGCGGGTAATCTGGATTTCGTCGCTCTCGACGGGCAGGCGCCCCGATGCCGAGCCGTCGCTATTTGAAAGGAACAAGCTCACTTCGGCGCAGCCGGCAGATTTTCTGCTCGCAGAGCCGCTGAAAATAACGTCGGCCATATGGCCGCTTCGCAGCGATTTGGCGCTTTGCTCGCCGAAAACCCATTTTACGGCGTCAACGACGTTGCTTTTGCCGCACCCGTTGGGACCGACTATGCCGGTTATTTGAGACGAAAACTCAAATTCGGTTTTGTCCGCGAAACTTTTGAACCCGTCAATAATTACTTTTTGAAGTCGCATAAGATTTACCACAAAGACACAAAGGCACTAAGCCACAAAGAATTTTAATTTTTCCTCGCGTTTTTTTCGCTTGTGCGTTTTATCGTCCTATAATTTCACAGTTATTGTTACTGCCAGACAAGAAAGGCAGCAAGCAAAGTTTAACGGTTTTTAATTTCGATTACAATAGAACAATCCCGACTCTACGCGAATCAGTTTAAGTGTTATCGGTCGATGCGAGGTTATTTCTTGATAATTGGCAGGGGTCCGGGCTGAAATTCGGCGACAACGGCGCCTGAATCGACCATTTGTTTGAGCAGGGCCACAAGTGAGGAGTATGAAACGCCCAAACCGGGGGCGCCTTTTTCAGGAGAGGAAACCGGCTCAGAGCATAATGTCTGGATGATATCTGCAAGGTCGAGAGAGGACTTTAACTGTATGATTGAATTGGGGTGTTTGGGGTGTTTGCGAATAAGCGTTGCATTTTGCTCATTTGCGGGGACATTGATGGTGATTGAGCCGTCGGGGGTCTCGATGAAGACGTTGTTGCGGCACCGAATCGGCGCTCCGAAAAGTGCGACCCGTGCCTGGTTTCGGCGTGAGACGAAAATGACGGGTTTTCCCGGCCCGGCTCCCGCCTGGGTTGAAATCTGGTCGAGGTAGAAATTCCCGGCTATCATTTTCGTATTCAGAGAGGGGTCCTTGGTGCGGACGAGATTTTCGTATGCTGCCAGCCGGATTTGGGAGTTGTCGTCGCCCAGCAGTGTCCTCAGCAGCGGCGCGCCATCTGCGGCGGCTGCGCCCAGCGCGATTGCGTTTATCGCGTCTATACGAAACGCCGAGGCCTTATCGGTGGCGATACTCCAGAGTGCCTCCGTTGCGCGTTTGTCGCCGAGGTTAAGCATACATCGCGCCGTCCGGAAACGAACCTCAGGGTCGGTGGAATTGAGGAAAACGGCCAGTTTCGGCAACACCGCGTTGCCGATGGCTTCGAGGGTGATTTCGCCGGCGTTTTTATCGCCGGAAGACGCAAGCTTCTGAATGCCGGCCTGGATTCTTTTCTGGATTAGCTCTGGCGTGTCGGCAAGATAAGTTGCCCTGACAAGCTGGAGAAATTTATATTTTTGGTTCGAATATTTTGCAGGGACCTGCAGCTCGATGGTGCCGGGAGCAAGCGCAGTCGCGATTGAGGAACCGAATTTTTCGTTGATGCGGTTTCCAATCAGGTTTGCGAGACGGTAATCGGGATGTCGAATGATGAGATTGATTTTAAGCCCTTCGGTAACGACGCCGCCGCCGAGGATGTAGCCGGTTCTCATATCGACGTCGGGATTGATTAAATCGACGAAAACCGGCCCTTCGGCGGTTGCCAGCGTGTAAATAGATGAGCCGAATTGTCTCGCTTCGTAAAGGTCGCAACCGTAGAGTGAGCCGTCTTTGAGCGAGGTGGTCTGGGTTCCCGATAGCGCCGTGATGCTGACGTCGAATCTCTCATTTTGGGATGCGCCGGGCGGCATCGCCCCCTCGACGGCTACTACCGCAGTATCGGGACTTCTTATAAGCTCATCGATATTGACCTTGGCCCCGCCCAGATGCTGAAGGATGTATTTTTCGAGATAACTTCTTATTTGAGGGGGACACTCGGTCGAGCCGGTGCCTTCCAGCCCCCCTACGAGGGCATAGCCCTTGACGGGCACGGCGTCGAAAGCAAAAACCTCCGCCACAGAGCTGACGGTTGCGCCCAGGCCGTTGTTGTCCGCGGCAAGGGGATTCTTTTCTGTTGCTTTCGAAGCAGGACGTGCTGCACAACCCGCCGCGATAAAGACAACACAGCAGCACAGCAGCACGGCAGTATAAATGCACAAGCAACTTGTGCCTTGTGCTCTTATGCTCTTATGCCTCGTTTTTTCGCAAGCCGGTTTCATAATTTATGATTATAAGTTTACCACCATACCGCCGGGATATAAAGGATTTTTATCCCGGCCCGCCGGGATGAAACCAGTTATATGGGCTGGCAAAAACGGGTATCGTGATGAAAATTTCAGAGGCGAGGGGGGCAAGTGTCCGCGTGAGTATTTATAAACCATGTCAAAGTGGGCCTGTTCGTCGCAGTTATTGAAAAATGGAAAAGCGGCGCTGAATATGAAAATACGAACGGCTGCGACAATGCAGAGTCCGGCGATGAGCGGCCTTTCATATCGAGGCGCGTTTTGTGAATCAAGTTCCATCTTGGGTGACTTTGTCATAACAGATGATGATAATAACTAAACCGGCGCTAAGCAATAGTCAGAGCTTAACGATTGCTGCTGTAATATCGGTCAATCTCGTCAGCTATGCAGGTGAAAACCTCATATGATTTTTTGTTTTGGGTAACAAACAGCTCGCCGGTGGCTGTGTAATTCGGGTCGAGCCAGCCGCGGAAATATACGAAGCCATTGATGCCGCGATTTCCGAAGGTGCTGGTTTTGAGCATCGTAACCGTGCCTTTGGTTATGAAGTAGAGTTTCGACGGGTCGTGGTGATTACCTTCGATACAGGATTTTGACGGGTCAACATTACCAGTAA
>JBELAA010000176.1:0-4821 GCA_049509315.1 Sedimentisphaerales bacterium | reverse complement strand
GTAATTGTCAATATGCCTGACGTGCTCAGCTCGGTTTCGAATCGCTACTGGACGCTGGATTTTTACGGGCAGGTCAAACGCTCGCTTAATCCTGATGGTGTATTGGCGATTTGCGCCGCTTCGGGCGAGAACATAATGGGCACCGAGCTTATAACCAGCGGCGCATCGGCGAAACAGACGCTTTCGCGGGTGTTTGCGAATATGGTTTTTGTTCCGGGCGATTTGGCCTGGTTTATCGCTTCGGACGGCGACAATCTGACCGACGACCCCGGCGCTTTGCGGGACAGGTTTGCAGGTATTCCGAACGCCGAGGCGATTTATCCTGCCAACGGGTTATTGAGCATTTACCTGCCCGACCGGGCCGCAAAGGCAATCGATGCTTACAATTCAGCGGATTTGCCCGTCGAGCATTTAATCAATCTTGATTCGCGGC
Organism: Sedimentisphaerales bacterium; assembly: GCA_049509315.1. Lineage (GTDB taxonomy): Bacteria > Planctomycetota > Phycisphaerae > Sedimentisphaerales > Anaerobacaceae > Fen-1362. Next base: position 4,388 of record JBELAA010000176.1, on the reverse strand, counting down.
CATTAGCAAATCTTTACAGTTTGCTGCTGTCGGCGAGGCAATCCGATGCGCCGGTTACGCGGCTGTTCAAGCATTTGCTGCCGGCGGGTTTCCCGGTTTTTTTGGCGCCGATTATTATTTACGTTTTAATACGATTGATATTTATTCTCACGTCGCCGGCGGGCGACAGGGTTTCTATTTTTGATTGCGAGTTTCTGGTGTTTTCAGCGGGGGCGGCGGGTATCGGCGTTGTGATTATCCTGATGTTCCTTTACCAGACGAGGTTTGGCTCGCTGTATTTGTATATCGGTGCGGTTTCGTCGCTGTATATGGCAGGTCTTGCGGCTGGGGCGGGCGTTACCAACCGACTTTTGGTTATTCGAAGCCGACTTGCGAATTATAGTGAGGCGCTTTTGATTGCCGTTTTAGGCGTCCACTGTGCGGCGTTTGCGGCGGCGGCTTTTTGGCCTGCTGAGGACTGGCAGCACTTGCATTTTGCGATTGCCTTTGTTATCTGCGGTCTTTGTGCGGGCTGTTATTTTCCAATAGCCGCCCGTATGTTAGCCGACCGGAAAATCGAGATTACACCGGCTTCCTCCGGCATTCAAAAGGCCGACCATTTCGGGGCGGCGGCAGGGGGGCTGCTTACCTCGCTTGTTGTTATTCCGGTGCTCGGTGCGCGGCAGGCGTTATTTGTTTTTATGTTACTTATGTTGGCAAACGTGCCTTCCGCGATTTTGAGGATTTTGCGCCCTGCAGCCGGCTTTGCGGCTTCGCCGATGCGGGCGGCTGGCTGGTCGTTATTCGGGGTTGCCGCGTCATTTGTTATTTGCTCTAACCTTATCGCGTCCGCGGGATTGCGTCTTAGCCCGACACTGCCCGTGCAGGCGGCCCAGTCGTTAGCCGGCTCATTGCGGATTGAGGCGGCTGCCGCGACGATTCCGAATACCGGCAAAACCTCGACCTATTTCAAAACATACGATGCCAACGACAAGTTAACCGGGTTTATTTTCAGCTCCGATGATTTTGCCGGCAAAGTCAGCGGTTTCGCTGGTCATATCAATATCGCCGTCTTTGCCGACGTCAACGGCGGCCTGCTCGATTTTCACATCATCCGCTCCAACGAAACGCCGTCTTATCTCGATATGCTAAGCGAGTGGTTCAGCTCCCTGAAGGGCCGCGACATTTTCAGGCCTGAACCCTTCGCCAATATCGACGCGGTAACAGGCGCGACCGTCAGCTCCAGGGCGATTATTCAGTCCGTAGCTCAATCCGGCGCTGCGTTTGCCTCGGGCGTTTTAGGCCAGGCGGGTCAGCAGAAAACAAGTATTACTGTCAGCCGGCTGCCAAATTCTGAGGGAATTTATCTTTTCGGTTCTTTATTGCTCACCGGGTTTGTTATATACCGCGGCGGTTTCCGCAGCCGACTGTTTGTTCTGGTTTTCAACGGAATTGTCGGCGGCGTAATTTTCAATGCCCAGTTTTCCACCGAGCAAATCGCGACACTATTGTCATTGGCGCTGCCGTCGGTCTCGCTTGCCGGCACATATTTATTAGTTGTCGGCGCGCCGTTATTGGCGATTTTGTTCGGTAATATCTATTGCGGCTACCTGTGTCCTTTCGGCGCTCTACAGGAGCTTGTCGGCTACATATTACCTGCGCGATTCAGGCCTGTTTTATCGCGAGAGCAAATGCGAAAGGCCAGGTTTGTTAAATACGTCGTTCTTTTCGTTTTAATCACCCTGTTTTTCCTGTCTCGAAACCATAACGCTCTTGCCCCTGACCCATTGATTAAGGTATTTAGTTTCAGCCATCTCGATACGATTCTGCTTATCATTATTGGGATAGTTCTTGTCGGCTCAATATTCTATTCGCGTTTCTGGTGCAGGTATTTTTGTCCTGCGGGCGCGTTTTTATCATTGTTTAATAAAATCGCGTTATTCAGTCGGCTGTTACCCGCGAAACGATATGCAAATTGTGAATATGGTGTGAGTTTCAATGACAAGCTCGACTGCATTTACTGCGATAAGTGCCGGTTCGAGAATAAGCGCACAAGCGTTGCGGAAACGACGCCTGGCGTCCGCTATTTTCTGCCCGCGGTTTTTATTATTGCCGCAGGCATAGCCGCTGTCTCTATTAAAGATGTAGTCAGCCAACTGAATGTTTCTTCCGCTATTACCGCATCAGCATCTTCAGGAGAGTACCACAGGAACGTCGATATGCAGCAGATTAAAAAAATGATTCAGGAAAACAAGCTCTCCGACCATGAAGCCAACTTCTACAAAAAAGCAGAATAGTATATTGTCACTTCTTCGAAAACGGGAGGCAAGAAAAGAATTGTAAACCTATGATTTCGTATTATAATTATTTTCAAGAATTGGTTTACAGGAGAATCAATAGTGCCTAACAAACTAATAAACGCTTTTTCGTCCGTCGTGCGGGTTGTAAGAAACATATACACCTCAATTTTAACCTTGCCCAAAAATGTTAAAGATAAAGTAAATAATATAAAAGCCGAGTTACAAAATGAAATGGGCAGAGGATACTATAGGGAAAAGAATTACAATCGTGCCTTTAAATGGTTTGTTATGGCTGCAGAAAGGGGTCATAAAGAAGCACAATGCATGGTTGGCGGGATGTATGCCACAGGCCGTGGTGTCCAACAGGATTGCGAAAAGGCCTTTAATTGGTTAAAGAAATCTGCTGAACAGGGAGATGCAATGGCTCAGTCATTCCTTGCCTCACTGTATGAAGAAGGGAAAGGTGTATCACAGGATTATAATGAAGCTATCAAATGGTACACAAAAGCTATTGATCAGGGTTACGCCAGTGCTCAAGAAGGTCTGGGACGGATGTATGCCGAAGGCAAGGGTGTACAGCAGGATTACAAAGAAGCATTCAAATGGTTCACTAAAGCTGCCGAGAAAGGAGTTCCCTATGCTCAATATGACCTTGGTTATATGTATTCCCAAGGACATGGGGTTCCGCAAAATGGCAATGAGGCTGTTAAGTGGTACATAAAAGCTGCTGAACAGGGTGATAAATATTCTCAATACAACCTTGGACTCATGTATGACCAAGGCAAAGGTGTTTCGCAGGATTACAAAGAGGCTTTTAAATGGTATTTAATGGCCGCAGAACGAAATTTTGCACCTGCGCAATTCAATGTTGGTGAAATGTACTATAAAGGAGAAGGTGTAAATGTAAATTATATCGAGGCATACAAATGGGTGTTACTCGCTTCTATGAATGGCGAAGATATTACTGAAATCAAACAAGACCTTATTTCTAAGATTTCACCAGAGCAGATTGCCGAGGCGGAAAAAAGAGCAAAAGAATTTATTCAAAAAAAAGGAAAAGGCTAAGGACAATAATTCAGTTAATGACGGAAATAGCTAATCAGCCAGAAAATCAGCGTAAGCAGAATTGAGATAATGATACAGCTTGTGATGGGGATGAAGACCCGCCAGTTTTTAGAGCCGAACTGCAAATCGCCGGGGAGTTTGAACAGGCCGAGCTGACCCAGTAATATAAACAGCAGACCCAGCAGGACAATTGTTGCCCCTATGGCGATAAGAAGTTTGCCGATTTGTTGCGGGCCGATTTCCACTGGTTTTTTATTTTCACCTTGCCGTTTGTGCCACAGAGAAAATCTTTTTATTTAGCCACAGAGAGCACAGAGGACACAGAGAACTTATTTTTGATTTCCAATTGGAAATCAAAAATCGGCAATCGTAAATTCTTTATCTCTGTGGTCTCTGTCTCGCTAAGGCGAGACTCCGCCAAGGGCTTCGTGACCTCTGTGGCTTAAAAAAACTCTGCGCGCTCTGCGGTAAAAAGTTCGTTGGAATCGGGGCGACAGGACTCGAACCTGCGACCCCTTGCACCCCATGCAAGTGCGCTAGCCAAACTGCGCCACGCCCCGTTAATAAATGTTATTTTAACACTGCCGGACCGGCCCCGCAAGTTTTTTCCCTGGGTCTGAAATATGATATTATTTTATAAAAACCTGAATTTGTTTGACAACGTAAAATGATTATATGATAATGTTAGGTGTAGCTAACATTTATATGACCGGTTGCGGGTGTAAAAATTACGGCTGAACGCAAAAAACTGAGTTTAAGCGCTTCGCTTGAGGATTATCTCGAGGCGATTCTAAACGTTACCGACGATTCAGGAGTGGCAAGGAGCAGGGATATAGCCGAATCGCTGGGCGTCGCCAGGCCCTCGGTTACGGGCGCGCTGAAACTGCTGGCGAAAAAAGGGCTGGTCAATTACCGGCCTTACGGTTCGGTCTCGCTGACGCAGGCGGGCCTTGCACGGGCGGCAAAAGTGGCGAAAAAGCACGATATACTCGAATCGTTCTTTATGGATTTTTTAGGGCTGGACCATTCCGTCGCGCATCCGGC
>JBELAA010000175.1:0-4835 GCA_049509315.1 Sedimentisphaerales bacterium | reverse complement strand
TATCAGAAGTCAAATCCCGATAAGGCGACGGCAATCAGGAAATTGAAGGGACGGCTCGAAACCGCCGAGGCGGCGGAAATCGACCGGCTGCACAGGCAGGGAGCGGGCGTAACGGAATTGATGAGCAAATTCGACAGGAGCAAAAGCTCGATATTTCGGGTATTGAAGCAGCGAAGGATTCAGGGGCTGCTGGCCAAAAAAATCGAGTTCGTTCACAGCGTCGAATTTGCCGGCGAAAACGCACAGGAGGAAATTACAGGGCCTCGCGGGGTGCTGGAAATACTCGATAAAAGACTGATGCCGAGCAGGCCGGCGGAGCTGGATCGAGAGCGTATCGACGATTTGAAAAACGCTCCCGTCCTCAACCGCCAGCAGGAGCAGGACCTGTTCAGGAGATATAACTATCTCAAATACAGGGCCGCCGAGGTGAGAGAGCAGATAAGAAAGGGACAGACGCATAGCGCGTATCTCGATGAGGTCGAGAAGTGCCTGGCGGAGGCGGAGACAATTAAGGAATTGATTATCAGGGCAAACCTGCGCCTTGTGGTAAGTATCGCAGGCAGGCACACGATAACGGGGGCAAATATCGCCGACCTGGTGAGCATCGGCAACGTCTCTCTGATGCGGGCGGTCGAGAAGTTCGATTACACGAGGGGTTTCAGGTTTTCGACGTATGCAAGCTGGGCAATAAGCAAGGATTTCGCCAGGCGTCTGCCGGGCGAGAGGATAAGGGCAGGAAGAACCGTCGGCGCACAGGCGGAGATTGGGGAACAGCAGGCGGCAAGTCAAACGGACATCGCCGCGGTGGAAAGGGCAAGAAGCGACCTGATTCAAACGATAAAAAACAATTTAGACAGGCGCGAGCAATTCGTGATTATAAATCATTTCGGCCTCGAGGGAACTTTGGTCAGGAAGAACAAAAAAACGCTCAAGCAAATCGGCGACGACCTGGGCGTCGGCAAGGAACGCGTCCGACAAATCGAGCTTGTCGCCCTGCAGAAACTAAGACAAACCCTCAGCCCCGAACAATTCGATTTGCTTATTGGTTAAATAATCGCAGATTACAATGATTTACACTGACTTTTAGTCGGGAAAATACAAAATTCAAAAATTTTTGACACGGATTTACACGGGATTAACACGGTTTTTTTAACTATAAGGCGGGGTAAACCCCGCCCTACAATTTTACATCCTGCGTTTTCGTAGAATTGTTACACCACCGAAAGCAAATAATAAAACGGAGGCGGGTTCGGGAGTAAGAAGAAACGCATGAGTATCGCTTCCATTAGTCATTTCACCAACAATCCAGCCATTATTATTTATTCCGTATGCGTGCCTTAGTGTCCAGGATGAATCTATAAGAGTATTAAGGTCTGTATTATTGCCCTGTCCAGTCGGGTCGAAAAGAACAGCACGGCAAGGAAAATTAACCATATCTGGACCATAAAAAGCATCTCCAACTATTTGACCGTTGTCATTAATTGACCGGGCAATGCTGTGATTATAATAATCATCTAAAGCACCGAGATTGATATTGGCCCCGCCGCTTGCCGAGTTGAAAAGAACAGCGCTCATAATATTAGATGGATTTGGAGAGATATTAAACGCACAGCCAACAATCTGATTGAGATTATTTATGGATTCAGCCATACTCTCACTGAAACCAGAAATTGTCCCAAGATTTTTATTTACTCCGCCGGCTATGGAATCAAAAAGGCAAGCTTGATAAATTTGCGATTTGTTATAAGCCCAACCGACGATCCTGCCATTGTCGTTAACTGCATAAGCTGAGCTGCCATATCCGCCAAGAGTACCAAGGTCAACTGCAGGCAAAGGGCGAAAACGAAGGGCATGCGACCCATATCCGACAATCCATCCATTATCATTAATTGCCGCGGCAGAACTTCCATCCCCAAGATTTGTCCCTCCACCACTACCAGTGGAATCAAAAAGATAAGCAGAAGTAGAAGTAACAGAAGTGCTTATATAGCCAACAATCTGGCCATTATTATTGATGGAATAAGCAACGCCTGTCTGTCGGGTACCTGATATTATAGGGGAAATATTTATATTAGCTTTACCACCTGTTGGATCAAAAAGAATTGGATATCCAGTACCATCCATCTTTGTGGAGCCAATAATCTGGCCGTTATTATTTATAGAATGTGCGAGACCAAGGCCGAGGTCGATGAGCTGGCGGTCGGCGTTTGCGGAAGCGGTGATGACCAATAGAATGACTGCTGACCAAAGAAGGGATGTTTTCAAACTCCTCATAATTTTTTCTCCTCAGAGTCCAGAAAACAATAAACAGTTCTATTTACCGGTTACTGAATCTCTCATCCTCGCCCCCTCTTGCTGGGCTTATTATCAGATTAATAGGTGACAGGGAAAATGTCAAGAGGAAATCTCGAAAAAAATGAAGATTTTTGGGGGGTATTCGAAAAGACCGATAGCAGAAACCAAAATGTGAGACACATATTAATACGGTCTTAATTCATTCCTCTATGTTCTCTGTGTTCTCTGTGGCTAAAAACTCTGTGGCTAATGAGCCGTTTTGGTCAGCAGCGTCCAAAATGGTCATTCGATTTTTTCTTCCGCCGGCACAAGGACTTACGACGCAAATCCCCTCTTTTTGACGACCAGAATGGTCGCCTTTGGATTTCCCGCATCTTACAGGATTAAAAAAATTATGGCAACCTAAGTCCTTGAAATAAAAGGACTTAAAAAATTGCATTTTTCAGCTTCCGGCTTTGGCACACGCTTCGCTCTATATACTTGTGTTTCAGAGCAATGTAATGAAAAAGGCGCGGATTTAACTGTTTTGTCCGTGACCTGTGCCTGCCCGGCGTAACCCGCGGGGCGAAGAAGGGCGACCTCTGTAACCAAAAAGATTTGTGACTTTGTAAAACGGCGAAACGGATGGCGTGAGGAATATAGATGATTGTTCTTGTTCAGGCAACAGTGTTGACAGTTGGATTAAATGGCAGAAGCGAAGTCCTCAGGGAGCTGCCGGTAAGAGTGATATCAATGCAGTCAGGTCTTGCGGCTGCTCGTTCTTTGAAAAATGAAAAGGTAAATAGTGTTATCAGCAGGTGGGATTTGGATGATATGCCCGATGGGAAGTTCTTAAAATCCCTAAGGGCCGCCAAACCTTACATCCCTACGATTGCTTTCGTCAGGGCCGGTAACACGACGCAGGAAGTAGCGGCAAGGTCTCTGGGCGTTTCGGCCGTCCTCTCTGAGGACGCCGGCGACGAGACCTTCAAACAGACCGTCGCCAACCTGCTCGGCCTCAAAGGCGCCGTCGCCATTAAGGCCATAACGCCTGCTGAAAACATTAGAGAGCTTACAAGAGAGAAATAATTCCGTCTCTCCGGCTTTTACCTCGGTGAGGCCTTTTGGCCAGCCAGGGTAGCACCGATAACGTTTATCGGGGCACAGTCGGACAGGCGTTCGTGCGAGAGCAAACACGGCTTTGCCGTGGTTAACATAGTTGCTCACGAGGAGTTTTCTTCTCCCCCAAGCTGGGCTTTTTAACTCAAATTTCTCCATCGCAGTTAACAGGCCCGGCACGAAATCAGCATCTCCGCCGACTATTACGACGGGGGTGTTCACGATAACAATACACATATACTCTTTCTTCTTCGCCTGGGTTTGGCCTCTCTTCTCAAACCCAGATCGATACCAAACGTGGCCCGGCCACGATAACGGTAAGAACTACTCATTCTCTCTCCCTCTTCGCTGGGTTTGGACCTCTTGACACAAACCCAGCTCGAATACAAACGTGGCTAAGCCACGATTAGTATAAAAGCTCTTCTCTCTCCCCTTCTTCGCTGGGTTTGAAATCTCTTGACAAACCCAGCTCGAATACGAACGTGGCTAAGCCACGATTAGTATAAAAGCTCTTCTCTCTCCCCTTCTTCGCTGGGTTTGAAATCTCTTGACAAACCCAGCTCGAATACGAACGTGGCTCAGCCACGATTAGTAATAAGCTCTTCTCTCTCCCCTTCTTCGCTGCGTTTGAAATCTCTTGACAAACGCAGCAGCAGGTAAGCATCCCGCGCAGGCGGGATGATAAAGATACAGAGTAGCGGAGGCGGAGCAGTAGTGTTCTCTCTCCCTTTCTTCGCTGGGTGAGCTTGCTCACAAAAGACCAGGCAAACCCAGCACGGCTGCAACGCACAATCGTATGGTGCGGTTGTGCTTAAAAGTAAATAGCAGTGTGAAAGTCGCCGGGCCGGGCAGGTTAACAGACCTGTCCGGCCCAGTATGTTCTCCCCGCAAAAATTCGGGCCTGGCGAGCCGGATGGCTCGCACAGATTAAGGAGTCATACGCATTATGAAAAAATCTCGTGCTAATAACGAAATTGTAGGGTGGGCTATGCCCACCTTCAGAAATGGTGTGCTGTGCACACCCTACCGATTACCGCACGAGAAATAATCAGAATGCGTATCAGTTTGATATTTGCAACAAAAAGGAGTGTGTGTCATGTTAAAAATTTATACAGTTTTTAGAGATCTGTTTTTATTCCCCCTGCTGCTGTCTATTAGTGCTGCGGTAACCTTCATCATATTAATGACTTTGTTCCACAATTAATGCGCTGAAACGGGATTCGCTTCGCGGGGCTTCGCATCGCGAGTGTTCTCATCCCTTCGGGGCGCAATTGCCTGAGTAGCATTTACACTTAACCTCACACTTTCTCCGAAGATGCGAACAAGGGTGAGAGAAGGGATTCGAACCCTCGACCCTCGGAACCACAATCCGATGCTCTATCCAACTGAGCTACTCTCACCGGCACAATTCGTTATTTTATATTTATTATTTATTATTTGCA
>JBELAA010000174.1:0-6639 GCA_049509315.1 Sedimentisphaerales bacterium | reverse complement strand
TCATTCTGAGCGAAGCGAAGAATCTCGCTTTCGATTTTCAGCCCAGATGCTTCGCTGCGCTCAGCATGACAGAATTCAAGGTTTCTACAGAGCAATCTAAAATGTCAATGCGCTGATGCTTCGGTTTTGGCCGAGGTAAGCTGCTCATTAAACGTGCGCAGCCGCATTTCAATGGCAGCAAGCGCCCATTCGATATAATGCTGCTGATGAGCCGGCTTATGACGCGCCTCGTTCATTAACCCCTCGCGGACCATCTGCAAAAACTTCCCTATCGTTCTGGGGCTAATTTCGCCGGGACTTGCCGCCCAGGTTTTCAATTCCTCGTATTCACGCCTCAATTTCGGGCTCTTTTTCAACTGCTCAGCGGTCAGGTAATCCGCCGGATTATAACCGAGCTGCAAACCCTTGAGGCACATAATCAATGGTTCATAATTTGCCCGCTGCTCCAATCGTATGAATTTGTATTGCTGGACATTGGTTGTTGCCGGCGTCGGGGTCTTGTCGCCTGGCTCCCCTGCCCCGACAAACCACTGCCTCTGGCTGGTCCTGGCGAACACAAGCTCCTCGCCGAACTGCTCACGCGTGATTTCATCGTGCCCCATCCGCGAAACCCACAACCTGCCCATTTTGTTAATCTCGGTTCCACCGCCCAAAACCAGCAAACACTTGACGAAGCCCAGCGGCAGTGGTTTTTGCTTACCCACCTGGTTTTTGCGCATCTGAAATGAAAGATGCAAACTGTGCGGCTTGACGCCGTAAAACGTCGTAATTTCATTGATAAGCTGATTCAAAAGCCACGGGCACGCCGTCGCGGGTCTCGATAATTCAAGCGCCACGTTCAGCCGACCAGGCGCAAGCTCCAGAAAACCCTGCCGGCGAGTTCTTTCGTCCGAACCGCTGTTGTCGTCAATGTAGCCGCCTAACTTCCACAACAAAACGTCCAACTGAAAATCGCAAAAATACCGGAAGCAATCGTAAACAGGGTCCTCCTTTTCCGCCGGCGTTGCGTCCGGCTCGACAACCGCCCCACCCACATTGCTTAGCTCAATTTCACAGCCCATCGGCACAAGCCCGGGCTGAAAATTAGAACGTATAGCGTTCAGATTCGCCTCGGCCACCCGCGCATCGAACAGGGACCTGGCCGCCCGAACCGCGTATTTCACGTAATCAATCAGGTCGTGCCTCCTGAAAGGCATCGCCTGCAATGACTGCTTGACAATCATATCAACCGACGAGCTGTTATTATTGATGATTTGCAGCGCCATAAGCAAGCTCACCGACCGTTTGAAATACCGCTCCGACGACCGTATATGCTCGAGGTCAAACCGGAAATTGGCCTGTATGCGCTCGTCCAATTGATTAAGAAGCACCTGCTTTACAACCAGCGCCAGATAATTTTTTATGTATTTCGACGCCGCCAAATCCTCGTATAACGGCTTAATACTCGGCACCGGCCTGTCTAACTCGTGCTCTAAATAATAATCGCTCACGGCGTCGCTTCGGTAATGCGTTATAACCAGGTCGCGTTCGGTCGTCGCCAGTAATTCCCGCACCGCCAGCCGTTCCAGTTCCGCGTCGATACTCTTGTCGCCGGGCCTTGTCCGCTTCTCAAGGAATCGCTCGATACGCTTGCGGAGCCACAACTCGTGAATCAGGTTGACGTGGAACCTGTCGCCGAAATGCTTTTTCATCAACTCAACGCTGACTAAATACGACTGTGCCTCGACCCTGCCCATCACGTATCCCTCAATCTTGGACCCCGGCGACGCTACTGCATAATAATATACGTTATCGGGGCTGACCTTGCGATAACCCGGCAAGAACGCCGGCTCAGCCAATAGCGTCCGCTCGTTTACCTTGTGCCGTTTGTGCGTAAAACTCATCCCGCACACCGACTCGAAAATATGCGGGTCCCTCAGCGACCCATATACGAACAAATTAACTTTCTTCCTGTTGACCATCCCACCCTTAAATCATAAATCAAAAATCATAAATAATAAATAGTTTCACTGCCCCTTCCGAATCCTGTTATACAGCTTAAACAATTCCTTAAACGCTTTCAAAACCACCTTCAGTTTGGCGCCTGTCTGCTTGCCCGCCGTCCGGGGATAATGATGCACACCCACTTCCGCTATCCTGTAGCCGCATCTGGTCGCCCTAGCCAGGATTTCGGCGCTTATCAAGGCGCCGGCGCTCGATAATTTCATTCTTTCGAAAACCTCGCTTCGAAACAGCTTAAACGCACAATCGATATCCCGTATTCTCATTCCGAACAATACACACACAAGTTGAGTCCACAACCAGCCGTTGAGCTTTCGCACAAATGGGTCTTTCCTGTCCAGCCGGTATCCGCACACGACGTCATTTTGCTCTATAAGCGGCAGCAACAGTTTTATTTCGCTTATATCGAATTGTCCGTCGCCGTCGGTAAAAAAAACAAGCTCTTTTTTAGCGTTTCGTATTCCCGACTGCACCGCCGCCCCATATCCAATATTATGCGGATGATGCACCACCCTGACGCGTTTGTCCGCCGCCGCAAGGGCATCCGCCGCTTTGCCCGTCTCGTCCGCTGAGCCGTCGTTTACGACTATGACCTCGAAATCCGCCCCCATCCCAACGAGTGCCTCTACCGCCTTTTCCACGACCCGCTTGACGTTATCCTGCTCGTTATAACAGGGGAAAAACACACTTATCGAGATAGGGGACATTCCGCCTTTCTCCTTTTAATAATCATTTCGTTTGTAACCGCATAATAAGCCATTACTTATATATCGTCAATACCTCCCCTGTTCCGTAAAATTGTTCCCCTGGTTGGCTGCGAATCCCCCTTCATAAACCTGGATTCATTAGGCCAAAATCCCGCCAAGGCAGGGAAAGCAGGCAAAGAAATCTGTAGAAATTGTTGAAATCAGCTGTTATAATTTTCCGCATAAAACCCGTCAGAGAACGGCGGGCTGAATCTCAAAACTTTTTTGTTAAAAGGGTCACAATATGAAACTTGACCGCAAGTTACGGATGGGAATGGTCGGGGGCGGACCGGGGGCGTTTATCGGGGAGGTGCATCGCAAGGCCGCACAATTGGACGGGGAAATCAAGCTGGTCGCAGGGGCATTCGATATCGACCCTGAAAAATCGAGGCAGATGGGGAAAGAGCTTGCGCTTAGCCAGGACCAGATTTATGGCACCTATACCGATATGATAAAGGAGGAGCGTAAGCTGCCGGAAAGTGAGAGGATTGATTTTGTCGCGATAACGACGCCGAATAACTGGCATTTTCCAATAGCGAGGGATTTTCTCAGCGCGGGCTTTCACGTAATGTGCGAAAAGCCGATGACGATGACGTCCAAAGAGGCGAAGCAGTTGCAAGCGCTGGTTAAAAAAACGGGCAAGGTTTTTGGCCTGATGCACAATTACACCGGCTACCCGCTCGTGAAATTAGCAAAGGATATGGTTAAAAATGGCGACCTGGGCGAGATTCGCAAGGTCGTAGTCCAATACCCGCAGGGGTGGCTGGCGACGGCACTGGAGAAAACAGGAAGTATGCAGGCCGGCTGGAGGACAGACCCCAAGCAAAGCGGCGCGGGCGGCTGTGTCGGCGATATAGGAACTCACGCGGCCAATCTTGCGGAATATATCACGGGGCTGAAAATCACACATATCTGCGCGGAATTGACAACGTTTGTAGAGGGGCGAAAATTAGACGACGACTGCAATTGCCTGCTCAAGCTAAATAACGGGGCAAAGGGAATTTTACACGCAAGCCAGATTGCTATAGGCGAGGAAAATAACTTAGCGATATGGGTTCACGGTGAAAAAGCGTCATTAGAATGGCACCAGGAGCATCCGAATTACTTATACACAAGCGCAATGAACGAGCCACAGCGCATCTGGAAACGGGGTAATGGCTACGTTGCAGAATACAGCCCGGCGGCGGGACGCGGGACCCGACTGCCGTTTGGTCATCCCGAGGCGTTTATCGAGGCCTTCGCCAACAATTACCGCAATTTCGCGGAGACGGTCAAGTGCGCAATAGCGGGCGAAAAACCCAGTGACCTCGCACTCGATTTTCCCGGCGTCAATGAGGGTGTCCGCGGAATACTTTTTATCGAAACAGTGGTCGCAAGCGCAAAAAGTAAACAGAAATGGACTGCTATGAAAAAGTAAACAGCAAAAAGTAAAAAGCAAATAGTTAGGGTAAACCCTCTATTGCAAAGAAGGCACTGTCCAATCTACCCATTTTGCCTTATCGAATGTTAACCCGCTGTCAGTTTTCATGATAGTTGTATTTCCGGTGCCGCCGCCGACCAGGAATTTCTGGACATAAGCGGTCAATTCAGGATTCTGGGAAGAGGGAAAACGACAATGGTCAGGATGACCTGCCTGGGAAAAACCCATCTTATCGGGTATCCCGAGCGCTTCCCATACCATATGCGTAACATTGCCATTGGTCCAGGTGCTCAGATTGCCCAGCCATTCCATCGAGGTGTTTTCAACGAACAGAAGGGCACGCGGTGCGCACAATGCCGCTATCATGTGATGATCAAAGGGGAGTTTATTCACGGCACTGCCGAAATGCGAGAAATCAGACCTGAACCAGCAATTCTCTGTAACAATCTGAGACAGCGTCTGAACATTCTGACCTGCCGCTTTTTGGGCATCGGAAACACGCCAGCTTGCCGCGCCGCCGGCTCCCGATTCCTGGGGTATGGTGAGCTTAATCCGTTCGTCGAATTCACCGACAGCCAAAGCGCCTTTCCCGTTTCTTGAACACCCCGTAACACCAAGCCGGTTCGCATCGATTCCGGCTGCCGGAGTCGTTTCGAGCGCATCTATCAAACAATCCACACCCCATGCCCATGCCATCAATGCTCCGGCGGAATGAGCACTGCCGTAAAGGTCATAGAACTTGCCTTTGCCACGTGAACCGGAATTGGTTTGTTGTGCAATCTGGTTATTAGGAAAAGTAATGACAGCCACTCCCAGACCGGAGAGCTGGGAGCTAAGACCGGAACCGCCGACACATATCATAGCAGGATAAGGAGCATTCCCCTCGCTGGGATAGGTTATCGAACAGGAGAAGGATATTGATTTTTCGCCCTCGCTGCATGTCACTGTTATTGAGTTCTCACTGAAGAAACTCGTTACAGAGGAAGGTTTGCCGGGTTTAACACCTAATTCAAATTCCTGGGACAAGGCGGCTATTTCTGCACGACGGCATGCCCATTGAGCTTTCGTGGTAATGCGTGAACCATCCATCATTTTAAAGGGGTCAGGAAGGTAGGAATTAGCCGGCAAGGATGAATATGAAGGCATTGGCGGAATAGTACACCCTCCGCCACTACTTGTTGCGCTTGTTGTTCCGCTGGCAGCAGCAAAAGCCGGCACGGCAATCAGACCCGCAACCAGCAACATAACTATTGTGGTTGAGAATAAAAAAGTTAATCGTTTCATTTGGTTCTCTCCTTTTTCCTGCGTTAAGTTAATTCTGGTATTTAAGTTAGCTGATATTCAGGTTTGTTTTTTTCCGCACGCCCCCTTTTTTGATTTAAAATCGTTTATAAAAATAATCTTTAAACAAATGCCTGTTTTAATTATTTCCTCTTTTTTGAAACAGTTCTTCAATGTATAATAGGTTTCCCAAAAGTCAACAAAAAACACTCTATTTTAAAAATTAAAAAACAGGCGACACTTTATTACAATCAGCGAACGGAAATTATGACCTGTAAGAAAACGGAAAAGGTCTTGATAAAAACGCCGGAAAAAAGTAAAAAGGTCGAAGTTTAAGGAGAATAAAATGGCAAGACCGGTAACGTTGTTCACGGGTCAATGGGCGGACCTGACACTCGATGTTTTGGCGGAAAAGGCGGCAAAATGGGGGTATGACGGGCTGGAACTGGCCTGCTGGGGCGACCATTTCGAGGTTGATAAGGCATTGGCAGATGACAAATACTGCGAGAATCGACTCAAAATCCTGAAAAAACACGGTTTACAGGTTTTTGCCATATCGACGCACCTCGTCGGGCAGGCGGTTTGCGACAGAATTGACGAGCGACACAAGGCGATACTGCCTCCTGATGTATGGGGCGACGGTGAGCCGGAAGGCGTGAGGCAGCGGGCGGCCCAGAAGCTAATCGATACCGCCAAAGCCGCGAAAAAATTAGGCGTCAAGGTGGTCAACGGCTTTACCGGAAGCTCAATATGGCATCTTTTGTATTCCTTTCCCCCGACCTCACCTAAAATGATAGACGCGGGGTATAAGGATTTCGGCAAGCGTTTCAAACCGATACTCGACGCGTTCAAATCAAAGGGCGTCAAGTTCGCTTTAGAGGTTCACCCGACTGAAATAGCATTCGATATCGCATCGGCGCAGCGTGCGCTTGAGGCAGTGAAGAATCATCCGGCATTCGGTTTTAATTATGACCCGAGTCATTTAGCATATCAGGGCGTCGATTACGTGAAATTCATACGAACTTTTGCGAGCAGGATTTTTCATACGCATATGAAAGACGTGTGGTGGGGGCACGGCGACGGAACGGTAGGCGTTTTCGGGGGGCATACGGAATTCGCCGACCCGAGGCGGTTCTGGGATTTTCGCTCAATCGGGCACGGCGATATCAATTTCGAGGAGATTATAGTCGC
>JBELAA010000173.1:0-9039 GCA_049509315.1 Sedimentisphaerales bacterium | reverse complement strand
GTTAACGGCGTTCTGGCATTTCTGGCCAAACGCGACGGCGTCGAATTCTCGGCAAGCCCCGTGGTGCTGCCGACAAACTGGTCTGAGGAAATGGTCAGGTGGCTCAATTCCCCCGCGGTAATGGGCGTGCTGGTGATGATTGCGCTGCTGGGTCTTTACGTGGAATTTAATACGCCGGGAGTGTGGCTGCCGGGACTGATTGCGGTGGTATGTTTTGTGATTATTGTCGGCAGCAAATTTTTAATCGGTATGGCAAACTGGGTCGAGGTGGCGCTGTTTGTCGGGGGGGTGCTGATGCTCCTCGTAGAGCTTGTATTTCTGCCGACTTTGGGATTCCTGGCCGTTGTCGGCCTGGTATGTATAATTGTGGGGTTGTTCGGGATGCTGGTAAAGAACCCGCCCGACCGTCTGCCGTGGCCTGAAACCGATTTTGACTGGCAGTGGTTTTTGTCGCAGGTATGGGCGATAGGACTCGGTTTTGCGGGTTTTGTTATTATAGCGAGCTTTTTGAGGAAATACCTCCCGCGGACGCATTTTTTCAATAGATTGATGTTGACCCCCGCGACCGCGAAAACGGGAACCGAGGTCGAGATTAGTATGACGGCCCCGGCACAGGGTGAGCAGGTAAGCGTCCGGGTAGGGGACATCGGCGAGGCAATGTCGCTATTGAGGCCCGCCGGCAAGGCGAGGTTCGGCGACGCGGTTGTGGACGTAGTGGCAGAAGGCGAGTATATTAGCAAAGGCGCAAAGGTAAAAATAACCGAAATTCACGGCAATCGAGTGGTAGTAAGGCCGGGATAACAGGTAATCAGAAAAACTGGAGAACGAAATGGACTGGTGGCTGGTATTTGCGGTGTTTTTGTATTTCGCCTGTGCGATGCTCTTGGTGGCTGAGGTTTTTATTCCAAGCGCCGGCTTGCTTATTATGCTGTCGCTGGCGTCTCTGGCAGGGGGGTTATTCATATTTTTCAAACACAGCCCCGCTGCCGGCTGGCTCGGCGTGGCAATCGCGATTGTAATGATACCGGGCGTTCTGGTGGGGGCGTATAAAATTTTTCCTCATACAAAGTTCGGCAACAAGATGCTGCTTACGCCGCCACAGAAACAGGCGGGAGAGGGGATACCGGATACCGATGAGCTTAAAGGCCTATTGGGGGCAGTCGGGACGGTGATAACAACTATGAGGCCGGTGGGGATGTGCGATATCGCCGGCAAACGCCTCGAATGTATGGCGGAAGGCGGATTTGTCGAAAAAGATAAAAAAGTGAAGGTGATTAAGGTCGAAAGCACCCAGGTTACGGTGCGGGTAATCCAGGAAACTTAAAGGAAAGGACAGAAAAATGAATAATATGGCAAATGTCATACTTGGGGAGATGGAAAACACGAGAGTGATTGGCCTGGCCGTTCTGGTTATTGTAGGCATATTCCTTCTGGTGGTTTTGCTATTGGTGCTGAAATTCGCCCGGCTGTGGCTGCAGGCGTATTTCTCACGCGCAAATGTTACGCTCGGTGAGCTTGTCGGGATGTGGCTGCGAAAAGTTGACAGCCGGACGATAGTATTAAGCAAGATAACGGCGATTCAGGCGGGTTTGCAGCTCTCGACCCGTGATTTAGAAAGTCATTACCTGGCAGGGGGGCGGGTGCCCAACGTGGTGCGTGCGTTAATCGCGGCCAACAGGGCCAATATCGACCTTACTTTGAAAACGGCTACGGCGATAGACCTTGCGGGGCGAGATATTCTTGACGCGGTGCAGACGTCAGTGAATCCTAAGGTGATTGACTGCCCGGACGCGAAAAAGGGCAGAGACACGGTGGATGCGGTCGCCCAGGACGGTATTCAGTTGAAAGCAAAGGCGAGGGTAACGGTTCGCACAAATATGCAGCGGCTGATAGGCGGTGCGACGGAAGAGACGATTATAGCCAGAGTCGGCGAAGGCATAGTAACTACAATCGGAAGCTCGTTATCGTATAAAAATGTGTTAGAAAACCCCGACAGGATATCTAAGGCGGTTTTAAACAAGGGACTTGATGCCGGGTCGGCATTTGAAATCCTGTCGATTGATATAGCCGATGTCGATGTCGGCGACAACGTCGGCGCTCAACTGCAGGCGGCGCAGGCCGAAGCCGATATGAGAAGGGCAAAGGCCGAGGCAGAAAAGAGACGCGCTATGGCGGTTGCCCGCGAGCAGGAAATGAAGGCGCTGGTCGTGGAAAATGAGGCGAGGGTGCCGCTGGCTATGGCCGAGGCATTTATGAAGGGCAACCTCGGCATAATGGATTACTACCGGATGAAAAATATAAACGCGGACACCGGTATGCGGGATTCGATTGCCAAAGGCGGGCAGGAGCAGAAAAAGTAAATAAATTGATAATTGTTTAGCCGTCGCCGGCACGGCGACGAGTTATGATTGCGGATTTAAGATATGATTAGCCGGTTGCTGGATAAAATTGTTTGCGATAGTAACGATAATTTCTGGGCGAAGATTGCGCCGCTGATTGTTTTTGGGGCAATATGGCTTTTTGGGTTGATAGCCAAAGCGGCGCAATCGAAGGCCGGCAAAACAGAACAACAGCCCCAGCCGGGGCCTAAGAGCCGGCAGCGTCAGCCCGATTTGCAGAATTTCGTAACAATGGTCAAGCAGCGTTATGCCCAGGCCAAAGCTGAGGCGATGCGCTCCGATGAAGAGGGTATTTACAGGCCGCAGGATACCTTGCCTCCCAAACCGGCGCCCGTGCCGCAGCGGCCTCGCGATACTCAACCCATAATGAAATCGCAGGAATACCCGTCATATTCCACACCCAAAACCCGTTTAGAATCTATAAAGGCACCCGAACCGGTTTTACCGCAGGTAAAAGAGCTTCCGACATCCCCGGCCCCGGGTTTACCTGACTTGTCGCAGCAAATCGAAAAAGTTGACGAGATACCTGTCGAAATGACTGCTTTGGACCATATATATGAGCCGAGCCATAAGCCATACCTGCCTGAGCTTATGGAGCAATTAACCAACCCTGACGGCCTGCGCAAGGCATTTCTGTATGGCGAGATATTCGGTAAGCCAATAGGACTTAGGGATAATTAATTTCGGATTACGGCTGTTCCTCTTTTCTTATCTCTGTGGTCTCTGTGTCCTCTGTGGCTAAAACCTCTGTGGCAGACCTGCTCCCGAATAGCTGCCGCACGAGAAATAAAACGAAATGCTGATTACAGATTAAAACCCCAAAATCACTCAATATCGAACGTCCCATAATATATGTTATGTTTCATTCGAGTTTTTGCGTTAAAACCGCTTATCCCTGCGATCATAGGTCGGTTGTTTCTCTTTTCTTAATCTCTGTGACCTCTGTGTGCTCTGTGGCTAAAACCTCTGTGGCTGACCTGCTCCCGAATACCTGCCGTACGAGAAATAAGCAAAATTTGTATTATTTGATTGCGGAATCTTTTTTGGCGACCTCCTTCGCCTGTGAGCTTTTCAAACGGGCCAATTTGCTGGCAAGCGCCTTATCCGATAACGCCAGAATCTGGACCGCCAGTACAGCAGCGTTTTTTGCCCCGGTTTTACCTATCGCAACCGTCGCCACAGGCACACCCGACGGCATCTGGACCGTGCTCAATAACGCATCCAGACCCGACAACCCTTCCTTTGCTGCAAGTGGAACGCCAATAACAGGCAGCGTCGTCCAACTCGCCATAGCCCCCGCAAGATGAGCCGCCATACCTGCGGCGGCGATTATGACCTTAATACCCTGTTTTGCGGCGGTCTGGGCAAACCGGGCAGCCCCTTTAGGCGTGCGATGTGCCGAAATTATCCTCACAATCGGCTGTATCCCGAAATCCTCTAACGTATCGATACAGGCCTGCATAACGCCCAGGTCGCTGTCCGAACCCATTATCACTGCTACAGTAGATTTACGTGTCTCTCTCATAATGATATAATCTTACCGGCTTGGAGCCGTATTTGCAACGATTGAATTGACAACCCTTGTTTTAGTCGGTGTCAGTTTAGCCGTCGCCGTGCCGGCGACGGATAGGGTGTGCTATGCACACCTTACGCCCTACAGAATATATACTTAACATCAGTCAGTGTGCTATGCAGAGAAAACCAATAGTAGCAGGTCAATTTTACCCAGGCACGCGCAGCGAGTGCCTTGACGAGATAAAGCAATGTCTCGATGAGGCAATTCTGAATATGCCTCTTCCCAATAAAATTGTTGCCGGCATTGTTCCCCACGCCGGCTGGATATACAGCGGCGCAACCGCCGCGTTCGTTTTCAAGGCAATCAAACAACAGCACCCAAAAGTCGATACATTTGTCATATTCGGCGCCGCCCACGGCTATCTGGGACACCCCCCTGCCGTTTACGACAAAGGAAGCTGGCTCACCCCATTGGGCGAAATTCCCATCGACAAGGAGCTTGCCAAAGCCGTCCTCGAAAGCAGAACCGCAATCAGCAACTGCGAGGCACACGACAGCGAACATAGTATGGAAGTCCAGGTCCCGTTCATTCAATATCTATTCCCTGACGCGAGAATCCTGCCTGTCTTAACGCCGCCCTCAAGAGATGCGATTCTGTTGGGAGAAATTATAGGTAGTATCATACTCATCGACGACGAAAGAAAAATCGTTTGTATCGGCTCAACCGACCTGACTCATTATGGACCTGGATATGGCTTTACGCCTATGGGGGAAGATAAAGAAGGTCTCAAATGGGCATCCGAGGTCAACGACAGGCAGTTCATCGACTTTGCGTTAAAAATGCAGCCGGAGGAAATGCTGGATAGCGCCTCGGCGCAGCAGCAGCGACTGTCGCCGCCGCAAAATCCTTAGGCAAAACCAAAGGCATTCTGCTCGCCCATACCAACAGTAACGAAATAATGCTAAAAAAAATGGGCACATCCTCCCGCGAGTCCGTCGGCTACGCCGCCATTGTCTTTTAAACACAAAAAGCCCGTTTTTCGATGAAATACAGGGTTTC
This sequence comes from Sedimentisphaerales bacterium, assembly GCA_049509315.1. Classification (GTDB taxonomy): domain Bacteria; phylum Planctomycetota; class Phycisphaerae; order Sedimentisphaerales; family Anaerobacaceae; genus Fen-1362. Next base: position 4,065 of record JBELAA010000173.1, on the reverse strand, counting down.
TGCCCATTTTTACACCCCACCGGCATCATCTGAACAGATAATTTTTTTGACAAAAAATCGAATTCCCAGTATAATCAAGGGCCAATAAATCAACCTCTTTAACTTTGAGAAGATGGTTTAAATTGCTCGCGTGAAGCTGTTTATTGATATCAGCAGGTCCGCAGCTTTGAAGATATAAATTCTTTTACGAAGGAGAGAAAAATGAATAACTTAAAAATGGTTCTCGTCATAGCAGCAACACTTTTACTGGCACTTGCCGCAAAATCCAACGGAGCTTCCTTTCAGGTAATCAATTCAACACAATTGCAGACAGATTTAGATACCGCCAGGACCAACGGCGAAGACGACATCATTTATCTTCAGCAAGGCGATTACGTCACCAATGGCGCCCCGTTTACTTACGGGACAACCGCCAACGATAATCATTCGGTAACTTTATCCGGCGGATGGAACGCAACATTCACCGCCCAGGTTCGAGACCCTAATGCCACCATCCTGGACGGAGACAACTCGAATTCTGTCCTGCACATACTGGCAGACGCCCCGGGTGTGGACATCACTTTCGTTCTTGAAACCCTTGCAATTAAAAACGGATACACAAGCGGAAGCGACCCCTGCGGCGCAGGAATTGAGGCATATACCGGCACGACCGGCCAGGGCAGCATTCATTTGGACGTTAACAATTGCATCTTCCAAAATAACTATGTGGCTAATAACCAGTGCGGCGGCGCCATATACAGCAACGGCACACTTGGACTGTATAACACCAGGTTTTTGTCAAACCACAGTTTTTACGGCGGCGCATTGTTTCTTTCGCATGACTCGGACGAAGACGCATCAGCTACAAACATAATTAAAAACTGTTATTTCGAAGACAACTATAATTACGGATACGCGCCTCAGGGAAGCACTATTTATACAGATTGCGTTCTTAAAATCAGCAATAGCACGTTCAAGGGACGTTCCGACGGCGTCAGCAGCAGCGGCCCCGGCAGTTGCATATATGGAACCGGCGGCGCAAATTTGAATGTTACCAACTCGGTCTTTTCAGGCATAAGAGAGGATTACTGGGGCAGCGCCATTCAATCCTTCAATGGCGCAATGGAAATCACCAACTGCCTCTTTGCCAATAACTTTTGCGGCCTTGCAGATGACACATCGCAGGGAGCGGTTGCATATTGCCACGCATACGATACGCACATCTTAAGAACAATCAATATCACAAACTGCACTTTTGTAGGCAATGGCTCAACTGGAAGCTACGGCGCAGTCAGCAACCGCGGTGCGACAATGAATCTCAACAACTGTATATTCTGGGACAACGATGGCCAGACAGGCATATATAACGGCTGTGGGCTGGTTTGTGGAACTACCACAATGAATTATTGCGACTATTACGACTCAATTGATGGAAGCGTTACCGACGGCGGCACCAACATCAGCGATGACCCCATGCTCATCGGAGAAACATACCATCTCGGTCACTGGTCTTCCTGTATTGACGCTGGAAACAATAATCTCGTGCCGGCAGATAGCCAGGATTTGAATAATGACGGCAACACAACCCAGCCGACCCCGCTGGATTTAGGAGGTCTGGCCCGGTTTTATGATGACCCCTGCATAGATGATACCGGCCTCGGCACAGCGCCAATCGTCGATATCGGTGCGTTCGAATTCCAGCCCGGTTACTTCAGCACTTTCGGCACCGTTAACGGAAAGAACGTCAAGCTGACGTTGAAAGATTGCGACGGTAATGATGTAACTTTCAGTTTGACAGGCGGTGGTTACGGCAGAATCGACCCCTGTGACTGCACTTTTTCGGATATCGCGCTTTATGAAACAACTGAAAAATCGGTGTTTACTATTTCAACAAAAGGCAAAAACGAGACAAGCGTCGGCAACATAGGCGTAAACGGCTCGCTCAAGAGTATTTCAGCCAAAACCACGAACGTGTCGGGATGGATTGAAATAGAAGGCTCGCTTTCCACGCTAACTTTCAAAGACGCGGATTGTTACCATAAGCAACTGAGAATCGGGCCTTCCACGAATCCTAAAGCAACTGTGACGATGTCTTTTGACCAGATATACGGCCTCCAAGTAAGCAGCGATATGCCAATCAAGTCGATTACGGCTACTGAATGGGGTGGTTCTCAAAGTGATATTTACGCACCCTGGGTCGGCAGTATCACAATTAAAGGCGATGCTAAACGAAGCATAGCCGGCGACCTCGATATATATATGAATCTCAACGGCATGTGGGCGCCAAAAGGGTTGACTTTAGGCAGCGTCAAAGCCGCCGGAACAATCCTTGGCGAAACATGGAATGTTACCGGCAACTGCGGCACAATCCAAATGGCTGCCTCGGACCAGTCATTCGACATGGAAATCCATGACGGTAATCTGTCTGCCTTGAAGGTCGTCGGCAACAAAACCGCCGGCATATCAGCAGTCATGAAGGGCCATATAAATTGTAACGCGATAAAGAGCATTTCAACTGTAGATTTAGACCACGCTTCTCTGATTCTGAATCAGCCGCCCGATTCTACGGGCAAAATACTTGCCTTGGGAACTCTGGCCGCAAAAGGACAAATCACTAATTGCCAAATATCATCGACGGGCAATATCGGCACGGTTACCGCCGGCAAAATGGCAAATTCAACCTGCTTCGCGGGCGTTGCCGACGCTTGCTTGGTGGACGTAAATGCTGCTGATGGCGTTCTCGATTTGCCCCCTGTCTTAGATGATACTTTTAATCAAACGGCGACAATAAAGAGCATCACGATTAAAGGCATCAAAGGCGAGACATATTGCTTCATCAATAGCAATATCGCAGCATATAATATTACCGGCGCGTCTATTGCTTATCCCCAGTATAACAATTCCGGCGTTCCATTCGGTATCAGTATGTATAACGACTCCAAGACAATCACGATTAAGGATGCCAATGGAACACATTCATGGAAGATTCCTCATATCGGCGACGCAGTCGAATGGCTCAATCAAAACGGCGGGAATATGGAACTTCGCAGAGATTAGCCGGGTTTCTTAGCACCAGATAGCTCATAACAGGGGCTTCGAAAGAGGCCCCTTTTTTATTTCCGCCAAATTAACCCCCCTGCCAGCGTGGCAGGCAGTACTCTGAAAAAGCAGGATTTGGCAGCATCACAAGCCGTAAGAGCACAAGCCGCAATCGCACAGGTAATAAGTCGTAAGACCATAATTAACAAACACTTGTGCCCTTATGCCCTTGTGCAATTGTGCTCTTGTTACTGACTGGCACAAGCTTTGCACATCTTCCTATTGCTATGTTCGCAGATGTTGGACAATCTGTTGAAGTTAGTGTTCTCGCGACGCAGGCGAATTGGGCGTGGCCCCTGGCGGTGCGGGATATTTTTCAGCCCAGGGGCGTTAATTTACTTGTCGCCGACAATACAAATGATATTGTAAACGTGCTTCGGCAAAGGCGGATTTGGACAACCATCATCGATACCGACTTCCAGCAAGCCGGCTTCTGGACGTTGAAAATGATAAGAATGGAAAGCCCTTATATGCCCTGCCTGATGCTGGTTAATAACCCGACCGGGGACGTCCTCGACGAGGCGCTTCGGCTCGATGTCTTCAGCGTGCTCGATAAGCCGGTCGATATGCGAATTTTGAAAGACCAGTTGAACCGGCTGTTTGTGAAAAAATACGGCAATAACATTTTTTCAGAATAAAAATAGAAATTAAAACGGTCAAAAGTTTTTGAAAGGAGCGGTTAAAAATGAAAATCAGACCACTGGCCGACAAAGTATTGGTGCAAAGAGTCGAGGCGGAAAATAAAACTGCCGGAGGAATCGTCCTGCCGGATACCGCAAAGGAAAAACCCCAGCGGGGTAAAATCGTCGCGGTTGGCGAGGGAAAACTCTCGGATGACGGCTCACGCCAGAAACCGCAGGTCAAAAAAGGTGATACCGTCCTGTTTACAAGCTACGCAGGCAGCGAAATCAAAATCGACGGCAAAGAATACCTCATTATGACCGAATCGGATATTATGGCCGTAATCGAAGATTAAATTATTGTAGT
>JBELAA010000172.1:0-4958 GCA_049509315.1 Sedimentisphaerales bacterium | reverse complement strand
CCCGGCTCTGCATACATGCTGACGTGGGGCAGAAGCCACAGCCAGCATTTGTTAGACAAAATGGCGAAGGTGCTCGATACGGATATTTTTGTTCTCGGCCACCAGAGGCAGGAACAGGGCTACGCGAGGGCCGGGGACAACCTGATAATTCTCGCTTCGGACCATAACCACGGCTGTATCCTGCCGATAAACGTCTGCAAGACGTACACGGTCGATGAGTTAGTCAAACTTATCATTCCCTTGGCGGCAATTGTTTCATAGTGTATAGCGTAGAGCGTATAGCGAATAGTAAAAGCTATACGCTATCCGCTATACGCCGATTTTAAGCACCGCTGCCGCCTTTAATTTTGAATGCTTGATTTTCATCAGGACCTCATTTGCCTGTTCGAGGGGGAATTCCTCAATTGTGGGGACAATGGGGATTTGGGCGGCAAGAGGCAAAAATTCCTGTGCGTCTCTGCGGGTAACGTTGGCGACGCTTTTAATTTCCCGTTCGAGCCAGAGGTATTGGGCATAATCGAGCGCAGGGATGAGCGTTTCCTTTCGGATTGCGTTTATAACCAGCCGTCCGCCTCGATTGAGGATTTTCAGAGCATCCCTCACACATTCGCCGACGGGAGTAAAATCCATAATTTTGTCGAGTTTGACGGGCGGCATTTCCCCTGAAATTCCCGTCCACGTCGCGCCTAATGATTTGGCCAATTCCGCGTGTCCGCCTTTGCCGCAGGCCTCGCGGCCTTCGAGCCGAGGGGCGAGACCTCGCCCGCCGCTCTGCGGCGAGGCGGGTCCGCCTGATTTTGTAAACGCGTAAACGGGATTATCGGGAAATTTATGTTTGATGATTTGAATAACGATATGAGCCGAGGCGCCGAAACCATACAGGCCGATTGTCTCGCCTTTTTTAATATCCGCAAGCCGGAGCGTCCGATAGCCGATTACCCCCGCGCATAACAGCGGCGCCGCCTGCGAATCGCTGAACCGCTTAGGTATGGGGTATGCGTAATCCTCGCCGATGACCATATACTCCGCGTATCCGCCGTCGGCGTCCTTTCCCGTCCACTTCGCGCTTTCGCAAAGATTCTCCTGTCCTGTCTTACAGAAATTGCACTTCCCGCAGGAGCTATACAGCCACGTAACCCCGACCCTGTCGCCGATTTTGTGTTTTGTTACATCTTTGCCTAATTCGGCAATTGTCCCCACAACCTGATGCCCTAGCACCACGGGCCGCTTCGCCTCCAATCGCCCTTCGAACTCATCCAAATCCGTATGGCACGCACCGCAGACCGAAACCTTAATCAGCACCTCCCCATCTTTCGGCTTCGGTACCGACAGATTTTCCAAAGTCATTTCCCCCGGCTTTTTCAATACCATCGCTTTCATTTTTTTACCGTGCAAATCCGTATCTTCGCCGCGAATTATTGTTGCGGATTGTTCCTGTCTTTCGAACCAAGCGTGCGATAAAGACAGAAAACAAACAGTCCGAGTATAAAAGCCCAGCTTACCGACAAAAATACCCACCCCGCGATTGTCATTGTTTCGTTCCTCCCGCACCAGGCCCACTCGCCGCCCCCCTTCGCCGCCAGATAACCCAGACAAGAACGCTTAGCAAAATAAATATCCCGATGAGCATCAAGCGCGTCGCAATTATATAGCCGACGTTATCTTTCGCGACACCCTTGAGAATGATAAACGGAATACCCTCCTGATAAAACCAGGAGCCGAGAATTAAAAGTAGAAACGCCGGAGTGATGAACTTGATTATAAAGCGATAAACCCGCGGTATCGTAATATCTGAGCCGACGTGCATTTCGGTCCACGCCTTTTCCATACCGAATACCCACCCGAAAAGGATTGTCTCGATTGTGGCAAACAAAACCAGGCAAAACGTCCCTCCCCAGAAATCAAGCTCATCGACAACACCCCTGCCCAGGAAAAATATCACCGGCTGGCAAAGAACAAACACCGCAGCGGAAAGAACCATTGTCGCTTTTCTTCTCGACATATTGAATTCGTCTTCCAGAAACGCAACCGCCGGCTGTGCCAGCGATATCGACGACGTTATCCCCGCGATAAACAGCAGCATAAACCACATAAAACCCAGGACGTTGCCGAACGCCATTTTCTGCAAAACCAGCGGCATCGTTACAAAGCCCAGATTAAACGCCCCGCCTGCGGCAATTGTCCCTATGGCAACCGGCCCGAAAAACGCGAATGCCGCCGGTATGACAATCGACCCACCCAAAATCACCTCGGCAACCTCATTTGTTACCGCCGCCGTTAATCCCGACAACGCCACGTCGTCATTCTTCTTAAGATAACTCGCGTAAGTGAGAATAACCCCTATCCCGCAGCTTAATGTAAAGAAAATCTGCCCCGCAGCAGCGAGCCATACCTTGGCATTCAAAAGGGCACCCCATTGCGGGTTCCACAAATAGCCCAGCCCGTCAATGATATTTGCTTGCGGCCTGGCCGGGTCGGGAGTCCCTAATGTGAGAACGCCGACCATAAGCACAACGGCGAATACGAATAGTACCGGCAGCCCGTATTCGCATACCTTCTCGATACCGCTGCTTATACCGAGATAAATTATCACCATATTGGCTATGAACGTCATCAGGAAAAACAGATACGCCGGCCTGATGCCGCTGAAATACTCGTTAGAAATAAGCCCCTGATACCCCTTGAGAAACGCCGTCATCGTCTGCTCGTTTGTGCACGCGTTATACTTGCCTGATAACGCGAAAAAACTGTACCCCAGCAGCCAGCTCTCGACATACAGGTAATAAATCAGGATTACCATCGGCCCGAAAATACCTATGACGCCGAAATACTTGATAAACCTGTTCTTTTCCCATATCGTGTGAAACATCCCCGGCGCCGTCGAATGTCCGAACCCCCCGCCGAACCTACCTATCGTCCACTCTATCCACATCAGAGGCAGTCCTAACAATAGCAGAGCGATAAAATACGGAATCATAAACGCCCCGCCCCCGTGTTGTGCCGCCTGGACCGGAAATCGCAGAAAATTACCCAGCCCGATAGCGCTTCCCGCCACCGCAAGTATTATGCCGATTTTACTGCTCCACCTTTGTCTGGCCATATCTCCCTGTAACTCCTGACATCCACGGGGACTATACAGTCGCTATTTCTCTATACCCAATAGCTTGAGTGTGTCGCGTTCGATTGCCGCCTGTATCAAATTACGAGGCACCGTCGGCAGCCCCGCCTCCTTGACCGGCTTGTTAAAACCTAAAAGCGCCTCGATGCAGGCCTGCGCCCTGGCTGCCGGAAAGGCGCTTCCGAATATGAGCTTATCCATTACGCCCTGCTCGTATGCCGCGATTACCGTTCTGTAAACCTGCCACCCGTTTGTCGGCTTCACCGCCATATCCGCGTAAACGTTCTCGTGCTTTGCCAGAACGCAGACCGTCTGGTCGTAAAACGGAAATCCCATATTCCCGATTATGATTTTCAGCGAGGGAAAAGTTCTCGCCACCTCATCGAGCAAAAACGGCCTGGCGAATTCCAGTATTCCCCCCGGCCCCACGGGCGTATTATGGAAGAACACCGGCAGATGCAGCTCCTGCGCCGCCTCGTAAAGCTGAAATGCTCTTGTGTGTGCCGGATGAAAGCCCGATTGTGCGCAGTATAAAACAATCCCCTTGAAACCGAGTTTTTCGGTTGCCGCCCTGACGTGCTTGGCGTTTACCGGCTCATTTAGCGGGTCAATCAGCGCAAAGCCGACCATTTTCTGCTCGTATTTTGCGACGTATTGGCTTAACTGATTATTGACCTCTTCTGTTGGCCCATCCGGCGAACCCAGCACAATACACCGGTCAACCACCTCTGCCGATTCTAAGTGCTCCGAGATATCTACCTGCCCCAGGCCCACACAGCGTATATGCGAATGGCAATCGACTACCATTTTCACTCCTTCACAATTCTTTATCGTCAAACCATCGCAAATACGGTAATCCCTCCTCCCACAGCCGTCAAGCGTAAATTGTTCGTCTGCAAAAGCGAATTGCTCTCAATCTTCGGGACACGCTCATAAAAGTGTTGCTTTTTGGCCGTTTGGCGATAACATATTATCGTCGCATCAGGGCGGTTAGCTCAGATGGCTAGAGCGCCAGCTCGACACGCTGGAGGCCACTGGTTCGAGTCCAGTACCGCCCAGTCTTCGTTCGCCGCTTGTCGGCGAAGGAGGACTGTCACGGCATAGCCCCTCAGGGGCGAAGCCGGATTTTTCCTTATAAATGCGGCGAACTACGCCTTGGCAAGCCATCTGGTATGAAATTTTATTATGTTTATATACTCCGCAGCATTATGAGCGACGAGCATTATTACGTTGGTTTATCCGAGAATCTTGAAGAACGCCTAAACAAACACAATGCTGGCCAGTGCCGATACACATCCGAATTCAAACCCTGGCAGATTGAAACGGCCATAGCATTTCGTTCAAAAGAAAAAGCTGTCGCATTTGAGAAGTATTTGAAGAATCATTCGGGTCGTGCTTTTGCAAAAAAACATTTTTAACCTCAATGTCGAATGTCCAAGTTCGATATTGGACATTTAACGAGTCAACAACCGCTGGAGAGAATTACAATTTTTTCATCGGCTCGAAAAAAGTTATCCGTTTTTTTTAAGACGATGTGGTTCTGTCACAAAATTATCCCCGTCTGGCGTCGAGGTTATCCTGCGGTTTTTGCGAGGGCGCTGAGAATATGCCGGCAGAGGCGGTTCGAGCCATACGAGGCCTTTCGGCTGGGTTTATTCCAGCCTACATTCGAGCAAAGCCGGCTTGACGAATACACAAGCAGAAAAATCACCACAAAACTCCAAAAAGCGGTCAATCCAGAATCGTGGGAGCCGCTGTTAAAAAACAAGGGGCTGTTTTATCGTTATCTGGCGGCATGCGGATTGCCTGTTCCGCGGCTGTATGCGATTTTTTTTCAAAA
>JBELAA010000171.1:0-4964 GCA_049509315.1 Sedimentisphaerales bacterium | reverse complement strand
TCCGACTGCATCTCGGTAACTGATGGAATCGTTCCCCAGATGTTCTTTTCGCCTCTCGCGGTCTTATCGTCTGAAATCTCGCCCATCGGCGAGCTTGGCGTTATCGGATATATCGCTATTACTTCATTCGTCGCGTGCGCCACATGTGCCGCCGCTGCATTACCGTCTATCGTTACCATCCGGCGCTTCGCCGTGGTGAGCTTAGTCGAACCATTCGTTCCATTTTTGTCTGTTGTTGCCATATCTGCCTAACCTCTCAAAAAAAGATTATCATTTCTACGGAAAAGACCTTTTCCTGTTCAAAACCCCATTTTTCACTGCTCGACTGTTCAACTATCTACTTTCTCGCGCAGCGTGCCGGTGAATTGTGCATTTATACTACTTTTGACTTTGTGAGTCAACAAGTTTAGCCGTCGCCGATACAACAACGAAAATTGTCAGACGTGGCTTTATCCTCCTGTAGATGAGGGTTTCAGAAAATTTTGAATCTCAATAAAATTACTGCCTTAAGAGATGAGCTATTTCTTTTGCGGCTTCATAAGACCTGTCTGAGATGTCCTGACAACAAACTTTATAGTTACTTTTCAAGCGTGTTCGATTTTCGTCATGAATTGATTCGTCATAAGTTTTCTCAAAAATGAAATTTAAATTTGATATATCTATATTAATGACGTTCGCATGACGTAATATGTTAAACAAATTAGATCGCTCATTGTCTTTCATTAAAGAAATACATGAGATATTATTTTGTATAAAGACGAAATCTATTTTTCTTAAAGTTTGCATCTTGCCTTCTGTTTCCCTTTGACCTCTGATAGTACTATGAAGAGCAACAAAGTCGTTTAGTTCGCTTTCGCTAAGAGTTTTTTTTGTAAATTCAGTATATTGATTATTATTCGCGAACAAAAGAGGTAGTATTTCTTTGTGTAAGTCGAACTCTTTGGATAAAGAAAGCCAAGTGTTAACCTTTTCTCTGGTAATAGTGGCATCGTGGTTAAGCGAAAGGGTGCACATTGTTGCAAGAATTTGTTTTAACTCGGAATGCATACCTCTGCGGAATTCTTTTGTTTGTCGTCTCTTTCGTAAGTAATCTACAAAACATGTACTCCCTAAGCCTAATACAAAACCCAGAAGAATATCAAAACGGGAAAATAATTCTTTGGTTATAGTGCTTTCTTTGTGCTGTTGAAAAAGGACAGGATTCGACCGTTCCGCAACTGGTTGGGGGCAATTCGATTCGTTAGTGCCTGCCGATGCAACGACAAGTGGCAACAAGATTATCAGAATCCAAGTTTTTACGATTTTAGAATACGTTTTACGCATCGATAAACCTAAAAGAGACCAAATCTTCTCCTAATTCTACCCAAACCAAATCCTTTTTCAACGACAAAATCTTGCGAGAACAAATCTAAGGCCTTGAAACCCGGGCGAAATCGTGTTGACGGATACTAAAAACGAGCGGCGGTAACACATATCAGTATTAACACTTTGTTAGGTCTGTTTTCCCTTCTTCAGAATACTTTCAAGTATATTCACTATACCTTTAAGCACTGATATGGAAATATTTTCATCTTCCAATATCTTGTCTACATCAGAGCCAAGATCTATGAGCGATTTAATATCTTCTTCGGACTCAATTATGCAATGATGTAGTTTAGATTTTAATATAAGCATGGACGCCAACATCTCTATTTTCGTTGGAATGAGATTAATAAGTGTGGAGATTGCCTTGAGTGCCCACAATATCTTGTTGTACTGATAGAGGTCTTTCTCTTCTTTAATGACAGATGTCAAGCGATATCGCAACATTAGTATATGCAGCTTACCAATGAGACTCTGCTTGGGATGAAAAAGGGACATCTTTGCGCACACAACAGAGTAGCACCAAAGCACATATACGCTTGCTGCAAGGTCCATCAGAGGAATCATCGCCCTTCCCTCTCTTAGAAGTTGATCAATTTTAGGGAAATCCCTGATGCCTTTTTCGGCCAAGCGCAAAGATTCTTCTATTATTGCTTTGAACTCGGGATCTGAAATGCCCGCTTCAAGTTGCGCCTTATAGAAATCGCGAGATTTCTCCAAGTCGCGAAGGGAACTCGCTTCAGACGGAGTATTCAAGGCAGTGAATATCTCCTCTTTCAATTCATATGCAGAGGATACGCAAGTTGCCAATTTTTTCTGAAGGGAGAGTCGTTCTTGGCCAAGCTTCTGAAGAAGAGAGAGGTTTCCTTCCATTCTCGCCAATTTCTTCTTTAATTCCTCGGACAGCACCGAAATGCCCTCATTTTTTTTGAATTCTATGGCGGAAGAAACCATCATTTTAAGTTTTTCAAGTGAGTTCTGGTCCATTTTTCCCCACTCTGCCGTTTTTGACTCTTGATTTAACTATGTTTAATAGTCTGCATAAAATAGGTTAAAATATGTCTTCCGAAAGCCAAAGCTGACGGGCCCTTCGTTTGAATATCCAAAGATGTCTGGCTCCCCGCCAAAGGCATGCGGGGATCTCCCTCGCAAGAATTTTGCTCAATCATCGCTCGAAGGCGAGACTTCGTAAGATTAAGCAAAATTCAAACGACTGCGAGGTCTTCGCTTCACTACGACGCTGCGCTACGAAAAGGTGCGAATCCTTAATTCTTTTTACCACGAATCCCGCGAAGTGTCACGAAAAAAACATATAACAAAAGAAAATCTTCGTGTTTCTCTGAGTTCTTCGTGGTTCAAAAAACCGCGTAAATCCGTGTTATTTCCGAAGCGGGACTCCCTCGGAAGCCGACATCGAGAAATCTGAAAGATTTCCGATACCTAGTCCTCGGAATTTCTTCGAAATTCCAGAGGGGACTCCGCCCCGCCCTGAAAAGCGGGACTTCGCTACGCCCCAAGGGGCTTCGCTACGCAAGGCTTTGCGCTTCGCTTCGACGCTACGCTACGGGAGGGCAGGCGAGGAAAGATAGTCGATAGTTGATGGAATATAGAGGGAAGATGTAGGGTAAACTGCGCTTCGGAGGGCGAGCAGGGCAGGATTGGGAGCTTACAATGGGTTGTCATAGAAAGAAAGGTAAGATACAATCCGGTTATGCTCAAAAGAAGAAAAACGGTTGCAGTTAGTGTTGCGAACGTCAAAATCGGGTCATCGGCGCCTGTAGTGATTCAGTCGATGACCAAGGTGCTGACAACAGATATCGAGGGATGCGTCCGGCAGATAAATCAGCTTGTCGAGGCGGGCTGCGAGCTGGTTCGGGTGGCGGCGCCGACAAGGGCCGATACCATTGCCTTTGCCCAAATTGCCCGGAAGGTAAAAGTTCCCCTGATAGCAGACATACATTTCAGTCCGCGGCGGGCGATTGAGGCAATCGAGGGAGGGGCGGCGAAAATCCGGCTAAACCCGGGAAATATCAAGAATCGCGAAGACATTTTGCGAATTATCGATGCGGCCAAATTGCACAAGGTCGCGATTCGCATAGGCGTCAATGAGGCGAGTATAAGAAATTTGAAAAAGGCGGATGTATCGACTGAAAAACGCGTCGGATTAATGTTGAAGGAAATGAAAAATTACGTCCGGCTGTTTGAGAAACGGGGGTTTTCACAAATTGTCCTGAGCGCCAAAAGCAGCGATACAATTCGGACTATCGAAATCAACCGCCTGATGGCGGAGGCGTTCGATTACCCGATTCACTTGGGCCTGACCCACGCGGGATTGCCGGAGGACGCGTGCGTTCCGTCGGCGGTAACATTGGGGACGCTATTGGCCGAGGGTATCGGCGATACGGTTCGCGTAAGCGCAGCGGGCGACCCGGTTATTGAAACTGGAATCGCCAAACAGATTTTGATTTCGCTGGGCTTGTATCCCTCGCCGAAACTGCAATTGGTCGTCTGCCCGACCTGTGCGCGGGCGCAGATTGATATTGTGAAATTAGCTCGTAAGGTTAAAGAAGCAGTTGAACCACGGATTACACAGATTACACGGATTAAGAAGAAGCCGGTGCGAATCGCGGTAATGGGTTGTATTGTCAACGGGCCAGGCGAGGCGGCGGATGCGGATTTGGCGGTCTGCGCCGCGAAAAACAAGGCGTTCATTTACCTCAAGGGTAAAAAAGTCGGGGTTGTTGCTGAAAACCAAATAATACCCGCACTTCTTTCGTATCTTGATAAGCTATGAGCATCACTGAAAAATCGTTAACTGCGGCGATTTGGCGCTGCGCGCTGATTGTGCTGCTGGCAGTAGCTTTCGGCTACATCGAGGCGGCGGTGGTAGTATATCTGCGGCATATTTTTCATCCGGCGGGTTTTAGTTTTCCGCTTGTGTCTTTCCCGCTTACGGCCGAATCGCGCAGTATGGTTTTTGTTGAGGTCGGCAGAGAGGCGGCGACGCTTGTTTTGATATTTTGTGCGGCTTTCCTTTCCGGGCACAATCGCAGGCAGCGCCTTGCGTATTTTTTAATCATTTTCGCCGTGTGGGACATTTTCTATTACGTCTGGCTGAAGGTATTGCTCGGCTGGCCCGGCTCGATTATGGACTGGGACGTTTTGTTTTTGATACCATTCCCCTGGGCAGGGCCTGTTTTAGCGCCGGTTCTTGTGTCTTTAATGATGCTCGTTTTGGCTACGTTAATTCTTTACCGCGATTTTTATGACAGACCAATTAATATATCAGTTTGGGAAACGCTGGGTTATTCAGTATCGGGCCTTTTTGTTATCACATCATTTTGTCTTGCCGGCAGATATATGCAGTCGGCGGATTACGCATCGCATTTCTCCTGGCTGGTTTTTTTAGCGGGGATGCTGGCCTCCTGTATTGTATCTGCGAAATGGATTTATAAAAAAGAACCCCCCAACCGCAAGGGGTTAGGGGGCTGCTATGAGGTCAGTTGTCAACGGTTATGATTCATTTCTTCCGTTTTATTTCATAAGCATACTTTCTCCGCTGTCTGACAGCATCCGGCTCAGTCTGCTATTCGTGCTCAAGG
>JBELAA010000170.1:0-4982 GCA_049509315.1 Sedimentisphaerales bacterium | reverse complement strand
GAACTGGTTTTTCGGCGCACTTTCCTTCTGTTATGCGTATTTTGCGCAGGGGTCGCGGGCCGGAGATTGGCCGTTCGGTTATCTAAAGGGTTGTTGTTTCTGTGGTCAATTATAACTCCCGGCTCCGCTTTCATAATTTCCCTGTGCATGCGCACCGTCTTGCTGTGGTGGCTGTCAGTCACAACGTTCCTTACTGCGTAAATACAATCCTTTCTTCCTTCAATCGTCCAGTGGAATTTGTTGAGCTTATAAAATATTAAAGGGTCAACAATGGCAAATCTCCCCTCGCCTAAGGGTATTTTCCGGTAAGGATACCCATATCTTGCCAAACGATACAATAACACCGGCCAGACAAAACAAAGGTCCAGCATTATCGGGATTTGAATTTGTATGCTTGTCATTTTCTCTCCTCTCGTAGCGTAGCGTCGCAGCGTAGCGTCGTAGCGCAGCGCAGATCTCGCCGTGTCGTTTCGGCGGACGAAGCGCAGCGCAGACCCCGCAGCCCGCCTTCGCGTTGTATTTTTTATCGCTTCGATAAAAAATGCGAAGCTTCATTTTTGAAGCGTAGTCTTGCTTCAACAAGGTTGCGGAGGTCGTTTGCGTAGCCCCGCGGAGTCTCGGCTTCCGAGGCGTAGCCCCGGCGCCGTTTGGTTTTTCACCTGAAAAACCTACCGGGGAATTTTCCACAGGAAAATTCTTGCGGGGCAGGTCCCGGACGAAGTTCACCAATCTATTTGTGAACGAAGATCCGGGGTCCATTTCCCCATTTTTTTGTTTCGCCTTGTAATAAGGCACTTGGCGGGATTTCTCTCCCCACGACCTTGCCCCTTCTTGGGCTGCTACCTTGCTTGCCTCGGCGTAGTCCCGATTTTTTTATCGGGACCAAGTCGGACGCTAGTCTCGGCGTAGTCCATAGGACGTAGCCGGGCGCTACTGCGCCACTCCGCCGGACTGCTGTCCAGCGGCTATATTATACCAAATTAAAGTTTAATAATCAATGAAATAATAATAATTTTAATAATAATTTATATGCGACCTATTCTCTTGCTAATAAAGGACTTATGGCAAATGCGAGCCGGTTAATGAAAAATATTTTATGTAAAATTAAGATTTCAACGCAGTTTTCAATCAAGGAATCGATTTGACCGCACAGACCGCAGAGGTTTAGCCACAAAGAGGCGCAAAAAGCACAAAATTTTTGACACGGATTAACCTGGCGCGGTAAGTGGCCGCAACCAAAAAAGTTAGACACGGATTAACACGGATTAACACTGTTTTAAAGAAAAAACTAAAAGGTAAAAAGGAAACGCAACTGCCTGCAAATAAAGGGGTTATAAAAAGAAACAAGAAAAAACGTGCATAAAAAACAAGAAGTTGCAGGATTGTATTACTGATTAACACGGTTTTTTTAGACGCGGATTTCCGCAGATTTCACAGAAAAGAAAGTAACCCGCTTGCAGGGATCTTCGCTTCCTTCTTCGTTTGCACTATGAAGGACAGGTCACTCTGAGAGGAAGGATTGCAAATTAAATGACTGTCCTTAGTTTCCTCCTGGAAATTCAGTGAACCGTTTATATCGTTTATCTAATTTCGTAAAAATACCAGTGTCCTTCATATTTTGTTCCATCACCACATTATCATCCTTTGTCCACTGCGGCTTATCAATGAAACAATAGTCAAATTCTATATGAGGATTAATATGCTGATCTGTTGCGATTCCTATGACCTTTGTATTTTCTTGAATTTGTCCACGTGCTATAAAGCACATGACTACCAGTTGTTTTTTTCTTAATTCGCGTTCTGACTCATTTTTAGAATTGCCACAAAACAAGAAACAATATGTTATTCCATTTGTCATCATAGTACGCCGGTAAGATAATCCATCTTGTCCTTGGTCAGCTACGCAATGGGCCCCAAAAAACGCATCTGCCAGAATACGTCTTTCAAACCGATTGCTTCTTGCCATCAATCTTGCTATTAACTCATATTCCAGACTATCACCCGTATGACAAATATCAATTAAATGATCCCACAAATAACTTATTTTGTTTTCCTTCTGCTTTGCTTTGTATTCTTTTCTGTTGACCAAATCACTCCATTGGCCATCTTCAACATACACGATAAAAGGTTTTGAACCCTCAGGAACTCGAAATGTTTTATTGTTCAATATATAATGACCTAAAATTTCTTCCTCGCCCCCATCAACTATAATAGAATTTACTGTATTATGCAATTCCTCTTTATCACATAAGTATTTGGTAAAATCAAAAACGGTATCAAGCTCATTGAGGATTATTTCCGTAAAATGTCTTGTGAAAACATGCACGCGTCTTCCTTTTATTGGAATCATTGATTTTATAATAAAAGGAGAATCCCCGAAAAAAGCTGCGATAAGGTAGATATTCTTAATCGTATTGGGATTAAAAATCTCCTCTCCTCGTCGAGGATTTTGTAATGTAATGGGTGTTTTCAATTCAAATAATTGCCTATAAGCACCTGACAACTGATTGATAGTCTTTTCAAAATCAGTTTTTTTTATGTTTCCATCTTTTAACTTCACATCTTTGATTTGCCAAATAACTGCTATGTCATCAAAAATAACTAGCAGATCGCAGAGTTCCTTTCCATCTGGCAATATTGGATTTCGATAACACCAATCTGTTAAAAATGTTTTATGAGCAAGAAATCCCAAAATATCTTCAGCTTGTTTGCCCTTTAAAGAAAAATGATGTTTATCTAAAAAAGGAAGATTCTTAATCTTTTCTTCTTTAGAATTTGAATCTGAGGCCACCATATTTATTTCCTTTTTATTTCCAAAGTCATTTGCCGGAAGGCGGAATTGATAATCCCTTCTAAAGTCAATTCAAAGGTGCGTATTTCAATAGCAGTTAAGGGTGTAATCTTACCAAATCTTTACCCGCCTTTTTTCTTCTTAACTATACGCTGTACGCTGCACGCTGTCCGCTGTTTTGCCATTTTCAATGAATTAAGTGTAAATCCCAATGCGATTACTGTCAAATAAAAAATACTGGATCCTCGATTCTTGATACGGAGCGAAGCGGAGTCCCGATTTTCGGGACTGGATACTCGATACTCGATACTGGATGCTCGTGATTCGTGGTTATCTTCGTGTGGTTTCGGCCATTAACGACGTATCGCCGTAGGGATAACGAAGTTAGACCAGTGTTCAAAGATAAAGACCGCGACTAAGCTTGCTTAAAAAGGGGGATTTATCAAGAACACATCTATGGCCGGAACCTTCGTCCCTTCGTGGTAAAAATAGCGAAATCTGCGTAGCTTTGCGGAGTCCCGCTTTTAAGGGCGGGGTGCCTTTTCGTGGCAAATCATCAGTAGCAATCTGCGTAATCTGCGCAGCGTAGCGTGAAGCGAAGTGGAGCCCCGCAGACGTTTGCGTAGCCTTGCGTAGCCCCGCGGAGTCTCGGCTTCCGAGGCGTAGCCCCGGCGTCGTTTGGTTTTTCATCTGAAAAACCTGCCGGGGGATTTTCCATAGGAAAATTCTTGCGGGGGTGGTAAAATCTCTGCGGTCTCCGCGTTCTCTGCGGTGAAAGGTTTTTATGAAGGTCATAGTCGCCGAAAAATACGGTTTTTGCGCGGGGGTAAGAAACGCGATAAGCACGGCGGAGAAGGTGCTTTCCCAAAAGGGGAAAGTTTATAGTTTGGGGCCGATTATTCATAACCCTGATGTCGTGCAGCGGCTGGCGCAAAAAGGATTAATTACCGTTGACAACGTCGAGCAGATACCGGCAGGAGCGACGGTGCTGATTCGCTCGCACGGCGCGGGGGCGCAGCAGCTTGCTCATCTTAAAGAGAAAAACGCGGAGATTATCGACGCGACGTGCGTGCTTGTCAAAAGAATGCAGCAAATCGCGGCGCAAATGGAAGATGAGGGGTATAAGGTTGTGATAGTGGGAGACCGCGAGCATCCTGAGGTGCAGGCGGTTGTGGGTTGCACTAAGCAGGCGGTGGTTGTGGGGGACGAGGGTGATATAAAAACGATAGGGGGCAACGGACGATTGGGGGTTGTCTGCCAGACGACGCAAAGCCCGGAATTTTTCGGGCAGATGCTTTCAGCGATTGCAAAAAGCGGGTTTAACGAGATGAAGGTTATTAATACCCTGTGCAAGGAGGCGATAAAGAGGCAGCAGGCGGCGGTGGATTTGTGCAGGAAAGTCGATATTATGTTCGTTTTAGGGGGGCTGGAGAGCGCAAATACGCGAAAATTGGCCGAATTATGCAAAAAATACAATAAAAAAACATTTCATTTGCAAAGCTGGCAGGAATTTGATAAAAAACAGGTTTTCGATTGCCGAACCGCCGGCGTAACGGCGGGGGCATCAACGCCGCAGTGGGTCATTGATGAGTTTGTGAAGAATCTGGCGGCGATTGAATAAAAACGTGAACTCACCGCGGAGAACGCATAGACCGCAGAGTTGAAAGTAGTGGAAAGAAATAAGGCGTTTGCTGTGTGGGCAGACGCAGTTTTGAAGATTATTAACCTTTTAATTAAGGCGTGCAACGTTGCACGACGGCTTGTCGGCGTAAATGTGGGACGCAGGCGGGCATTGAACACAGTTCCACAGGGAAAAGCGGGTTTATGGCAGACCAAACTATAATTAACAAACTGGGGTTATCGCGGGAGCTGGTTGAGCAGCAAGTAGCTGAAATGTTCGGCGAGAAGGAAAACGAGATGTTCCAGGAGGCGTTGCAGGCCAAGGTCGATTCACACCTCCCGGGAACGATTCTCAAGGGAAAAATTGTAACACAAATCGGTAACGATGTCATTGTCGAGGTGGGTTTGAAGAGCGAGGGCGTAGTTGACGCCGCGGAATTCGAAGACCCGGCGGAAATAATTCCCGGCAAGGATATCGAAGTGCTGCTGGAAGATACGGATTCGGAAAGCGGACTGATACTGTTGAGCAAACACAAAGCGGACAGAATCAGGGGCTGGGAAAATTTAATCA
>JBELAA010000017.1:0-16947 GCA_049509315.1 Sedimentisphaerales bacterium | reverse complement strand
GACGCCGTAACGGCAATCAGCGGGTCGGGCCCTGCGTATTTTTTCCTGCTGATGGAGGAAATGATTAAAAACGCGACCGAGCTTGGTCTTCCCTCTGAAATTGCGAAAATCTTAGTGCTTCAGACCGCCAAAGGAGCGGCACTGCTTGCGATGGAGAGGGACAGGTTCAGCGAAAGCCCCGCTGAGCTGCGACGCAAGGTAACAAGCCCCGGCGGCACAACCGAGGCGGCGTTAAGGGTCTTTGCGGCGCATAATTTTGCGCAACTGGTTGCCGAGGCGCTGGCCGCAGCACGCAACAGAAGCAAAGAATTGTCGGAATAGCTTACTTATTTCACCGCAGAGACCGCAGATGGTCGCAGCGACCACGCAGAGATTATTTTTAATTTTTTCTCTGCGGTCTCCGCGTGCTCCGCGGTGAGACGGCTTTTACTCAATCACTATCGCTTCGACTGGGCATTCATCAGCGGCCTGCTGGACGGCGTCCTCGAACTCAGCCGGGACCTCTTGGGCCTTCACCTGTGCCATTTCCGGGCCCATCTCGAAAACCTCGGGGCAGGTATCGCAGCACAAGCCGCACGCCGTGCAGGTATCCTCAATTCGCACTTTCATATAAAACTCCCTTAACCGCTATTAACCATTCAATGTATAGTATCGTATTATCTTTTGAGGCAATTTTGTTCAAGTAAAAATTGTGGAAATTATTCAGCCAGTTGTTATACTGCATCAAGTTAAATAAAAAATCATAAATCAAAAATAATAAATGTTATTACCGGCCGGGTCCCATGCAGACCGACCCGTTAACCTGGTCAGGCGGGGAACCGAGCAGCCATACGCGGTGTTCGGCCGTGCCGTGGCAAACCCGGCCGACTCTTTTCATTTATGATTTATTATTTTATATTTTATATTTTTTGGCCGGATGAACCGAGAGGAGCTCAAAAAGCGTCTTAATGATTTTGCTCATCGTTGTGTCAAGCTGGCTCTGGCCCTGCCTGACACGGCGATTGGCAGGCATATCAAGGGGCAGTTGATAAGATGCTCAACGTCGGCATCCGCCAATTACAGGGCCGCTTGTATTGCTCAATCACGGCCTAGTTTTGTTTCAAAAATGAGTATTGTAATAGAAGAAACCGACGAATCTGCATATTGGCTGGAGTTTGTAATAGATGAAAAACTGATGGCCGAAAAACGAGTTTTACCGCTTCTCAATGAGGGCTGCGAACTGACAAAAATATTTGTTTCTGCCCGCAAAACGATA
Source organism: Sedimentisphaerales bacterium (assembly GCA_049509315.1). Taxonomy (GTDB): domain Bacteria; phylum Planctomycetota; class Phycisphaerae; order Sedimentisphaerales; family Anaerobacaceae; genus Fen-1362. Next base: position 15,692 of record JBELAA010000017.1, on the reverse strand, counting down.
CAATGGGGTAAACTAAAATCATAAATCATAAATAATAAATCATAAATCAGTTATGGCCTATACTGTATTAGCTCGTAAATACCGTTCGCAGACCTTCGACGACGTTGTCGGGCAGGAGCCGATTTCGCAGACCCTGAAAAACGCGATAAAAACGGGTCGGGTCGCCCACGCCTACCTGTTTACCGGCACACGCGGAGTCGGCAAAACCACTATGGCCCGCATTCTGGCCAAGGCGCTGAATTGTCTCAACGCCGACGGGCCGACGGCAACACCCTGCTGCAAATGTGATAGTTGTGCGGCGATAAATTTAGGCGATGATATTGATGTAATCGAAATCGATGGGGCGTCGAACCGCAAGATTGATGATATACGAGACCTTATAGAAAATGCTGTTTACAGGCCGGCCAGGGCACGACACAAAATTTACATCATCGACGAAGTGCATATGCTCACAAACGAGGCGTTTAACGCCCTTTTGAAACTGCTCGAAGAGCCGCCAAGCCACGTCAAATTCATTTTTGCGACGACCGAGCCCAATAAGGTGCTCGCGACGATTCAATCGCGATGCCAGAGGTTCGATTTCAGAAATATATCGCCTGCGGCAATTACAAAACAGCTCAAGGCCATATTAGACCAGGAAAAAATCAAATACGAGGATGACCTCGTTTTGGCGTTGGCGAAACTTGCAAACGGCTCGATGCGGGACGGTCTGAGTTTGCTTGACCGGCTGATAAGCACGGGCATCCAGCCATTGACTGCGAATTTACTGGAAGAATATCTTGGCTGCCCAAATAGCGAGAAAGTTTCCCAGCTTGTCGCAGCAATAGGCGACTCGGACGCCTCAGCGGCGATATCATCGACGGGCGAATTAATCAACGCCGGACTGAGTGAGGTCCAGATTGCAGATGCCTTAGTCGATTATATGCGAGACCTGATGGTCATTAAGGCAGCCGGCCCCAAAAGCGACCTTGTCCTGCTAACCGAGCAGCAAAAAAAGCAAGCGTTGCAATTAGCGGAAATATTCGATATCGCCGGGCTTGTCTATAATATAACCACACTCGAAAAGTTACGCTGGTCATTGAAAAACAGTGATACCGCCAGGCCTCTTCTCGAAGCCGCCATAATCCGGCTGACGATGAGCGAGCACTTCCTCAACGTTGACCAGTTGCTTTCTCAATCACCCCGCTCAGCCGACCCGTCTCGTCCGCCTCAAGCGAGACCTCGCCAACAGGCAGGCCGCACAGCGGCGGATGAGGTCTCGTCCGACCTCGGCTCGCCTCGGCGAGACGGGCTGAAAGCGGATAAAAAAAAAGTAATCGCTGACCACCCCCCTGTTGCCGCTCAAATGGTTCCACAAGCTCAATCAACTCCTGCTGCCGGACTTGATTCCATAAAAAGTGTCTGGCGCGATATTCTTACCGCCGTCGGAAAAGGCACCGCCGGCCTGCTCGCCGTCGCTTCGCCGGTTCAATTTGAGAACGGGACGCTGACGATTGAGTTTCCCGCCTCGGCTGCTTTTCAAAAAAAGGCCTGTGATGACCGCATTGAACAAATCGAATCAGTCCTGCGCGACAAATGCGGCAGTAACTTACGTCTTAAACTGCAAATCGCACAGGGCGAAAACCAGCCGGCTGACCAGCTCCCTCCTCAAAAGACCAAAAGCCAGAAACAAAACGAAATCCTAAGCGACCCCGCCGTCAAAACCGTGATTATGGGCCTCGACGCCACCATTACCAATATCGAGGACGACTAACACCAGGACGCCTTCTGCTCCTCGAATTTACTGCATTGTTTAAGCGTCCTTTTTACCTGCCAGCGAACAAAACCCGGCGCACCAAAAGCAAAATATATGCCTAAAGCAAGCATAATAATATCACGGGCAATATCCGGTCTGGGGTACATCACATACGCGTACTGCTGGTTTTTATAAATCATATACATAAATACACTACTAACTAAACTTGGAACCGACCAGTAAAGAAAAAGCACACCCGCAGAAACACATATAAGACGAAACGCGACAGACAGCCAGGAAACCTGAGCATCATCCACTTGTTCATTTCCAATGATTTTTGCTGAAATACTATTTGCGCAACGAAACAAGAAATATACGGTCGCAGCTGATATTATTACATATATTCCAAGAATGATAAAAATCATATAACCCGGCTGTCCAGAATCTTTGGCAAATGGCAATACCGCTATGCTTGGCAAAATGGTTAAAAATGTCTGAATAACGACATACAAACCTACCCCGACAAGCACAATTCTTGCGATTACATTCAGCTCATTTTTATTCATGTTTACCGACTCCACTGATTTGATTTGATTCTTTGACCAGCATTTTCCTTAATTGCCATCTTATATAATGAGGTGCACCAAAAATCAGATATATAGCGATAACGCAATCAACTATTGATTTAAAGCCGCCTGCTAATAATTTTGGCGAAAGCAACGCTTCCTGTCCCTGCAACGTCGTATAAGGCAAAATAGGCCCCTTGAAAATAGTGGGTATATAGTAAAACAACGACATTATACAGGAATAAATCATCAATAAACCGCTTAAGCAAAACATAATTCTGAAAGACGCGATTACCCAGCAAACATCGATTTTTGGACATCGGTCGGCGTCGGGCCCCACAATCATCCTCATCAGACCATCAGACCTAAACAGAAAAATCATTGAGGCAGCAAGTAAAACAAGCGATTCAGCAAATGTGATGATAAATGACATTGACAAGAATTCGTGAGGGTATCTGGTCTCCAATCTAATAAACGGTGAAGAGGCAATGCTTATAAACCACATAAAAAGACGGATTCCAATCGCGGCGAGTATCAGTTTCGCTATGAGGTGCGGCCGGGTCATAACACATTCCTTACTGAAAAGCTGGTTGTTTAATACGTCGAGACCTTTACCTGCGGCATAGCGCCCGTCGCTAAGAAGATGATTCTTTCGCAGATATTGGTTACGCGGTCGGCGATTCGCTCAAGATTGTGCGAAGCCCAGATAAGCGGCGTCGCCTTTGATACAACATTCGGGTCCTTAATCATACGCATCAACAGGTCGTGATAGGCGGCGTCGTAGAGCTTGTCAACCTCGTCATCCTCGGTGATTATCACGCTGGCGGTCCTGGCGTCCCTGTTAACAAGTGCCTGCATACTTCTTTTGAGCATACTTGTCGCTTTTTCCGCCATTTTAGGCATATATATCAATGGCCTAAGCAGCGGTTCGCCGCCCAACATAATCACTATCCGGGCAATACCCTCGGCGTAATCGCCCATACGCTCTAATTCGGTAATGATATTAAGCACGGCGATGATTTCCCGCAAATCCGTAGCCACCGGCTGCTGCAGGGCAATGAGGTTTATACACTTTTCCTCAATCTGCCAGCGTTTCTTGTTGACCAGCAGGTCGTCATTGATAATCCGCTTTGCCTCATCAATATTACTGTCGGCAAGCGCCTTAACCGAGCGGGTAGTCGCGTTGGCAACCATTTCGCTCATATCAACGACGTCCCTGTTAAGTTCCATAACGTGTTTTGCAAAACTTTCCCGCATTTTAGTGTCTCCCTAATCAGCCCGGCAATCCGGGTTTAGCCAAAATGGCCGCTAATATAGTTTTCCGTCAATTTCTCTTTCGGGTTTGTAAAAATCTGGTCGGTATCGCCGAATTCAATCAGCCGACCGAGATACATAAATCCGGTGTAATCCGAAACTCTTGCCGCCTGCTGCATATTGTGAGTTACAATAACCAGCGTATATTCCTTCCTGAGCACCCGTAATAATTCCTCGATTCTCAACGTCGAAATTGGGTCCAAAGCCGAGCAGGGTTCGTCTAATAGTATTATATCGGGTTTCAGTATCAAAACTCTTGCGATACAAAGCCGCTGCTGCTGCTCTAAAGACAGCGTCCGGGCGTTTTTCCGCAGTTTGTCTTTCAATTCACCCCACAACCCGACGTGCTCAAGGCCGTCCTGGATGGCCTGCATAACCTTGTCTTTTTCTTTCATCAGCCGGTGTATTCGTAATCCGAACCACAAATTATTGTATATCGACAGGTCAAAAACGTTTGGCCTTTGAAATACCATTCCGACCTTTCGCCGAAGGTGTATCAGGTCGGTCGCCGGCTCAAGTATATTTTGCCCCTCGATACAAATCTTCCCATCAATCCTGATATTCTCGACGAGGTCGTTCATTCTGTTAAAACATCGCAGCAGCGTCGATTTGCCGCAGCCCGACGGCCCGATAATCGCGGTAACGTTGCGTTCGGGAATTTGAATACGCACGTCTTCGAGGGCGCGAAAATCCCCGTAATACAGATTCAATTCCGATGTTTCTATTTTCGTTTTAAAATCCATTTTAGCCGAATCTTCCCGTTATGTAGTCGTCGGTGCGTTTATCTTTAGGATTTGTAAACAGCGTTTCGGTTTCCTCGATTTCGACCAGGTCTCCCATAAGAAAAAACCCGCATCGTTCGGTAACACGCGCTGCCTGCTTTGTATTATTAGTAACCAGAATTTGCGTATAATCCTTCTTAAGCTCCCGCATAGCGTCCTCGACCTTGGCTGTCGAGATGGGGTCAAGTCCTGAGCAGGGTTCATCGTAAAGGATGACGTCCGGCTCAACCGCCAGCGTCCGAGCGATACACAATCGCTGCTGCTGTCCGCCGGAAATTTTGGTCGCCATTGTATCGAGGCGATCTTTAACCTCGTCCCAGAGATATGCCTTTTTAAGTGAATTCTCGACAATCTCTTCAACGATGGCTTTTTTTGTTATGCCGTGAACCTTCGGGCCATACGCGATGTTATGAAATATGCTTACGGGCAAAACCTGCGGCAGAGCGAAAATAATGCCGATTTTCTTTCGCAGCAGCTTATCGGAAATTTGCCTGATATTTTTGCCTTCGAAAATTATATCACCCGTCTGCGAATAGTTGGGATTCAGGTAATTGAGCCGGTTGAGCGCCCGCAAAAACGATGTCTTGCCGCTGTTTGCCGGCCCGATTATGCCAAGAATATCGTTTTTGAAAATCTCGATGTTGAGATTCTTCAGCGCTGTGGTATCACCATAGCTGCAATTCAGGTTAACGGTCTTTATCACTGACTCGGCTACCATTGCTTCTTTTTCCTGTAATGGGCGCGCAAAATTATACTTACAAGGTTCATCAGGAAAACAAGCGCGATAAGAACAAGCCCTGTTGCAAAACTGATTTTCGCCGGCATATTAGGTACTTGCGTAGAAATCACGTAAAGGTGATAAGGCAAGGCCATAACCTGGTCAAAAATCGAATGAGGCAAACGAGGCAGATAAAATGCCGCGACGGTAAACAATATCGGCGCTGTCTCTCCCGCCGCCCTGCTTAAGCTCAGGACCGTTCCCGTCAGAATCCCCGGTATGGCGTAAGGCAAAACACAATAGCGAACCGTCTGCCATTTGGATGCACCGAGCGATAAGCTGATTTCCCTGAATGCAAAGGGCACCGATTCCAGCGCTTCTTTTGTTGCGGTGATAATCACGGGTAAGCTCATAATCGCCAATGTCAGTGAGCCGGCCAGTATCGACGTGCCGAATCGCAGGAACACCACAAAAAGCGTGAAGCCGAAAAGCCCGTAAACAATCGACGGAATCCCCGAAAGATTGACCACCGACAGCTTGATGAGGCGGGTAAACAGGTTGTCTTTTGCATACTCGACCAGGTAAACCGCCGAAAGAATCCCCAGCGGAAGTGAGAAAAGCATAGTCCCGATTATCAAAAATATTGTGCCGACTATCGCCGGGAAAATACCCCCCTGTTTCATCCCGTTTCGCGGCGGCTGTGTGAGAAATTCCCACGATATCGCCCCGGCGCCGTTTTTGACTACGTATAGAATTGTCATCACAATAGGCACAACAATCAAAAGCGTTATCAGTCCTAATATCACAAATGCAACTTTTTCGCGTCTCTTGGCACTGTTCATTTTCTTGCCTTTCGCAAGCACAAGTCAGCTATGAAATTTATTATGAAAGTTATCACAAAAAGTATCAGCCCCACTGCAAAAAGTGCAAAGTAATGTTCCGAACCGCCTACTGTCTCCCCCATTTCACCCGCGATTGTCGCTGTCAGCGTCCTCAGCGGCTGAAGCAAAGACGTCGGCATCACAGGTGAATTACCCGTAACCATAAGAACAACCATCGTTTCGCCTATTACCCTGCCGATACCGAGCATTACCGCCGCGATAATCCCCGACGATGCCGACGGCAAAATAATTCGCCAAAGCGCCTGCCACCGCGTCGCCCCTAAGCCAAAAGCCGCTTCCTTGTATGCCTTCGGGACACCTATCAGGGCGTCCTCCGAAATACTGATAACCGTCGGCAGTGCCATAAACGCCAGAAGCAAACTCCCCGTCAATCCGCACATACCCGTGTTCAAGTGTAGCCAATTCCGAAGGAAAGGCCCTAACCAGACAATGCCTATGAAACCCAGAACCACACTGGGAATCGCAGCTAAGATTTCGACAAGTGATTTGAGAACGTGCTTGAGATACGATGGCGCGACCTCGGCTATGAACATCGCCGAACACACGCCCAAAGGCACACAAATAATAATTGCACCGAATGTAACGTAAAGCGATCCAAGCAAAAGCGGAACCATTCCGAATTTGGGCGGATCCGATATCGGAAGCCAGTTTTTGCCGAAGAGGAAATCGCGAACGCTATATACACCGAAAAGCGAAAGGGCGTCCTTTAGCAGAAAAAGAAATATCGAAACAACAAATAGAATCACAACAAACCCGCTGAGTTTGATACACGACTCAATTGCAAATTCGCTAATTCTTTTGCTCAATAGATTCTCCCCTCGGAACAAAACCGGCTTCCTGGAACTGCTGCTGACCTTTGGGGCTGAGTGTAAAATCGATAAAAAGTTTCGTTACGCCGTTGGGGTCGCCGTCGGTATAAAAATACAAACCCCGCGACAGCGGATATTTTTTTTTCATCACGTTATTGGTATCGGGCGCGTAATACTGATTGCCTTTGGCTATTAATAGCGCCTTGGTCCTGTCCGAAACATAGCCCATACCGAGGTAGCCGATTGCTGCCTCGTTATTGACAACCTCTTCGACGATGGCCTGTGAAGAGGTCAACAGCAGCGTCTTATCTGAAAACTCGTCCTTGTTGTCTTTTTTGCCCAATTGAACGACTTCTTCCTTGAAATACATATGAGTGCCTGAGCTGACCTCACGCGAAAGGGTTACTATGGACAGGTCCTTGCCGCCGAATTCCTTCCAGTTGGTCGCCTTGCCCGTGAAAATTTTATGCAACTGCTCGATGGTGAGCTTATCGACTGGATTATCCTTATTGACGATTACCGCAACGCCGTCGTATGCGACGGTCCACTCCTTAGGATTAACGCCGTGCTTTTGAGCAATCTCAATTTCTTTCGGCTTCATTTCCCGCGACGCCGTTGCGATATTGCAGGTTTTATTTATAAGCGAGGCGATTCCGACGCCGCTTCCCCCGCCCGTGATGGCAATAAAAACGTGCGGATATTGCTTCATAAATTCTTCGCTGACCATTTGAGCAGCATTGACAATCGTATCGGAACCCTTGACCTGAATAAAGCCGGTCGGCTCGTTGGGATCCACGGTCTCCTTACATCCGGCCAAACCTATCACCAGAATTGTTATTAAAGTCAGACGTTCCTTCATAGCATCAGGATTTTAGTGAGCTATTTGCTTTTTTGCAAGACGTTGGTTATGCTAACGCCAAAGTATTTATAAATTGAGAGGCATTATGACAACCGGATATACCGAAACGATGAATAAACTTATCGAGGAGCTGGGTAAGCTGCCCGGAATCGGCCCCAAAACAGCCGAACGACTGGCATTTCATATCTTGAAATCGAAACCCGCCGAAGCAATGACCCTCGCTCAGGCCATAAGCGACGTTAAAACCAAAATCAGGCAGTGCAAAATCTGCTACAACTTCGCCGAAACCGATTTGTGCCCTATTTGCAGCGACACACGCCGTGATAAAAGCAGGATTTGCGTCGTCGAGCAGCCAAAAGACGTGATTGTGCTCGAAAAAACCGGCCAGTGCAAATGGGTCTATCACGTCTTGGGAGGCCACATCGCCCCTTTAGACGGCGTTGAGCCGGGCGATTTGACAATTGATAAACTCATCGAACGCGTTAAAGCGGGCGGTATAGTTGAAATAATTATGGCAACCAACCCGAACATCTTAGGCGACGGCACCTCCCTTTACATCAGCTCGCTTTTGAAATCCACCGGCGTCAAAATCACCCGTCTTGCCCGCGGCTTAGCCACCGGCTCAACTCTCGAATACGCCAGCGGCAAAATGCTCACCGACGCCATCATCTCCCGCCAGCCGTTGGAGTAATTTTTAATATTTTAATGGTAAACTTGAAGTGGTGATTAGAAATGACAGTTGATAAACCTCCTAAAAAAGCTATTGCTGAGATTGAACCTGTAACTGGCCATATCCCGGCCGTCTTGAAAAGCGGGCGCAAGACATACTGGTCTATTGTAAAATTTGACTCAGATAAGAACTTTAACAAAGGATATTTGTGGCATCTTCATGTAAGGTTTGATGGCAACCCTGCTCCCTCTCAAGAGAAGTTTCTTGCAACTGTAGGATTCCTTGCTGGAGAAAAAGCCCCGCAAAATTTGTTGTATAAAGGCAGCAAATTCATACTTATCAGCGACAACATGCGGGACATTAAAGCGAGAGGTGTAATTATTGAGTTAAAAGCGTAACCTATTTCATAAATTGGACTGTCTTCCGTCTTCGGTCTTCTGTACGCTGTCTATTTCATCTTTCGGTCGATGTTTCCAGCGTCTGTGAATCCACCAGTATTGGGTCGGGTCTTCGCGGACGAATGTTTCAATGGCTTTTGTGTATTCGGCTGTTACCCATCGCAGGGGGTCTTTTTTATTCGCCCATTCCTCCGGCATAATTATCCGCGTAACTCCAATCTCGAAGAAAAACCGGTCATCAATCCTCCTGGCGTAGCCGATAACTATCGGCAGATTTTCCGTTAGCGCGAGTAAGCCGATACTTTTATAGGTGCTCGCTTTCCTGCCGAAGAAATCGACGAAGATTCCTTTCGGGCCAGCGTCCTGGTCGGCTATGAAAGAAATCGTAGCCCCCGTCGAAGCAACCTTGTCGAACAATTCGGCTGCGCCTTTTTTGTCGATTATTTTTTGCCCCGCTCGTTCGCGGACGCCATACAGGTATCTGCTGATAAACGGATTATCTAAGGGCCGGGCGATACTGTAAATGTTAAAGCCGAAAAGCCCCATCATATAGCCGACAATTTCGAAGTTGCCGTAATGTGCGCCGACAAAAATAAGCCCCTTGCCCTCTTTACTTAGCCACTTGGCGCGTTCGGTGTTTTTGAATCGCGAGTATTGCCGCCAGTTGTCTTTTCTGACGAGTTTGGGCGTGAAAAACATATCCACCGCCAGCATCGCGATACTCTCACAGCTTTTCCGGCCTACGTCATTATACCACTGCTCGTCCTTATCCGGGAAACTGGCCTTGAGATTATCGAGGGCGCGTTGCCTGCCGCGATGATAATGTTTCCACATCAGCCGACCGAGAAAACGTGCGAACCTGAGGTTGGTTTCGACGCTGGACAAATGAAGAATCACAACAAGTAAACGCAATCCGACATACGCCAGCCAGTCAAAAACGACGCTGTGCTTCCTTTTGGGTTTCTTTTGTTTGACAAAAAGCGGAGTAGTCATAATGGTTTAGCCCCCAGGCCTGCCTGGGGGATTTTATACCACTTCCAGCCGGCGAAGTGTCGCCCTGGCCCACCGCATACTGCGAATCTGACTAAACACAACCAAAAGCATCACCAACAGCCAATATCCGCTAAACCTTAAATAAAAACTGACCTGCGCAATCGGGGTCTTCTGCATCTGGCAGGCAGTAATCAGCTCGGTCGGCGTCCACATAGCGCCCGCAAACACCGGCGTAAACATCAATTGCCAGGGCTGGAACAGTACCGTAAACAAAATCGCCAGAAAGAACGCCCGTGCTATGTGGTTGATGCCGCCCAAACGCCCGATGAGTGAGACCTTAAAGGCAAACAGCATCGTGAGGCAGTAGATGACAGAAGCCGGAATAAGCACGAAATTCAAAAACCGGACAAGGGCGACCACGTGCTCCATCCTCGGCGCAAAAGAATAGTGGATTCCCCCCTGCGGAGATTCAATCACTCCCGGCTCCGGCTCAAGCCGCGAGGGAGCGTTTGCTTCCTGCGAGGCCTGTTTTGCCGCCTCTTTGATTTTTCCCGGTATTTTGACCGCCGTTTCCTTTGTTTGAGGCGCCGCCTGAACATTTGCAGCGGCCGTCGCCCACGGCTCATCGTTCTCAACGTCGTTGAGATTCACCGCCCAGAACAAACCCTGCAAAAGCAGCAGGCACACAATGATAATGATAAACAAAAAATTCTTCCAGCACCGGATAACGCTGATTGCCTCGAGGCAATCGGTGGTATCCACCAGATAGCCCGATTTTGATTCCTGGTCCATTTTTTGACTCCCGTCTTCAGATTTTTCTTCAAATTCGAATTCCATAACTAATGTGAATTTTTAGAAAATAACCAGCCTAATTTTAATTTATTCCGACTGTATTGATATTATGACCTCAATGACTGCTCAATTCAAGCATTTTATCCGAGAGGTTCCGGAGATGAAATCCTGCTGCCGGCTCAATTTATTGTGAATGTCGTGCTGCCGATTAAACCGCCGTAATCCTCATAAACTGTAAGCGTATAGGTGCCGCTTTCAAACGGCCCTGCATCGGCATCAACGGGGTAATCGCAAATACACGTGCAAGGGTACTGAGGAAGCTGCTCATGCTCATAAATGGTTACGACATTGCTGTTGACTGTCATTTCAACCCGAAGATTAGCCAACGGTGTGCAGCAGTTACCGACCATCATATCCTCAAAGTGAATGTAGCGGCCATTAACAGTAATGGTAAATCGCGTGCTATCCATCAACTCATAAGCTCCGGTTTTTGACATTCCCTGTTCGCATTGGGAAATAGTAAAAATAATTCCCGGCTCGCACGGCTCCTCGACCGGATGCGTCAGAAAATATTGCTCGCCGAAAATTGCGAAATCGTTGAAATCAACATTGCCATCCCTGTCAAGGTCTTCGGCCAAAAGGTGTTTCTCAAAACACCATTTTTCTGCAAAAATTTTAAGGTCGTTGTAGTCGATAAAGTCACAGGGGTCGTTATCGAGGTTGGCAATATTGCCTACTGTTGAAAGCGACATACTCGCCTCCGGCGTCCCGCCGTATGCTCCCATATTGATTCTTTTCCCGTTTGGCCATAATTCTTTTGTCCAGGCCGAATTCGGGTCACCTGCGTCAACGCAGGGACTTGTATTAATATCGTGAATCCATACTTTGGTATTCGGGTCCCACCGTCCGGCTGCCGTCTGTAAATGATAATCGCCGTAGTAGAAGTCAGCAAAAAATGGGTTAGTGTTAATATTGCCCGATCCTGCCCAGCCGCCTTTAACATCGCTATATGAAACGGTTGCACTCCCCGATATTTCCAAACCAATAACCGCTGAGTTATCCCAAAAAATGCTGTTCTGAACTACAGTACCAGTTGAATACAATCCTCCTCCATATCCAACATTTCCTGAGCCACCTTGTGCAGAATTTCCACTGACAGTGCAATTGCTCAAACTCGCGCGCCCATATACCCCCCCACCATATGCTTCTCCTCCTGCCGAACCGCCAAAACCGTTACCTCCTCTGACTAAGTTATTAACAATAACGCAGTTTTCCAAAACCGGATTACATGATGGGCTAGACGAGTATATTCCGCCGCCATAAGCAGGGTCACCCGGAAGTCCAAAATCGCCTGAATTCGAGCCCAATGCCTCATTATTACTGATTGTGCATCCAACGAATGAGGCGGTACTTCCGGCCGTGCAGTATATTCCCCCTCCCATAGCAGTCCCAGGATAGTAGGACTTGTTTAAGGTAATAATGCAATTTCTTATCGTTGGTGAAGATCCGCTGCAGTATATTCCGCCTCCATATGCTCCGCCTTGAATCATGACAGAGGCCCTGCCTCTCATGATAGTAAAACCATCTACTATACTGTCAGCCTGTTCACTACTATGGAAGTAGAATCCTCGGTGTCGGTAGGAATCTTCACAATTAATAATACATTCTTTTGGACCGTTGCTGCTTCGGAGTGTGATTACCTTTCCCATGAAATCAATGTCTCGGTTGCCGTCTCCCGTATATGTTCCCGGTTGGACAATAACTGTGTCACCGTTGACAGAGTCATTGATGGCCGCCTGAATGTTGTTAAAATCGGCGGGGCCATTGTCATCAACGGTGATTGTTCTTGCAAAACAGGGTGATATTGCGAATACCGAAAGGACTGCGACGACCGTTCTCATACTCATATTTTGCCTCCTAATCTGCGAATTAAATTCATTGTTAATGCTAAAACAAATATCCCGGATTATCAAGAAAATTATCGCAGATTTTTAAAACTTTTCTGAGCGGATTTAACGGTCTTCTCGATGTCCTCCTTAGAATGAGCTAATGAGACAAACATTGCCTCGTAGGCGCTTGGGGCTATGTAAATTCCCTGTTTTAACATTTCGGCGAAAAACTTTTTGAACTGCCTGATATTGGTCGATTTGACGTCCTCGAAATTGCGAACCGGCCGATTCGTAAAAAAGCAGCTCAACAACGACCCGACGCGATTAATTATAACAGGAATACCGGCATCATTGGCGGCGTTTTTCAAACCCTCGGCTAACATCGCGGATTTTACTTCGAGTTTTTTGTAACAATCGCCCTTGGCTAATATATCGAGTGTCGCGTTTGCTGCTGCTGTGGCTATGGGGTTTCCGCTGAGCGTTCCCGCCTGATAAACCGGGCCGGTCGGCGCCAGCATATTCATAATTTTGGTTTGGCCCCCTACCGCAGCAAGAGGCAGCCCCCCGCCTATGATTTTGCCCAGGGTCGTAATATCCGGCCAAACGCCGTAAAGCTCCTGTGCCCCGCCGCGGGCAACGCGAAAGCCCGTTATTACCTCATCGAAAATCAAGACCGCCCCTTCGGCATCGCATAAATCGCGTAACCCCTGTAAGTAACCCGCGATGGGCGGGACAACCCCCATATTCGCCGCTACCGGCTCGACAAGCGCCGCCGCGATTTTCCCCTTGTTATTCGCAAACGCACGTTTTACCGATTCGACATCGTTATAAGGAACGACCACCGTTAAATTCGCCACCGATTCCGGCACACCCGCGCTCGACGCGACCCCGTGCTCGGCGACCCCTGAGCCGGCGGCGACCAGGAGCGAATCACTGTGGCCATGATAGCAGCCCGCCATTTTGATAATCAAATCCCGTCGCGTATATGCCCTGGCTAAGCGAATCGCCGTCATAACCGCCTCGGTGCCGCTGCAAACCAGCCGAACCTTCTCAATCGACGGTATCGCCTCGCATATCTTGCTTGCTAATTCGGTTTCCGCCTGCGTCGGCGCACCGAAACTTGTGCCCTTTTCCGCCGCCTTCTTAACGGCCTTAACGACCGCCGGGTGGGCGTGCCCCAGAATCATAGGCCCCCACGACCCGACATAGTCGATATAAACGTTACCGTCGATATCGTAAATTTTCGAGCCGCTCGCCTTTGCGATAAACACCGGCTTCCGGTCAACCCCGCCGAACGCCCGCACGGGCGAATCAACCCCGCCAGGCAGGTATTTAACCGCCTCTGCGAACGCCTTTATTGATTTTGAATAACCTTTGCCGCTTTCCTTCTTCATCGGTGCAATCCTAAAGCCCAAAAGCCGGCCGGTCAATTCAAAAACACACCTAAAAATGCTTGACATAAGGGGTATTTTTGCGTTATACTGGCTCTTGAGGGTCGGGACCTGCCCGATATATCGGGTGGTGGTATTTTGGGTATTTACCGCTTGTGGCGGATTAGATATATTGTTTTTTGACACGGACTGACACTGTTAAAATTAGACACGGATTTACACGGAGCTTTTAGCGGAGTCTCGCTTCGGCGAGACAGATTAACACTGTTTTTTTATTCTTGTTTTTTACCGTGTAAATCAGTGTTAATCTGTGTCTAAAAGGGCTGAACTTATTTGTCATAATATATTGGCTTGAAGGAGTGAACCGATGCCAAACACTACGAAAAAGGGTTTCACCATCATCGAACTGCTTACCGTTATGAGCATTATCATTATCCTCTTAGGCGTGCTCGTCCCCGCCCTCAACAAGACCAGGCGCTATGCCAAAACCGTCGTCCAGCGAGGCCAGTTCCACGAAATCAGCAAAGGCCTTGAGCTTTTCCGCAACGACCATTCTGAAAATTACCCCGATTCAGGAGCCACAGCACCGGATTCTCTCGGCACTGTAAGAGGTTATTGCGGCGCGATGAAATTATGTGAGGCATTGCTCGGTCAAGATGGAATGGGGTTTAATCCATTATCCCAGTTTACCGCTGATGGAATAATAACTGAACCCAATGGTAATCAACCCGACCTCTATCCTTTTGACCTGTGCACATCTACAGACCCGACCGTTTATAGCGGCCCAACTGCAACAAATCCGGGTCTATCAACGAACCTTCAATCCAGAATCAAATATGTCGATGCAGAAAATATAAAAGCCACCCGGCTTCAGGATTTATACACCTGGGATATTACTACTTTCGGTGTGAGTTTTTATACTCCAACTGTGGCATTCCAAGCTACCACAAATTTATACCCATACGCGTACCCCAACGCTGTTATAGGCGACGTGTTTCTGCGAGCAGATATAAAAGGAGCACCCCGTTGTACAGCGAGAGCAGGCCAAAAAGCAGGTATGCCTGTTCTTTATTACAAGGCGGATTCGTCCAAACTTAACCACGATTCTATCACCATACCAGTTCCGGGAACTCCCAACACAAATATTTATAATTTCGATGACAACTATGCACTCACTGCCCTCGGCTGCCCGTGGGAAAGTGGAGCTGCACCAATAACTCTCCACCCAATGTATTCAGACCCGAGAGTATTCCTCAAGGCGATAACCAATTCGCAAATTACATCGACGCCGAGACCGCATAGAGAGGATAGTTACATTCTTGTATCCGCCGGGTGGGACGGCCTATACGGCACAAGAGACGACGTGTATAACTTCTCTGAATAATGCCACAGAGGGCACAGATTTTTTAGCCACAGAGGCCACAGAGAACACAGAGAAAAAGATATTATCTGCCGCGGGATAGAAGGGTCCCGCGGCAGTTCTTTTTTAGCAAATTAAAAAACTTCGTGCCCTTCGCGTAGCTTTGCGTAGCCCCCGCAGTCGCCTTTTTGCCTCGGTGTCGTATTTCCCGTTTCGGGAAATGTTACCGGGGTCGTTTGCGTAGCTTTGCGAAGCCCCGGCGACTTTTGGTTTTTCATCTGAAAAACCTGCCGGGGAATTTTCCAAAGGAAAATTCTTGCGGGGTGTAATCTGTGGTTTACTTGCCGAGGCGGACCGGGAAATTGGCTGTCAGGCGTTTGCCGGAGGTGCTTATACAGGTAACCTGCAAAATGGTTGTCTCGGAGGCGGGCTTTTCGAGAGGCAGTGAGAACAGATACGCCCTGAGGAAATCCTGCCAGTGATTGTTGTTAGCAACAGGGTCGGTAAGATTTAT
>JBELAA010000169.1:0-5316 GCA_049509315.1 Sedimentisphaerales bacterium | reverse complement strand
GCCCGTGCGTACAGATTGATGTAGAATAGTCGCTTGCGAATTTTTCACGACTGCCGGCATTACAATGTTATAATCACCATTGCATAAAGCGACTCTTGTTTATATAACAAATCCTTGTTAAGAAATATAATTTTTGGTCAAGAGGGATTACGATGACAACTGAAGAAATCGTCGTGGGCAAAAATACTTCAAAATCCAGATTAATCAAAATTATCGGGCGTGTGGTAACATACTTTGTCATATCAGCATTAGTAGTCGCCGGCATTTTGTATTTCAATGCTTACCTGCCGCAGGGCAAGGGCCCGGCCAGTCCGCCGGTACCCGCTCGCGAGGAATTTTCATATTTTCAGCGTCTGGTTCAAAACCCGCCCGGCGACAGTCCCGATATGATGGGTAAGAATCTTTCGAAGGTATTCCCGAACCTGACAAACACAAACACCGCCAGCTCCTGGTCAACCTCAATCAATCACCTTGAGGGGCTTGAAATGACGACAGTAAACCCGCAGGACGTGATGGGAATAGTCGTGATAACCACAGGCCTCAATGAACTTCTTCACAGTTACGGGAAAGAACCGCCCCAGGAAAGAGCTATGTATGGAGCTACCATTGAGCAGGCGGCGCCGTGGATAGATAATTTTCAAAATCGACTCGACGAGATGATTAAGTTCATCGGGTATATTTTCCCAGGCGGATGCCAGATATTCATAGCCAATATATACGACCCCACCGACGGCACGGGCGATACCAACAACTGGATTATAAAGGCGCCTGCATGGCCGGACTATCTTGCAGTGTTTGAGGCATACAACCAGATTATTCAGGACTGCGTTTCTAAATACGACAATGTTCATGTAGTTGATATTCACAAGACGTTTCTCGGGCACGGTATTCATTGCAGGAAGTGCGGGCTCAGTAAAGACCGCTATTGCTGGTATCAGACAAAATCAGCCGACCCCAGCGCCAATGAGCGGGGCCACGACGCCATCAGGCGATTATTTCTTAACGAAATGGTAAGGGTATTTTATGACGCAAATGACGGGCGCAAAGTTAATTGAATCAGCAATGGCAATTCAGGGAAACATTCAAATAAGGCGGTTCAGGCGGAGCGATTTGGCCGCAGTCAAAAAGCTTTTCAAAGAGTATGCCGGCTCATTGGATTTTGATTTGGGGTTCCAGAATTTTGATGAGGAATTGGCAAATCTTCCGGGTGAATATGTGCCGCCAACGGGGTGTTTATTGCTTGCGACATATCAGGACAAAGCGGCCGGATGCGTTGCGCTAAGACGGATAGACGAAGGTGCCTGCGAAATGAAACGGCTGTATGTCCAGCCGAAATTTCGGCGTCGAGGTATCGGGCGGGCATTGGCCGAAGCGATAATCGAACGTGCCAAAAAAGCCGGTTACAAACGGATGCGACTTGATACCGCCCCGACAATGGATGCCGCTAAAGACCTGTATGAATCTATGGGATTCAAGGAAATCGACGCATATCGCTATAATCCGTTAAAAGGCGCGGTATTTATGGAGCTGACGCTGACGTGAATATTATGAGGGAACAAGAATTTGGCGGGGATAAGAAGCTGCCGATGAGGACGATACTTTCGAAATGGGAGAGGAAATTTATCGACGGCAACGTCTCGAAATTCCCGCTTTGGTTGCAGGGGTATCATTTAACCTTGATGACGCTCCCGTGGTCAGTCGGGCTGATTGCCTTCGGCTATCTGGCAAGCAGCAATCCGGCCTGGCTATGGCTGTCGTCGTTAATGCTTATCCTGCAATGGTTTACGGACTGCTTCGATGGCGCTTTGGGCAGATTACGCGACACGGGTATTCCAAAGTGGGGCTATTATATGGACCATTTTCTTGATTTTGTGTTCACCTGCTCGCTGTTTGTCGGCTACTCGTTTCTCGTAGAAGGCACGAGCAGGACGCTTGTGTATTTGCTGATTCCGGTATTCGGCTCATTTATGGCAAGCTCATTTTTATCGTTCGGCGCGACAGGGGAATTCAAAATTACTTATCTTGGCGCAGGACCCACTGAAATCCGCATCGGTTTTATCGTTCTCAATTGCCTGCTCATCTTTTTCGGAATCGGCTGGATTGAAAAACTGCTTGCTTATATCCTCATACTGGCAGTTATTATTTTGTGCGTAGTCGTTTACAGGACCCAGAAATATATCTGGCAAACCGATATGAGCGATAAGGCAAATCGTCATTAAAAAGGTATTACCACCAAAAACAATGAAGCCGTATTCCTGTGAATCAGGATACGGCTTCAACAGTAAAATCCATACGAGCTATTGCTGCTTTTTTTCTTCTTTAGTTTCTTTGGCCTCTTTGGCTTCAGGAGCCGAAGCAGGTCCTTCCTCAACAGCCGGCTTTTTGGCGGCTTCAAGCTGAGCGGCCTTGAATGCCTGAACATCAACACCTTCGGGAACGACAACGACGCTGACCGAAACCTTCAGGTCGTCGGCAAATTCCAGTTTGACGTTATAAGTGCCGGCCTGCTTTATGTGTTCGTAGAGCGCAACAATGTCATCAGCAACCTCGAAACCCTGTGCCCGCAGGTTCTCTGCTATCTCGTGCCTGAAAACCGAGCCGAACAAATGCCCCTGCTCATTGGCGGCGGCGGCGATTACGGCCTCTGCGCCGTTGACGGCCTGTGCGGCCTTTTCGAATTGCGCACGTTCGAGCTTCCGCTCTTCGGCACGTTTGGCCTTTGCCTTTGAGATTGTCTTTATATTGTTGTCCGTCGCCGCTTTAGCCAGGCCCTGCGGCAGCAGGAAATTACGAGCGTAGCCGTCAGCCACTTCGAGAACGTCGCCCAGGTAGCCGAGCTTTTTTACGTCACTTGTAAGCAAAACCTTCATTTTAATATCTCCGTTAAAAATAGCGTTTAGCGTATAGCGTTTAGCGTATCCTCTATACGCTACCCGCTATCCGCTGTCTTTTCGGTTTACGCGGTAAACGGCAATAGCGCCATAAACCTGGCGCGTTTAATGGCGCGTTTGACCTTGCGCTGGCAGCCGGCGCAGTTGCCGCTTCTTTTGCGTGAATATATCTTGCCGCGGTGCGTAAGCAGCTTTGCCAGCGTTTCGATATCCTTGTAATCGACGTATTTTTCGCCGCGCCTGCAAAACCGGCACTGCGTCTGCTGCGGCGCCGCTAACTTGCGGGTCGTTTCGTCCGACATCACGCCGCCTCGTCCTTCGCTTCTTCTGTCGCCTCTTCCTTCGTTCCTGCCGTAACCTGGTCTTTCATTTCTTCTTTCGTTGTATGCCATAATCCAAAATCCTTATTTAAAGTCCGTGTTAGTCAGTGTCTCTTAAAGTCTGTGTCTGTCAGTGTTTTCTTAAAAGGGTATATCATCTCCCGCCGGTTTGCCGGGGGCGCTGTTGCTATCGGGCCCGGCCTGGCTTTCCTGGCCTGGCTCACTCTGGGTGTCCGCGCCGCCGCCCGACCTGGCAGGTGCGCCGATGAACTGGAAAGTATCAACGTGGACCCTGTGCTTGCTGCGCTTGGCGCCGTCCTGGCCTGTCCAGGTATCATACACCAGCCGGCCTTCGACAAAGAGCGGCTGTCCTTTGTGTAAATATTTGTTGATGTTCTCAGCCGTCTTGCCAAAGGCGCGGCAGTCAACAAAGCACACTTCCTCTTTGCTTTCGCCTTCCTTGCTCGTCCATTTGCGGTTGACCGCGATGCCGAAATCCACAACAGGCGTCTGGCTTGGCAGATACGACAACTGCGGGTCGCGGGTCAGGTTACCCATAAGCAAAATTTTGTTAAAATTCGCCATAATTCAGTTCCCTCACTTTTACTCAGTCGTTTTCCGAAGCGGGCCCTCCGCTTCGCTCCGTGTCGGCTCTTCCACAGGCGATTCTTCGCCCACCGGAATTTCTGTTGGGATTGCCTCTGCCTGCGCTTCCACCGCTGCTTCCCTCGCAACGGGCTGCTGGCCCTGCTTTTCGGTTCGCTGTGCCGGCGTATCCTTGGCGAGGTCCGCATCCGTAAGATGCTCAGCGTTGAGAATCATCGCCCGGACGATGCGTTCCGACAGCTCCACGTCCCTTTCGAGGTCGTGAATCCTGGGTCCTTCGGCCCTGAAATAACTCAGGATATAGGTCCCGCGTTCGCATTTTCGGATTTTGTAAGCCAGCGGCCTTTCATCCCATTTGCGCAGCGACACGATTTCAGCTTCGATTTTCGTCAGCATCTTCGTGATGGTCTCGATTATGCCGTCCCAGTCCTTGGCTGCTTCGGCTGAATCAATCAAAAACATCCCTTCGTAAAGCTTTTTTACTGCCGTATCCAAATTAGTTACCTCCAGCAAAACTTTTTAACTGTTTTCCTTTTCAAAACGATTAAATTTTGTCATTGCCGCCTCAATACCTTCTTCGAGCCAGCAAATTGCTGCTTCTTTGGCGCGTTGGACGCCCTGGTTTACCAGTTCGGCGTCTTTTTTGTCGGGTTCGCCAAGCACGTAATCTACGGCCCCATCAGCCGGCGCCTGCCCGATACCTACCCGCAGACGCGAAACGTTTTCGGTCCCGAGTTTTTCTATCACGTCGGCCAGACCGTTATGTCCGCCCGCCGCTCCTTTGGCCCTTAACCGGATTTGCCCCGGCTCAAGCCACATATCGTCGAGCACAACAAGAACGTCATTCAAATCCAGCTTGTAAAAACCGACGGCTTCTGCTACGGGCATTCCGCTTAGATTCATATACTGCTGGGGCTTGAGCAGGACGACCTGTTTGCCTGCGTATTCGCCCTTGCCCAACTTGCCGCCGAAACCTTTCTTGTTGACCTCGATACCCAGAACGCCGCCCAACAGGTCGATGACCTTGAAGCCGACGTTATGTCTGGTTTCGGCGTATTTCTTGCCGGGATTGCCAAGCCCTACTATCATTTGCATACCGGGTTCCTAATACCCTGATTCCCTGATAACCTGATTCCCTTCTTTTTCTATTCCTTCTTCTCTTTGGCTTCTTTCTTTTCTTTTGGTTCTTTCTTTTCTTCTGCCGCCTCTTCACCTTCCTCCGGCTCTTCCTTGGCCGCGGTTATGACCTCAGGCGCAACAGGCATCTCGGCCTCGAGCTCTTCGGTTGTCTTGACCTCTGCGACCTCGTGGCAGCTTACGACCAATTGCTCAGGCGAGCTTATCAGCGTAACCCCTTCCGGCAGCACAATGTCTTTGGCGTGCATCACGTCGCCCAAAATCATTTCCTTGACTGAAATCGTGATGCGTTCCGGGATATTGGTTACAAGACACTCGATTTCCAGCTTATTGGTAATAAGCTCGACCATACCGCCCTCGTG
>JBELAA010000168.1:0-8229 GCA_049509315.1 Sedimentisphaerales bacterium | reverse complement strand
GACTACGACGATTACCTGATGTGGTTTGTGGTTGAAAGCCGCGATGACCCGGTGTATGAGCCGTTATGCAAAATGAGAGACCGGCTGCTCAAAGAGACAAAGGCAAAAGACGTTCGGGTCCTGATTTCAGGCCCCGGGCGGACGTGCAGTCAGAAAATCCATAACCTGCTTTTTGCCTATCAGCAAATACCGGCCGATACCGAGGTGCTGGCGTTTGCCGATTCGGATATTTGCGTCAAACAGGACTGGCTGGGGTGTTTGGTGCATCGTTTGCGAAAGGAAAAAATCGGCGCCACGACAGGTTATCGCTGGTATGTGCCTAATCGCAACAATTTCGCTACGCTGGCGCTTGTCGCAATAAACGCCAAAATTACACAGACCCTGGGTAATTCCCCTTTCAATCAAGCCTGGGGCGGGTCGATGGCGATTAAGGTCGAAACGTTCCGGGGACTTGGCATAGACAAAATCTGGCAAAAGGCCGTAAGCGATGATTTTTCACTGACCGTCGCCGTGAAAAAAGGACACAAAAAAGTCGAGTTTGTCCCCGATTGTATAGTCCCGACTTACGAATCGACGACGTGGTCGAAATTTTTCGAGTTTGGCAGACGTCAATTCATAATCACAAAAGTGGCCGCTCCCAAAATGTGGCTGCTTGCATTATTCAGCAGCTTATGTTCGGTGTTCGGGCTTTGGGGCGGATTGGTTATGGCCGTTTTCGCGATAAGTAATCATTATCACGTTTTACTTTTTATCGCGGTTCCCGTCCTGTTTTTTACCGCCCAGCTTTTCAGGGCCGTTTTGAGGCAAAAAACGGCTGCCAGGGTTCTGTCGGAGGATTGGCCCAAGCTGAAGGTATCGGCGATTGCCGACGTATCGCTGTTCTGGCTGTGGTCGCTGCTTTTACTGTTTCTGATTCTCTCCTCCGCTTTCGGCAGGACCATCACCTGGCGAGGAATCCGCTACAAACTTCTCGGCCCCGCCCAAACCCTCGTCCTCGGCTCCTGATTTCGCGGAAGGGGTAAAGGAGATTCTTATTTCCAGGCGACAAAAAGGACTCTATAATTGTTTCTGCCTTTTGAGAATGGATTATCTCGCGGGGTAAAAATTATGGCAGGGTGAGAATAGATAAGTGGCTATAGTATTTTAAGGACGCATTTTTATGAATAGGGATTTAATTCTTAAGATTATATTAAAATACATTTGGGTTATAGCAATAGCAGGCAGCAGCGTTTGTGCGGTTACGATAGGATTGCGTATGAAGGAAACGACGACTAAAGAACGAATAAAAATGATGCTCGGGACGGCTTTTTGGTTGAGTGTTACTTGGCTTATTATGGGTATTGGTTTCATAATTGGAGGAGTGCCAAGTATCTGGAATTATTTGAGGCCGAGAGACGGCAATTCTTATGTCTTGGTCTGGTGGGCTTCGGTTCTCGTGCTTTACATAATTGGTTCGTATTGGATATTCGTTGGCCAAGGCGCAGCGAAATTAGCGAAATCCGGGGCGATACAATACCGTAGTGCTGGAAAAACAATGACGGTCAGCAGCGAAAAAAGCATAAAATTGATATTTCTGCTGGATCTGGCCGGAGCAATTATATTTACGGCAGTAGTGTGGTTTGTGAATATTCCGCTGCCTCCCAATGTCAAATAGCCCAAAAACTATTCGAAAGCGGATTTCGGTTGTAAACAGGCCGGTTTGTGGAGGTCTTGCTGAACTATGTTGGAATCTGTTGTTAAAAAACCCTCATTTTCCCACACTTTTTTCTTGATAATTCGTGCCTTTTGCCTATAGGATGATTGAGTAATTGACTATATGTTTGCCGGGAGGTATATCGGCTCATTAAAAAAAGAGAAGAAGTTATGAAGAATATAAAAACGTTCTTTCTCTCAACGACGATAATATCTGTTCTGGTAATGGCAATTCCTGTGACAGGTGAAAGTCCTGACCCAAATATTCTTCTTCCCAAAAAGGTTATCAATATGAGGTTGACTGAAAATGAAATGAAATTGGTTACTAGTGTTGCCGAGGATTGTCTCGACCTACTTCCGGATGAATTATCAAATAAAATTATAGACTCAAATATTGATTCCATCCTGCAAGGAGCGATGGATTACAACAATCCAGATGAACCTATAAAATACAGACTAGATCCTAAAAATCTTGGTTGGCAAGCCGCCTTGATAATACGAAAGATTTATAACAAACAACCGCCTTCTGATCCTAATATTCCTGCTTTGATCTATTATGAAAAATATAACGACCCAAATATCCTTCAAAGATTGGAGGCCTTCCATCAAGAATTGTCGAAGCAACCCAAAAAAGACAAAGAATATTATAGTGCTGCCATAAACATATTGCTTGACGTATGGATGGAAGATTTAAGGAAATCGGGTTATGAAGTGAACTCACCAGATGAAGGAGTTTATCTCAGAAATGATGAGAATGAGTTATATTTGTATGAGAGGGTCGAAAAATGAAAAAGTTACTTTCTTTTCTTCTTCTTGTTCTTGTTCTTTCGGTCTGTACTTCCATTATAGCAAAGGGATCTAATAGCGGTAAACACCTCGTTGGCGGTTCCGGTAGCAGTCATAAGGGTGGTCATTATGAGGGCGGCAGCAGTTCAATCCACTCTTATTCCGATTATTCTAGCGTTAACTCTGGAATTCGCAGACGTTCATATTCTAGTAGCCTGCTTACAAAACATATCAAATATAATCATATTTTAACTGCCATCGGTGTCGCGCGAGATTCGCATGGCAAAATTGAAAGGTCTGAATCTGCTAAAGAAGAGTTCCTAAAGGAACACGGCCTTACCAAGGTACCACCTGGATATGAGGTTGATCATAGAATTCCACTCTATGCAGGAGGAAGTGATACGCCGGACAATATGCAGTTATTGTCGAAGTCGCAACATCACGATAAAACAAAAGCAGATTTCAGAAGATATGGCAGATAGCGTTTTTTCTCGAAATATGGAAATTATTAAAAGAGAGACGGCTTTTCTGCACAATCCCCGAACCCGCCACGCTCATGCTTATCGGCCTTGGTGCGGTGACGCTGGGACGCTGAAAACTTATGATTAACTTTGGAATTACAGAACGAAAAAAAGAAGAGCTTGAACAACGTATGCAGAAATGCAGCTTGTTCGAAAAAGATATAGAAGAAAAATTTGTCAAAAGCGGCGGTTCAGGAGGCCAGAAGGTCAATAAGAGCTCTACCTGTGTTTGCCAGAAAAAGGATGTGTGAGCTGCTTGAGAATAAACTATTTGGGCGAGAAAGCCCGGAAGCAAAAAGGATAGAAAAGATTCGAAAGCAGAAAGACAGGAATAGACGCAGAACCTCCTCGTAAGCAGTTCCCGTCGCTCACCCTGAGCATGTCGAAGGGTTTGTTCAACAGCGTTACCTGTCCTGCCCGCCCTCGAACGCCGTAGTCGGGGGAGCAGTAGTCGAAGGAATCCGTGTCTAAAAACCTATGCTAAAAAGACTCGACCGTTATAGCACTCCATAAGTATATACGCATATACTTATATACTATCGTACTACCTGCGCAATCAGCGAAGCAAAGCGCGAAGCCTTGCGGAGTCTCGGCTTCCGAGGGAGTCCCCCGTGCGCCAGTCCCCGCATCTTCCATTTGCGTAGCCCGGCGAAGTCCCGCTTTGCGGGGCGCAGCAAATTAGCGGGGGTCGCGTTATGCGAGGAACGAAGCAAAACGGCGGGGGGCGTCAAAACTTTTTGTCTCGCGAAGGCGAGACTCCGCTAAAAGCTTCGTGTTCCTTTTGGCTTAGGATTGCTAAAAAACAATCAAAATAACCTTGTGCGGTAACGAGGAATTTGTTAGTATATCCTAATAGGCAGGCCTTCTCGATGCACAGCGAAAGGGGGAGATTTTGCACTGCAGAGGACCGGGTGATAGACAAAATACTTTAGCCGGAAGGCAGGGTTATGAGGAATATAAAGCAATTACACTTTGCCGCAATCGGAATCGCGGCTGTTTTGTCTCTATCTGCTTATGCGGCGACTTACAGCGGCGGCTCCGGCACGGCAGGGGACCCATACTTAATTTCAAACGCGGCAGACCTTAATACTCTGGGGGCCACTTCTGCCGACTGGAGCAAATGCTTCAAGCTGACAGCGGATATTAATTTGTCTGCTTATACAGGCACACAGTATAAAATCATCGGCAATTCCACTCCCCAATTCACCGGCTCCTTCGATGGCGACGGACATATCATTCGCAACCTGACCTATACGACAACCGCGGCGACCAGTTATGTAGGCCTGTTTGGTGATACCAATGGCGCCTCAATCAAAAATTTAGGCCTTGAGGATGTCAATATCTATGCAGGAGGCGGTCGCACGGGATGTCTGGCGGGAGAACAGGACTATGGCACTATTACTTCCTGCTACAGCACCGGCTCTGTTAATTCTAATTCTGCTTCTTCTTATGCTTATACCGGCGGTCTGGTGGGGTATCAGTTCAGGGGCGCCATCACTTCTTCCTACAGCAGTAGTTCTGTTATTTGTACTGCCAAGTCCCCTGCCATTAGCGGGGGTCTGGTAGGGTGGCTGGACGATAGCTCCATAACTTCCTCCTGCAGCACGGGTAATATTGTTGCTACTTCTACTTCCACTAATGCTTACGCAGGGGGGCTGGTGGGGACGACGACCCCTTATGATGGCTTCGGTAACATCAGTTCCTGCTACAGCAAGGGAAATGTTGTTTCTGTCTCTTATGGTCCTTCTGGCACTACTGTTGATGTTTTTGCAGGCGGTTTGGTGGCGGTTTGTGAAGCCAACGTTGTGAACTGTTATTCGACCGGACAAGTTTCTGCAGCCGGAAACCATCTCGTCTTTAAAGGCGGCCTGATTGCGTTTAAAGACGGAACAGTCACCGCGAGTTTCTGGGATGTCAATACTTCCGGCCTGACAACAAGCACAGGCGGGATGGGTTTAACAACGGCAGAAATGAAAACGCTTTCGACATTCACCTCGGTGGGGTGGGATTTTACCAATGAGACAGTCAATGGGACCGCAGACGTCTGGCGAATGTGCACCGATGGGGTATATTATCCGCGGCTGAGTTGGCAATCGCTTGATGGCGACCTTGCCTGTCCGGATAGCGTAAATTTCGTCGATTTCACATATTTTGCTGACCGCTGGCTGGAAAGCGATTGCGCATCATCCAATAACTTCTGCGGCGGTGCGGATATGGATACCTCCGGAGCTGTAGATATAGCCGACCTCGCGATTTTCTCAGAGAACTGGCTCAGTGTAGTTTGGGTTTGTCCGGATAATGCGAATTTTGTCGATTTCGCATATTTTGCCGGGCAATGGCGTCAAACCGGTTGCAGTTTATCCAATAATTTCTGCGGCGGAGCGGATATGGATTTCTCCGGCACTGTCGATATAGCCGACCTCGCGATTTTCGCCGATAACTGGCTGGATGGAATCTAAGCAATCAGCGTCTAAAAAATCCGTGTCAATCCGTGTTAATCCGTGGTTGTTTTGATTTGCGGAGTTCCTCTTTTATTCGCTGTATATGTCCTCTACCGAGACCTTTGACCTCGCATCCCATCGAGAAGAACTGGCGGATTTTGTCGTCGGTTAAGATGCCGTAGCAATCGATGATAGCCAGCGGTGCGCCTGCCCACTGGACGATTTGTTTTGGGTCAACATCTAAATAGGGTTTATGGGGCACTGCTAAAATCAAAACCTCTACGCCCGCAATGGCGGACTGCAAATCGTGCTGAACCCTGATTTTTGTGAGGTCTTCCTGCTTGTGAAAGAATCGTGCAAGCGAATGGCCGGGGGCGGGGTAATCGTCCTGATTCTCAAGCTCCAGCCAGTGTTCGACGTAGGGGTCGTGGACTTGTAATTCCGCGCCCATTTCCGTAAGTTTGCGAACGACGACTTCCGAGCCGCTGTATCGGGTGTCACCTACGTCCTGTCGGTAGCTCGCCCCGCACAAAAGCACTTTTGCGCCTGCGACGGTTTTGCCCATATTGCGAAGAGCATCACGGGTCAGTTCCGCGACGTGCAGGCCGCGGGTATCGTTTATGTCGATTGACAGGGGGGTGATTTTGAAGATGTTATCTTCGAAGCCGAGGATGTGTTTGTATGCCCACAGGCCGAGAGCGCCGTCTTTGGGCAGGCAGTAGCCGCCTATTCCGGGGCCGGGGAAAATCATATTGTTGTGCGTAGGCCTCATCTTGATTGCCTTGATGACCTTCATAAGGTCCACGCCGTTACGCTCGGCGAATGTGCTCCACTCGTCCAAGAAGGCGAGAATCGTCGCCCGGTATGAGTTTTCGACGATTTTTGCGGTTTCCGATTCGATGGGCCTGTCCATAACGGTCAGCGGGAATTGCTCGGTGTTAAGAACCTCGCGCAGAAATTTCTCGACCCTGATTTTCGATTCGGCGCTGCAGCCCGAGCATACCCGCCAGAAATCGCGGACAGATGAGACGTATTGCCTGCCGGGCATTACACGCTCGTAACTATGCGCCAATAGCGGCTCAGTCGTGATACCGCGGGCAGCGAACTGCTTTTTCATAATCGGTAGCGCGATAAACTCCGTTGTTCCCGGTGCGACGGTCGTTTCAATCAGTGTCAGGCAATGGGGCTGCACCCTCGCGGCGATTGTCTTTATTACCGCCTCCAGCGCTAGCATCTCGACCGTGCCCGCCCGCATATTGCCTAACTGCTCTTTTGTGTAATCGCACTGGACATCGACAACCACGCAGTCGGCTAATTTTAGGCAGTCGTTATTGTAAGTGGCGGTAAAGGTCTTTTTATCGAGGACGCATCGCCTTATCATCGGGTCAACTTCCGGGTCTTCCGCTTTGACGGGCGATTTGCCCTGGTTTATCAACTGTATTTTCCAGTAACTGCGTTCGTTTGGGAGGTCGCAGCCGATGACAAATTTGGCGGGTTTGCCGGTTTTCTTATCAACGGTATCGGCGATTATCGCCGCCATAACCGCGCCGACAAAGCCGACGCCCATTACTACGACGATTTCCTTACCCTCATTACGGGCCTGCTTTGCCAATGACTCGAGTCGGTTGCCTTCCTCTGCATAATCACTCTCTCCCGGCAGGGGGAACTCCTGCCCGTCAGGGCTTACTGAATACTCCGGCATTCCACAGCGTCCTTTCTATTATCACAATTACAGTTGCTTTTGTTTACACCTATAATATATCGCACCTCGGCTGATTCGCATTAAAAAAACACCAATAAAAAACCCCCGGTTTTTCGGGGGTTTTTCCTTCTCTGCGGTCTCTGCTTTCTGCCCTGCGTAGCCCATAGGGCCGAGCGGGGCGTTCTGCGGCGAGTCCCGCAGCTATTGGGCGTTTTTGGCGCATTCCGCCAGCGCCGACGGCTCAGCGGTTTTTCTGTAGCCCAGCGCCTTGATTACTTCCAAAACCTCGGTCCAAGTGGGAAATGGGCGGGCGTTGGCTTTTTTGTATGTGTCGATGGCCATAAGGAATTCGAACTGCTCATCGGACATCTGGCCTTCTTCGGCGGACTTCCTGTCCTCGCTTCGGCGCTTGCCCGGGCCTCGCCTGCGGTCAAGGCCGACGCGCCTGTCAACGACGTTTTCCCTGCGTTCCTCTTCAGGCCAGGGGCCGTTATTCTTTCTGCGGTCTTCGGCCTGCCTGCGGTCCTGTTCGGCTCTTCGCTCCTCGGTCTGCTGTGAGGTTTCTGTATCTGTCATTTTTTCTTCGTTTCTTGCCATTATGTTCTCCGTCTTTCTTACCACTAAGACACGAAGCCATTGGCGGAGTCTCGCCTTAGCGAGACCAAGACACCAAGTATTTTATTTTTTTACTTTTTAACTTCGTGTTTCTTCGTATTGAAAAATTCGCGAAGCCTTGCGCAGCCCCCTGCGTCTCGTTTTGCGAAGTCCGCTTCGGACGGAGTGCAAAACGGCGGGGGGTGGTAAAACTCTTAGTCGTCGAAGACGTCTCCCTCTAAGTCGTCTTCGGTTATATCATCCGAGTCCGAATCTGAATCATAATCATCGTATGAGTTTTGCGACTCGATTATCACGTTGGCCTCGTCTGCCAAATCCTCCTGGACCATAACGACGTATCGCTTGTCTTCGGTGAACTCGTCCTGCTGCTGTTTGATTACGGCTTTTATGTGGCTATTGCGCAGAATCGCCTCGTAGTCCTTTGCCTCGTCCATCGAGTTGGCGGCGGCCACGACGACAAGCTCTTTTGTGC
>JBELAA010000167.1:0-5003 GCA_049509315.1 Sedimentisphaerales bacterium | reverse complement strand
TTGAGCACGAATAGCAGACTGAGCCGGATGCTGTCAGACAGCGGAGAAAGTATGCTTATGAAATAAAACGGAAGAAATGAATCATAACCGTTGACAACTGACCTCATAGCAGCCCCCAAACCCGCCGTTTGGGTTTGGGGGTTAGTTAGGGATTACTACCTCAACGCTTGTTCCAAATCGGCAATCAGGTCTTCCGTGTCCTCAATTCCTATCGCTAACCGGAAAAGCGTATCGGTGATGCCCAGCGCGTATCTGTCTTTCCTGCTGTAATCATAATAACTCACAAGCGCCGGATGAGTAATCAGCGATTCCACGCCGCCCAATGACGGCCCTATGAAAATCAGTTTCAGCCGGTCAAGCAGCCGTTTCGCGTCCGACAAATTCCCCTTTATATCGAACGATACCACCCCCCCGCCGCCTTCCATCTGCTGCGTCGCCACCTCGTAATGCCTATGACTCGGCAAAAATGGATAATAAACCCGCCTTATCGCCGGGTGCGCCTCTAACCATTCCGCTATTCGCAGCGCCGATTCGTTTTGCTGACGAACGCGCAGCGGAAACGTCTTCAATCCGCGCAAAAGCATATAGCAGCAGTGCGGGTCAATCGTGCCCCCCATCGACTTGTGCAGGTCGCGAATCTTCTCGATTGGCTCCTGCCTCCCTAAAACCGCCCCCGCCAGGATATCGTTATGCCCCGCTAAGTATTTCGTGCAGCTTTGCAAAACCAAATCCATTCCCCACTCAATCGGCCTCTGGTTGTAGGGCGTCGCGAAAGTCGAATCAATTAACGTCAAAATCTTATGCTTGTCCGCGATTTTCTTGATTTTCACCAAATCGAAAATGTTCAAATAAGGATTAGTCGGCGACTCAGAAAAAATAAATCGCGTGTTCTTCCTTATGCTCCTGTCAATCAGGCCATAGTCGCCGAATGGCACAATCGTGCAGTCGATTGCGAATTGCTTCAGATACGACTTGCAGAACTCTAACGTCTTCTTATAGCTGTCGTCTGTAACAACGATATGGTCGCCGGAATGAACCAGCGACAAAATCGTCGTGGTTATCGCGCTCATCCCCGATGAGAAAACGACGCAGTCCTCGGCCCCCTCGAGGTCTGCCAAACGCTGCTCTGCGATTTTGGCAGTCGGATTGCCGTATCGACCGTATTCGTAATGCTCTTTGCCTTTTTGGGTGTAGTCCTCGATGGCCTTACTGTTTTTGAAGGTATATGTCGAGGTCTGCACAATAGGCGTCATCAGCGAATCCGCGTATTTCTCCCTGGGTTCACCCGCGTGAATCGCCCTTGTCGCAAGCGACGCCCGGCTTCGCTTCGCTTCGTCGCTTCTAACGTCCTTTTTACCGCTTATTCCTTTGGCCATAGCATATTCCTTTCGTGGTTTAAAATGATTTATCCGAAAATCGACGCCGATTCAAGTGATTTTTTTCAACTGCGAATTTACTCCGAAAAATCACCGCAATATTACTTGAATACTCTAAAATAAATCGGTATAATTACAGTTACCTGGGAAATTGTATATAACCGTATTTTCAGGCAACCTTTGAGAGGAGATTTTGAATATGTGGCGAACCTGCTTTAAACCGTCAATCATTGTTTTTGTTTTGTGCATATCATTACCGGCCCGCGCCGCGATTATAGCTGACCATAATTCGACGGCTGCCTTTTTCAGCATACCTGCCGACGCAATCCAGCAGGCAAAGTCCTCGCTGCATATCGCCTACGGCCATACCTCCCACGGCAGCCAGTTGATTACCGGTATGGACGGACTCGTTGGATTTATGAACGGCAAGGGCTACCCAACAAATCTGTATGCCTGGAGTTATGGCGGAAACCCCGCGGCACTGGACCTTCACGATTACGCAATGGGCGGTGATGTCGGCTACTATCCCGACTGGGTCGATAATACGAGAAACTACCTCGGCACTCCCGACCCCGGCACAGGCAGAGGCACGACTCACCCCGCAACAAATGTGATTATATGGTCTTGGTGCGGACAGGCCGCTTCGCAATCGGAACAGTCAATGATCGACGTTTACCTCGCCCCTATGACCCAATTGGAATCGGATTACCCGGGCGTCAAGTTCGTTTATATGACCGGTCATCTCGATGGCACCGGCCAAGCGGGCAACCTGAATATTCGCAATCAGCAAATCAGAGATTACTGCATTGCCAACAATAAAATCCTATATGACTTTGCGGATATTGAGAGTTATGACCCGGACGGATTAGTCAATTATATGGTGCTGAATGCCAACGATAATTGTGACTATAACGGTGGCCACAACTGGGCGATCGATTGGCAGAATTCTCATACAATAAATGTCGCCTGGTTCGACTGCTCGCCCGCCCATTCTCAGGCCCTAAACGGCAACCAAAAAGCATACGCCGCCTGGTGGCTCTGGGCGCGATTAGCCGGCTGGGGCCAGTGCCTTAATCAGCCCTCAGGATTGACAGCCGTCGCGGATTCACAGACAGGCGAGATCGAGCTTAACTGGACTGATAACTCAGCAGAGCCGAATAATGAGAACAGTTTCATTATTCAGCGCAGCATCAACGGCGGCGCCTGGAACAATAATTACGCTACGGTCTCAGCAAACGTTACTACCTACACTGACGCCGCCCTTACACCGGCTAATTACAGCTATCGTATCGTCGCCCATTTAAATACACCCTGCGACTCAAGCCCCTCGAACATCGCATCAGCCGAAATTGTCAGCACAAATCCCCCTGCTGCGCCGTCAAACCTGATAGCGACAGGCAACCCTCTTAACAGGACTGTATCGCTTGCCTGGAATGACAATTCCTCGGACGAAACCGTTTTTATCATTCAGCGTCAGGTCAACGGCGGCTCATGGAATAACAATTATGCAAGCACAGCCGCAGATGTGAATGTTTTAACTGATACGAGCATTTCACCGGGGACATACAGGTATAGAATCGTCGCCCATAATTCTTATGGTGATTCCGCTGCGTCAAATGAGACGGAAGTTGTAATTATAGATATACCGACAGCGCCTTCAGATCTCACGGCGACGGCTGATTCAGAAAATGGCACAATATCGCTCGGCTGGAACGATAACTCCAACAGCGAATCCGGATTTATCGTGCAGCGGCGTTTCGGCAGCGGTTCATGGGATAATAGTTACGCGACCGTTGCCGCCGATACGCAGACATATATTGACGACAATAAAGGAGCGCCGCCTCTTCCGGACGGGACATATACGTATCGAGTTTTAGCGTATAATGCCAACGGCAATTCCTCGGCTACCAATGAGGCATACGCTGCAATTTCAATTGCAACGCCCGCCGCGCCGTCGAACCTTAACGCTACAGCGAGCGGTTACGATATTACCCTGACCTGGACGGATAACAGCAGCAACGAGGAATATTTCGTTATCGAAAGACAGGCCGACAGCGAAAACTGGTATCTGCGGGATGGTTTAGTGCCTCCTGATACTCAAACGTATTATGACCGGTCGCTTTTACCGGGGCATACCTATAATTACCGGCTCAAGGCACGAAACGGCCTCGGCGATTCGGCGTATTCTAATGAGGACTCGGCTGCGATTGCGGCGCAAGGGACATTGAGCGTTACGCTTCAGCAGGACGTCAACTCATACACCGGCTGCAGAGACGCGTACCTTGATTCAGAGTATCCAACTTACAATTTCGGCAATACACGATGGAATGATGCACATAACAGCCCGAAGTGCAATTACATAATCAGCTTTAATTTGCCCGCAGGCGTAATGGGTAAACAGATTGCACAGGCAACTCTCGGCCTTTACGTCTGGTACACAAGTAACTGGTCGTCGAATCAATATATGCAGCTTTACCGTGTCACCGAGCAGTGGGAAGAGGGTACGGCAGGCACTGATGGTTCAGGTGCATATCAGCAAGGTAGCACAAGCTGGAACATTAGCACGGGGACAACCGCCTGGACAACACTTGGCGGGACATACGCTCCAGCGTCGATAGGAAGCACGCTGATTCCAAGTAGTGCGAGCTATATAAATTTTGATATTACGAGCGTGGTGCAGGGATGGGCAAACGGCACAGAGCCAAACTACGGCGTGATACTGGTAAATAATACGACCGTGATA
The DNA here is from genome assembly GCA_049509315.1 of Sedimentisphaerales bacterium. Lineage (GTDB taxonomy): Bacteria > Planctomycetota > Phycisphaerae > Sedimentisphaerales > Anaerobacaceae > Fen-1362. Next base: position 884 of record JBELAA010000167.1, on the reverse strand, counting down.
GCCGGGATTAAGGCCAGCGAATACAGTGAGTACGCAAGACCCTATCTGACAATCATTTACAGCGACAGTGCGCAACTCTGCCCGAATCTGTACGGCGCGGGACTCGTCGATTTCGGTGATTTCCTCGTCCTCGCAGATGACTGGGGCGCAGTTGGTTCCAATATCTTCGCAGACCTCAACGGCGATTCGACTGTTGATTTCGACGACCTTAAGGCCTTCTGTAATTACTGGCTGAAAGATTGCGAGCAATAAAATCCCCCCCCGATTCAAGTGATTTTTAGCCGGGGCTGATTTGATTAATTGCCGTAAATGTTGAAAATGCTGATGACAAAAATGCACATCAATGAAAACCCGACAAATGCAAGCACGTAAAGATACGTTTCCAGAGGCAGCGTAAAGAAAAGTGCCGCCAGCCCCGCCGCGGACGCAACGCCGATTTTACTCGAAATAGTCGCCGCTATTGACGCGATGAAACCGGCCTCCAGAGACGCCGCCGAAACTGTGCACGACGTTGACGCCTTGGCTGAGGTGGTCAGAACGCCGAACAACGCCAGTGCAACCAGTAAATAGCTCTTTCTGAAGCCCTGCACGGCCAGCTTTCTCCGCAGCGAATTTTTGGCCCGGAAAAACATTACCCGCGAGTGCAGCTCTGAAATATTCATCATTATGGCAATTTCCGAATACTCGAGGTTCTCGTAGCAGCGAAGAATGATGATATTGCGGTGTTTGACGCTCAGCCGTTTCATCGCCGTAAATACCGCGTCCGACAATTCCTTCCGCATCATCTCACTGAGACCGTCGTTGAGATTGCCCGATACGCCGTGATGAATCCGCAATCGTTCCGCTTCGGACAGCTCTATCGCTTTTGTGCGTTTCATTTCACG
>JBELAA010000166.1:0-7543 GCA_049509315.1 Sedimentisphaerales bacterium | reverse complement strand
TTCGTCGGCCTGCTGGGAAAATCGAAATCAATAACATCCGTAACACTTCTGGATGCTCACAAACATAACGAGCAAAGCCAGGTGGTGGCTTATCAGATTAGCTGTAAACTGAATATCAGGAGCGTAAAGTCGAAAAATGTCAGTTGAGAAAAATATCAAACTAAACCGTTCGTCGAGGCGGGCATTGCTTGCGGCAATCGGCGTTATCGCCGTGGTGGGATTATACCGCTGGATTTTATGGCCGTACAGCAACCAGCTTTTTGCCGCACAGCGGCACGAATCCTCCCTCGATAAAAACATTCAAAAAGCCGATTCCCTCAGCAGTGCGATAGAGGCGAAAAAAGCCAAAATCGAGCAGATTTCAAAAGAAGCCGATTTGCTGCGAAACGAGCTGTTTACGGTCGATGAGGCACGCGCGTTTTTCGCTTCTTTGGGGGCCATCGGCAGTCAAACCGGTTGTGTAATTCAATCGGTCAGTTTGCCGGCCGGGCAAAGAGGCGGCCAGCAGGGGGCCGGCGAACCGGATAGTGACGGCTCAGGGATTGTCTGTAAAAAAGCAATGGTTACCGTTGCCGGCGGGTATAACGATATTGTCAGGTTTCTTGACAGGATTATGGGCTGGCAGCACAGGGTCTGGATTGAATCAGTGAATATAGATATCGGCGGCAACACCGGCAAATTGAAATGCCAGGCGCTTTTGACGCTTTATTGCATTGAACGAATGGAGAGTAATTAGTATGAGTGAACGAATAAAAATACTGACGGCGTGTATAATTCTTATTCTAACGACGGTGATATGTTGCGGCGACGAGCCGACCCAGGCCGATACGGCGGGCAGGAACGACCCGTTCGCGGCCGGCGCCGGTTTCGGCGATATTATCCCCCAGCCTCAGCCGAGCTCTTTGAATGGCGAACATATTAAGCCGGCGCTGTTTGTGCGGACGGTAACGCTGAAATTCCTTAAAGCCGCGAACCTGAAAAATGCCCTGGATAAGATGACGACCGAATATGGCACTATCGGCATCGACGATAATACCAATTCGCTCATTATCTGCGACACCAACGATAATCTCCAGAGAATCCTCACTGAAGTTAAACAGGCCGACCAGACGCCGAAGCAGATTATGATTGAAGTGGTAATAGTGGACGTCCAGCTTAAAAACGATACTGAAATCGGCGTTGACTGGGACCTTTTAACCACCGAAAACAAGAGTTTCGGCTACCGCCAGAGTTTGATATTTCCTGACCGTTTGGGCATTATCGGGGCTACAGATGTGACAAAAGGCAATATCACCGCGTTTCAGCCCGTCGGGCTGGGCAGCGAGTTGTCGATTGTCAACCACAACATTCGCAACATAGTTAATCTGCTTGAGCAGAAAAGAGACATTAACATACTCGCAAGCCCACGCGTAATGGTCGTCAGCGGCCAAAAAGCGGAAATCAGCACCATCGAGGAAATCCCGTATCAGCAAATTACACAGTCAACGTCCGGCGGCGGCGGCGCAAGCGCGATAACTTCCACCGAATTCAAAGACGTAGGCGTAACTATGGAGGTCAAGGCGACCGTAATCGACGAGTCAAAAATCCTGCTGGTGGTAAAGCCGGAACAAAGCGTCAGCACGGACACATCTATCGGCGGCGTTCCCATTATAGACAAGCGCGGGGCCAGCACAACGCTGCTTATGGATGACGGCCAGGTGGTTGTAATGGGAGGACTTCGCAGACAGGAAACCAGCCATATCAAGGAACAAGTTCCTATACTGGGCGATTTACCACTTATCGGCCTGCTTTTTTCGAACGACCGTAAAGTGGTAGAAAATTCCGAGCTGTTAGTGCTTATGTCGCCGCATATTTATAAGGATGAGCCGGTTTCGGCCGAGGCAATGGCGCAGTTCAATCAGATGAAGGATAACTCATTGATTACTATACCCGCAGAGCAGAAATCGAAAAAGTCGTCTAAAAAGCAGGGCGGTAAATAACAATTTTTTGCTAACTTTGCGGTTGTTTTAGGCCGATAAATAATACGGAAAAACACTGACTGATACCGGCTGAAACACTGACCTGCACCGGCTGAAACGCTTTAGTCAGTGTGAGTCAGTGTTGCGGTCAGTGTGAGTCAGCGTAAGAAAAGGAGAACTGGAAATGTTTGGGTTATTTAAATCAGGAAAAAAGTCGGGCAAAGTGAAGATACTAATCGTCGATGACGAGCCGGATTTTGTCAGCACAATACAGCACCACCTCGAATGGGCCAATTACCTCACGGCCGTCGCCACCAACGGCCAGGAAGGGCTGGAAAAGGCCGCCACTGAAAAGCCCGACCTCATTCTGCTGGATACCAATATGCCCGTGATGAACGGCCACGAGACCCTCGAGCACCTCAACAAAGACCCGGAATTGAAACATATACCGGTGATTATGGTTACCGCCGCCTGCGAGGTCGATGATATCGCCACCGCCTCATCTTTTGGCGTAGTTGACTATATCGCTAAGCCCTTCGATTTCGCCGAGTTAAAAGAGAAAATCACAAACGCCGTCGAGGGCAAAAAATCCCTCAGTAACGTGTAAATCTTTTCATTACAAACCTTTGGCGGGACAATAAATGCGCAAAAATTTTGTCCTGACGCTGCTTTACTGGGGGCCGGTCCAGAGGTACAGTAACTGGGGCATAGCAAGCTCGTAAAGCGTTTTCTGGTCGAACTTCAGCGAGGCATTGGTTTTGGCAGACAGTATTTCATAAAGCGAAACGGTCCTGTGATATTCCACCACCTGTGCTTTTTCGATACCAGCCAGCGACTTCACTTTTTCGATAGCGTCGTCCTGATAGCCGATTTCATCGATTAGCTTTTCTTTCAGCGCGGCTTGTGCCCAGTAAATGCTCCCGTCGGCCAGACGGTTTACGTCCTCTGCGGTCAGCTCTTTTCTGCCGTCGGCAACGACCTCGACGAACCGCTTATACGCGGGGTCGATTAGCCGGGTCTGTAGATACTGCAATTGCTCCTCGGTGGGCGGCTCAAATGAGCTTGGCCAGTCCTTTTTTGCGCCCGCCTTTACGATAACCGGCTGAATCCCTAATTTGTCTTCCAGCAGTTGTTTGACAACGAGATAAGCGGAAATCACGCCGATTGAGCCGGTAATGGTTGTGGGTTCAGCTATGATTTCCTCACAGGCGACCGACGAATAGTAGCCGCCCGAAGCAGCGACGCCCTGCATAAACGCGACGACGGGTTTTCCTTTTTCGCTTCGATACTTCTTAATCTCGTTATAAATCTCGTCGCTGCCCGCGATTGTCCCGCCGGGGGAATCGACTCGGACAATTAACCCCTTGACGGCGCTATCTTCACGGGCGGTCTTCATCTGCCAGTGAAAATCTTTGGCCTGCCGGTCATCAATGATGCCGCTAATCGAGATAATGGCTATCTTGGCGGTGCGAGGGCCTTCCTTTATGACCTCTTCAGAAACCTTCTTTTCCGAGCCGGCGGCGATGAAAAAGGCCATCCCGATTAGAATCAGGAAAAATAGCCCGTTGGCCATAACCGACATCGCTGTGATTATGCCCCAGAATATTTTCCAGCCGCTTCCCTTGCTATTTTTTCCTCCGGCATTGGGCATCGGCTGTGGCGATGGGGGTATTCCCGGAATACCGGAGCCCGGGGGCTGCGATAAATTGCTGGTATTCTCAAAATCCATAAATGGTTCCTTTCCGAAATTATTATCTCACTGCTTAAAGTTGATTGCCAACCGTAAAATCGTTACAATTATCAATTATCAATTACAACTAATCAATGACAAACCGGCTTTATAAAAAGGACTAACACGTGGCGGGAAGCAATAAAGGATTCACTCATCTGCATCTGCACAGCCAGTATTCGCTTTTGGACGGCGCCATATCTTTTGAAAAACTTTTCGAGAGGTGCAAAGACCTCGGTATGGATTCGGTGGCCGTAACCGACCATGGCAATATGTTCGGCGCAATCGAGTTTTACACCAAAGCAATTGCAGCGCATATCAAACCCATAATCGGTATCGAGGCATACATTGCCCCGAATAGCCGGCACGACCGCACAAAAACCTCAATCAGCGACGCCGCCTATCATTTGTTGCTATTGGCCGAAAACAATACCGGCTATCAAAATCTCCTGAAACTGGCGACAATCGGCTACACCGAGGGTTTTTACTATCGACCCCGAATCGACAAGAAAATTTTGGCCGAGCTTAACGAGGGATTGATTGCCTGCTCTGCCTGTCCGAAAGGCGAATTGTATGCCCAATTAGCCAACGGCGATACAAAAACAGCTCAGGCGGTCGCCGAGAGTTATATTAAAATTTTTGGACCTGAACGTTACTTTATCGAAATCCAGAGCCATCAGGGCGACGACCCAAATATCACTAAGGCCCTCGCTGACCTGGCTAACTCGCTGGGCGTCGGTATTGTCGCGACAAACGACGTGCATTTTTTGGAAGAATCAGACCACGAGGCGCATAACTGCCTTTGCGCAATCAGCACAAGCAAAAAGGCAGACGACCCCGACCGGCTGATTTACCCGAAAGACGTCTTTTTCAAAAGTGCCGAACAAATGAGGCAGCTTTTCCCGGATTGGCCTCAGGCCTGCGATAATACTCTCGAAATCGCCAAACGCTGCAACGTCGAAATCGACCTTAAAACCCGCCACGCCCCGCGGTTCAAGCCCGAAGACGGGTCCTCGCCGGAAGAATTCCTGACAAAATTGTGCTATGAAAAAGCAAAGCAAATTTACGGTGAAATTAACGATACCGTTAAAGACCGGCTCGAAAGGGAGCTTCACGTCATTGAATCAAAGGGTTTTGCAAGCTACTTCCTCATCGTCTGGGATTTCTGTAATTACGCACACCAGAACAATATCCCCGTCGGCGCAAGGGGAAGCTTGACCCGCTCAAGTATGACCTGCTTTTCGAGCGGTTTATGGACCCGCATCGAAACGAGATGCCCGATATCGATATTGATATGTGCCAGGTAAACCGTGGCAGGATTATTGATTACGTCCGGCAGAAATACGGCCACGTCGCGCAAATCATAACCTTTGGGACAATGAAGGCCAGAGCCGTCATCCGCGATATTTGCAGGGTGTTGAATGTGCCCCTGGCAGAGGCCGACCGGCTGGCAAAATTAGTGCCCGAAACTCTCAATATGACGCTCGATGCCGCGATGGAAAGCGAGCCGCAGTTAAAACAGGCATACGAAAAAGACCCGCAGACCAGAAGGGTAATCGATATAAGTAAAAAACTCGAAGGCCTTGCCCGCCACGCGTCGGTCCACGCCGCGGGAATCGTGATTGCCGATGAGCCGCTGACCAATTTTGTCCCGCTTTATAAGCCGCCTGGAACCGAGGATATCGTAACGCAGTTCGAAGGGCCGATGGTCGAAAAGGCGGGCCTGCTCAAAATGGACTTCCTCGGCCTGAAAACGCTTAGCGTTCTCGAACGGGCGAGGCAATTAGTCGAGCAGATTCACGGTAAAAAAATAGACCTCGAAAAAATCGACCTCGAAGACCCGAAAGTATTTGCGTTGTTCGCGGCGGGTAAAACCAAGGGTGTGTTCCAGTTCGAATCGGGCGGTATGCAGGAGCTGCTGATGAAAATGAAGCCCGACAGGGTTCAGGACCTTATCGCGGCAAACGCCCTGTATCGGCCAGGCCCGATGACGCTCATACCCGATTATAACGACCGCAAACACGGCTCGAAATGGTCGCTGCCGCACCCGATTATGAACGACGTCCTCGAAGAGACCTATGGCATTATGGTCTATCAGGAACAGGTGATGCAAATCTGCAATCGCCTGGGCGATATACCGCTACGCGAGGCATATACGCTGATTAAGGCAATCAGTAAAAAGCAGGCCAAGACCATCACAAAGGAAAAGGAGAGATTCATCGCCGGCTCGGTTGCCAAAGGACTAAAAAAACCTCAGGCCGAACAGATTTTCGAGCTTATCGAGCGGTTCGCCGGCTATGGTTTCAATAAAAGCCACTCGACCCGCTACGCCATAATCGCCTATCAAACCGCCTATATGAAAGTATATTGGCCGGTTGAGTATATGGCAGCGCTTTTGACCTACGAAATGGGCGATACCGACAAGGTCGTCGTGTATATCGCCGAATGCGAGGATATGGGTATCGAGGTTACCGCGCCGGACATCAACGAAAGCGGCGTCGATTTCACGCCGTTGGAAAGCCCCCAGGTTTATCCTGGGGGTTCTAACCCCCAACATAAAGTTGGGGGCTTACCGGTTCCCAACGGTAAAAAGGGGATGATTCGCTTCGGCTTAGCCGCCGTCAAGGGCGTCGGAGAAAAGGCCGTCGAGCAGCTTATTGCCTCGCGTAAAAAACTCAATCGGTTCCAGAGCTTGTTCCACTTCTGCGAAAACGTTGATTTGCGCGCCGTCAATAAGCAGGTTCTCGAATCGCTGATTAAAGCAGGAGCGTTTGACCGATTAGGCGGCAACCGGGCGCAAATGATGGCGGGGCTTGAAGTGGCGATGGAACACGGCGCCGATACACAAACGGATAAATTAAACGGGCAAATGCGGTTCTTCGGCCAGCAAACCCAGCCGGATTACTCGCAGGACCACAACCGATTGCCCTACGCCGACCCGTGGCCTGAGCAAATGATGCTTATGTATGAGAAGGAAGTTCTCGGCTTTTACGTAACCAGCAATCCCCTAAGTCACTGCGCCGAGACAATCAATATATTCTCGAATATGAATACCGCCCAGATTGCCGAAACCACGCAGGAAAGAGAGGTAACCATCGGCGGAATGATTACCAAGATACGTTACAATGTTACAAAAAGCGGCAAGAATCCCGGACAGAAAATGGCCATCTTCACGTTGCTCGACCTGCAGGGCCAGGTCGAGGTCGTCCTGTTCCCAAATACACTGAATCAGTTCACCAAACTAGTGGTCAACGACACCGTGGTTTTCGTCAAAGGCCGGCTGGATTTCAGAAGGGAAAAACCGAATATCATCGCTTCCGAACTGGTTGCTTACGACGAGGCAACCGATAAACTCGCAGGCAAAGTGCGAATCGACCTCAACTCCAAAGACATTACCAAAGAAAAGGTCGCCCAGATTAAAACGATATGCCAGCACCACAGGGGTAAAAGCAGCGTCTATGTGGCTATAAGGACCGATAAAGGCAGGGTTTACGCCGCCGCCGACAGGGGTTTAAGCGTTAACCCCGACCCCGAGTTCTGCCGCGAAATTCGCCACCTCCTTGGCCCCGAAAACTTGCAACTGACTCGATAAACAGGATAAAACAATGGCATTGGCGTAAAACTCATAGTAAACTGACTGACAAAAGCATAGGGCATTTGGGTAATTGGCAATGATTAGCGAAAACGAAAAACAGAATCTTAAGCGGGAACTGGTTGGCTGTCTTCGGACGGAGAAGGAAATCCGCCGGATTGTTATCTTTGGCTCATTCCTCAATTCTTCGGACCCGCACGATATCGATGTCGCGGTTTTCCAGGATAGCGATGACCAATACCTTACTTTGGCGTTGAAATACCG
>JBELAA010000165.1:0-10105 GCA_049509315.1 Sedimentisphaerales bacterium | reverse complement strand
GAAAAATGGAACACGTAGCGCCGGTATTGATGTCGGTTATTGTTTGCGACAGGGTTATTTTCGACCGCATTACCGGTATGCCCAGCATAATAAACATCGTTCAGACCATCAACGCCCCCCGGTTTCCCGTTCGCCACGACCAGCTTGTTTTCTTCTGCGAAATGACCAACGGCCACGGCAACACCCGGCTTAAAATACGCCTTGTCGATTTGGAAAACCAGGACAGGGCCATTTTTGAACAAGGTCAGTCAGTCGATTTTGCAGACGTCAGGCAGATAGTAACCGTTGCGGTAAACCTTATGGGTGTTGTTTTTCACCATACCGGGGAATACCGTTTCCAGTTGTTCGCCAACGATATGTTACTTGGCGAAAGGTCGGTAATGTGCAAACAAGTCGCTCTGCCGCCAAACGCAAGACCAATCAACCCGCCTGAAAATTCCTGAAATTATAACGCCCGATAATATGCCCCTTTCTCAAAACCATAGTCGCATCCCATAAATTTATTTTCCTCAAATTACGCAGATTGTCTATTTTAACTAAAGATTTTTTCAGCACGTCTCCGATTATTTATTTATCCATTTTAACATTTGGTCAGCTTGTAAAATCGCTGAATGTTAATATGGGAAAGATAAAATTTGTAGAAAACGTCATTTGAGCGCAGCAAAGCGTCTAAAAAACTATGATTTAGGAGACACTTGTCTATGATGAAAAATGAAACCGTTGGAAGGTATCTCGAAGCCCTGCTAAATGGTGACAGGAGAAGCTCGCGGACGGTTATCGAGGAGGTGTTACAGACGGGAACGCCGACAAATCTGGTTTATATGGAGGTTGTCTGGCCCGCGATGGTTGAAATCGAAAAATTGCAGCGGGCGGAGCGCATAACCCCGGCTCAGGAGCACCTTGCCACCCGGATTAACAGGACAATCGTTGACCAGTTGCAAAATAAGCTGCCGAGAAGGCCGGCAAAAGACAAGAAAATCGTGGTGTGCTGTGCGCCGGAGGAGCTTCAGGAGCTTGGCGGCCAGATTATCGCAGACCTTTTCGAAAGTGACGGATGGGAAGTTCGTTTTTTGGGCGGCGGTCTTACAAACGATGATATTCTCGCATTCGCCCACGAGACCGCGCCGGACATACTTTTAATTTACGGAACAAGCCCGAGGCAGGCGCCTTCGGTTCGTCAGCTTATCGACCGGATAAAGGAAGTAAACGCCCATCCGGGTATGCAGATAATGGTTTCGGGCGGCCTGTTCAATCGCGCTGAGGGCTTATGGCAGGAAATAGGCGCCGACTCGTTCGCCGCAACAGCCGAGCAGGCGCTGGAAATCGCCGCAGGCGCAATACCGATTGAGCCGATAGCGCGAACCATTAACCGCCGAAAGAGAAAACGGCTCGATTCCCCCGCCGAAACGGGACAGACGGAAATCAAAAATATCGCCTGCTGAATCGCAAAAATAGTTTGTAACCGTTCACAGAAAAAACGTGGTTTTGTCATTGCGAGCGCTAGCGAAGCAATCTCAAACTCTCGATATTTGGAGATTGCTTCGGCCTAAAGGTCTATCAATATTTTCGTGAACGGTTACGAAAATTCAAAATAAAGAAAAAAGCGTAAATCAAAGACCTGCGAGCCACAAAGAGGCGAATTTTTGCAAGTCGTATATATCGACTATTCCGTTTTTGTCGTAATCATAACCCCGGCACCAGGAAGGGGATGAGCAGGGCTGCTTCCATTGATTAGAGAAAGCAGTAAAATCGAAAAAGTTGGTTCCATAAAGAGCAAGAGAAAAATCATATCCGGCGGAAATTGAAATAAAGACATTTCCTTGAGGCGGCGTTGCACTACCATAACTATTATCGCCCCAGCCGACAATAGAGCCATCGGATTTGAGGGCGAGGGAGTATCCAGGTCCAGCAGAAACAGAGACGAAATTATTTCCCACAGGCGGTGTTGCCTGACCAGCACTATTATCACCCCATGCGATAATAGAGCCATCGGATTTAAGGGCGAGTGAATGGTTCGAGCCAGTAGAAATAGCAATAAAGTCATTCCCTTCAGGCGGTAAAACGATATAACCCCAAGCAACAACAGAGCCGTTGGATTTAAGGGCAAAGGAGCAAGCACCACAAGCCGAAATAGCGATAAAGTCATTTCCTTCAGGCGGTGTTGCCTCGCCATAGCTATTGAGGCCCCATGCCATAATGGAGCGATCGGATTTAAGGGCAAGTGAATAATACTGCCCCGCAGAAATGGCAATGAAGTTATTTCCCGAAGGTGATGCTGACTGGCCGTAATCGTTGCGTCCCCACGCCACAATCGAGCCGTCGGATTTAAGGCCTAAACTGTGATCACCGCCCGCCGCGACTGCCACAAAGCCGGTGTTAAGCGAAGGGACATTGCACTGGCCATAATTATTAAATCCCCACGCCACAATCGAGCCATCGGATTTAAGGCCTAAACTGTGATGACCGCCGGCTGAGACAGACATAAATCCGGTATTGGGGGAAGGGATATCGCACTGGCTATAATCGTTATTTCCCCATGCCACAATCGAACCGTCGGATTTAAGGCCTAAACTATGATTACCGCCGGCCGCTAAGGCCGCAAAGTCGGTATTGGGTGAAGGGACATTGCACTGGCCATAATTGTTCCGTCCCCACGCCACAGTCGAGCCGTTGGATTTAAGGCCTAAACTATGATCACCGCCGGCTGCTAAGGCCGCAAAGTCGGTATTGGGAGAAGGGGCATTGCACTGGCCATAATTGTTGTGCCCCCACGCCACAATCGAGCCATCGGTTTTAAGGCCTAAACTATGATTATAGCCAGCCGCTAAGGCCACAAAGCCGGTATTGGAAGAAGGGACATTGCACTGGCCATAATTGTTGTATCCCCACGCCACAATCGAGCCGTCAGATTTAAGGCCTAAACTATGAAAATAACCGGCCGCGACGGCCACAAAGCCGGCATTAGGCGAAGGGACATTGCACTGGCCAAATCCATTGAACCCCCACGCCACAATCGAGCCGTCGGATTTAAGGCCTAAACTGTGGTGAAGGCCAGCCGCGACGGCCACAAAGCCGATATTGGGCGAAGGGACATTGCACTGGCCAAATCCATTGAACCCCCACGCCACAATCGAGCCGTCGGATTTGAGGCCTAAACTATGATAATAACCGGCCGCTAAGGCCGCAAAGCCGGTATTGGGAGAAGGGACATTGCACTGGCCATAATTGTTGTATCCCCACGCAACGATAGAGCCATCGGATTTAAGAACTAAACTGTGAAAATCACCGGCCGTGATGGCCAAAAAACCGGAGTTGTGGTCAACACCACCGACTACCATATTTCCCCAGCCTTTGATAGAGGCGGCGAAAAGGGGGGAAGGGGATATTGAAAGAAGGCAGAAGATAGAAGCGAGAAGGCAGAAAACGACCTTTTGCCCCCGGCGGTGAGTATTCATACTTATTTGTTCTTCCTCCATAAACACTGACCAACACTGACCTTAAAAATCACACTGACAATCACAGACTTTAATCCGCTTGCGGCGGATTAAAACCAACACTGACGGTCACTGACTTGTATAACAGTATAAAGTATTTTATGGCGGAAATGCAAGAAAAAAAATAGAAAATAATAAATAGAAAATTGAAAGAGCGGGTCCGTAAGCCGAGTTCTGTTTTAGACAGTCATTTATCTGGGCCGAGTGTTACCAGTCGGCTCAAGCGACCTACCCGCCGGTAATGCCCGGGCCGAGCACCGGCATTTTGGTCTTGCAGGCGGTGGGGTTTGCAAAGCCGGAATTGTTACCAATCCCGCGGTGCGCTCTTACCGCACCATTTCACCATTGCCTAATCCCGGTTTCCCGGGGCTTCGGCTGTGTATTTTCTGTTGCACTATCCCGTCTTCCGGCAACAGTGCCCGTTGAATGACCAATCGCTGACAGGACCTAGGTTTTCTCCCACCAGACCGCCAACGTGGTGTGAACTTCCGCCGGTGATAAAGACATTTTCGACCCCGAGGTTTTTTATCTTGCCATCGACGCATAAATATCCGAATAGGCCTAAATAATTGTTTCCAACGCCGTTAGTATTTATGGTCAGGTTAATGATTTTATGCCCCGCCCCATCAAAAGTGCCTGAAAAAGCCGTCCCCTGAAAACCGTTGTTCAAACTGGTATCCGGGGCGATAATTGCCGTCGTAAAGACCTGCCCACCGGGCAGATTTGGCGCGAGGTCGATATCTGCTGTAAGGAGGAAATGTTTAACATAGTCGCCCGTCTCCACCGCCAGGGCCAAAAGGTCGTCAGTATTGGCTATTTGGTATGGATCGTTTGGCTCGCCTGAGCCGCCGGAATATTTGGCCTGTAAAGAATCGGGCAGCATAGAAAAAGACAATAAAAAGACGACCACCACCATTGTGGATATTTTACCGGCACCCATTTTACGCCTCCATATTAAATCTGCTTATTTTGTCCCCCAGCAAGCAAGGAATTATACCCAAACTCATCTGCCTTGTCAACAAATTTTTGGCGGCGATGAGTCGCTTTTTTCGGAAAGGATGGGTTTCCAGCGGCAATTATTTACTCGTCACGGCGAAGGTCGTGCCGGAGCCGGACAGGCGTTGCGAAGGGCGTTTATTGCTGCAATACGGTCTTTTTGTGAAAAAATCGCGTGTCCCGCTACAAGAGTATCGGCCCCGTAGCCGACCACAATCGGGGTTGTCCGGGTATTGATGCCGCCGTCAACCTCGACCCTTATATCAGGCCCGACCATATTACGAACCGCTTTAATCTTCTTTGCGGCGTAGTTGATGAATTTTTGCCCCCCGAAGCCGGCGTGAACCGTCATTATCAGTATCATATCCGCCAGGTGAGCGTATTTCTCAATCGTTTTCACAGGCGTCTCGGGATTAAGGCATAAGCCGGCCGAAACGCCGCGGTCGTGAATCATTTTTATCAGCTCAGCGGGCCTTTTTTCGACCTCGATATTCAAAAAACAGCTTGCTGTGCTGACGCAGCTTCTCGACCACCGGCGGCCCTATCGTGATATTCGGCACAAAGTGCCCGTCCATTATATCCAGGTGAACCATTTTCACCCCGGCCTTTTCAATGACCGCAAGCTCGTCGGCCAAACACGCAAAATCCGCGCTCAGTATCGACGGATTTATCTCAATTGTCCCCGTTTTCGGCAGTCGCATCATTAGCCCTTTTAACCAGACATCGTTTAACACTGTAATAATCAGACACGGATGGTCGCGGCGACCACACGGACTAACACGGTTTTCTATTTTTTTCTTTTAACAGTGTAAATCAGTGTTAATCCGTGTCTAAAAAAACCGTGTTAATCCGTGTCTGAAATTTGTGAACGTTATTTTTCGTCCAAAATTTCGAGGCAGACAAACTTTTTGCCTTCTAAGAATTCAAGCGACGCTCCGCCGCCCGTCGAAATATGGGTTACTTTCTTGTCTAAGCCCAGTTTCTTCAGCGCGCTGGCGCTGTCGCCTCCGCCGATGACGCTTTTGGCGCCTTTGCCCGTCGCGTCCGCGACCGCCTGTGCTACCGCCTTTGTGCCCTCGTCGAATGGTGGCATCTCGAATACCCCCATCGGGCCGTTCCAGACAATCGTTTTCGCGTCGGCCAGCTTCTGTGCGTATAATTTGCGTGTCGCCGGGCCGATATCCATTCCCTGCCAGCCCGCCTCGATACCATTTGCAACGATTTTATTTTCGGCGCCCGCCTTGAACTCCTTCGCCACTACGTCATCGACAGGCAGCAAAAGTTCGCACTTTGCGACTTTTGCCTTTTCCTGCAGTTCTTTTGCCTTTGCGACAAAATCATCCTCGCACAGCGAGTTCCCCACGCCTTTGCCGTTGGCCTTGTAAAACGTATATGCCATAGCGCCGCCGATGAGAATCCGGTTTACCTTTGTCATCAGGTTTTCGATGACGCCGATTTTGTCCGATACCTTGGCCCCGCCCAGAATCGCAACAAAAGGCCTTACCGGATTGGCGACCGTCTCGCCCAAAAATTTCAGCTCTTTCTCCACCAAAAATCCCGTGACGCGGGGTTTGCCTTTCATCATCGCAGGCACTGTGTACATCGAGGCGTTATCCCTGTGCGCCGTCCCGAACGCGTCATTGACGTAAACGTCCGCCAAATCCGCCATTTGCTTTGCGAACGCATCCTTCGCCTGGCGCAGCTTTGGGTCGTCCTTTGCCTTCTTGTCCTTGATTTCCTCTTCCTTGTGGAATCGAACGTTTTCCAATAGCAGCACCTCGCCCGGTTTCAGCGCCTTTGCCTTTTTCTGCACGTCAGGCCCGATACAGTCCTCCGCCATTATTACGTTTTTCCCCAATAGCTCCGACAGCTTTTTCGCCACCGGCTTCATAGACGCCTTCGGGTCCGGTTTGCCATCCGGCCTTCCCAAATGACTGGCAAGTATCAGCGCCCCGCCTCCTTCGATAACCTTTTTTATCGACGGCAGCGCCGCCGCGATTCTCTTGTCGCTGGTGATATTGCCGTTTTCATCCAGCGGCACGTTGAAATCCACCCGCATAAATACCTTTTTACCTTTTACGTCTATGTCGGCTATCGTTTTCTTGACCATATAGGTCTCCTCGGTTTTTATCGAAACATAATTCCGTTTGTAATTCTAAGTTCTGTTTATAAGATATTTCGCTACGACGGCATTCAATTTCCCCTTCCCCGATTCGTTTTTGCCGTAATTGCGGAGTATATCCAAATCGGTTTTCCACGCCACGTCGCCCGGCGCCAGCAAAAACACGCTGTCCGGCTCGTATTTGTCAGACAGCCGACCGTCCTTGTAATAATAGTGGGTATGACATATTTCCGTAGGATACCCACGCATCAGAGGCGGAATATCGCTCGGCAAAAACCATAGTTTGATTTCCCGTTCTGCCTCGGCGTCCGTGGCGGAAGTGTGAACCAGGTTGTCCATTCGGCTGCCGATAACCTTGCCGTTGGCGTCTTTAATCGGCGCCACAGTCCCCAGCGACCTGATACTGCCGGCTTTTTCCTCTCTGGCCTCGTGCGGATTGGTCGGCCCCGCTATCGACCGCAACGTCTCAACAACGTCGGGTCCCTGATAAACTATCGCAATCACCCTGCGCTTCCATTTTTCCTTCTCAGGATAATGAATCACGCCGGTTATGTAATCCAGTAACGACTCGTAAAATGGCTTTCCTCTGTGTTCCGCGTAATGCTCCTCCGCCAGCAACCTCGTAACGTTGACGACCTTGGTCGCGGCAAAACGCGCACCCGTGTGAAACTCCGACAACTGCGAAAAAATAATTCCTGTGAGAGAATTCTTCAGGGCGTCCGGCTTAATCAGCACAAGCGTCTGTTCGAACTGTTTTTTATTCATAATCCGGCGCCCGCAAAGTTTTACCGCAGAGACCGCAGAGCTCGCGGAGATTTTTTATTTATTTTTTCTCTGCGGTCTCCGCGTTCTCTGCGGTGAGTTTTAGTGTTTAGCCCAACTTGGCCATCTTTTCCATTATATCTACTGTGCGGTTCGAATAGCCCCACTCGTTGTCATACCAGCTTATCGCCTTTATGGTCCTGCCCTTGACCATCGTCAGGAGCGAATCGAAAATGCTCGATGCAGGATTATTCACTATGTCGCTGCTTACGATTGGCTCGTCGCAATAGACTAATATTCCCTTCATCGGGCCGTCCGCCGCCTTTTTCATCGCGGCATTCACCTCGGCCACGGTTACGTCTTTCTTAACGTTGACGACGAGGTCAACGATGCTTCCAACCGGAATCGGCACGCGAATCGCGAAGCCGTCTAATTTGCCGTCAAGCTCCGGCACAACTTTGCCGATTGCCTTGGCTGCCCCTGTGCTCGTGGGAATCATATTGGCCGCCGCCGCCCTTGCACGCCGCAAATCCTTGTGAATCTGGTCTGCCACTTTCTGGTCGTTGGTGTATGCGTGGATTGTCGTCATTACGCCGTTCTCGATGCCAAACGTGTCATTGATGACCTTCGCGATTGGTGCAAGGCAGTTGGTCGTGCAGCTTGCGTTCGAGACGCACTTGATGTCCTTTGTCAGCTTGCTGTCGTTGACGCCCATAACGATTGTCGCCTCGATATCGTCCTTTGCCGGCACGGTCAGCACCACCTTCTTTGCGCCTGCCTTGAGATGGTCGCCGTAACCGCCCTTTTCCGATGTTGCCTTGGTGAATATGCCCGTCGATTCCACGACGATTTCAACGCCCATATCCTTCCAGGGCAATTCCGCAGGGTTCTTTACCGCCAAAACCTTTATCGTCTTGCCGTTTATCACAAGGTCGGTTCCCTTCGCTTCGACTGTTCCCTGCCATTTGCCTTCCACGGTGTCGTATTTGAACAGGTGCGCCAGCGACTTTGCATCCGACAAATCATTGATTGCAACCAGCTCGAGGTTGGTTTTTCGGCTCATCAGGATTCTCGTTACGGCCCTGCCGATTCGACCGAATCCGTTTATTGCTACCTTTACTGCCATTTTCAAAATCTCCTATTATGTTTATTAAAGTTTTTTCGAGTAATCGAATGTCGTAATGTATTTATACTGCCCTTGATTGTCAAGGATTTTTACGCCCCGCCTGATATTCTACGCCCCGGCCGGCGATATGTGTAAATTTGGTTATTGATTTGATTATTCGCCGGCAATTGGTTAATATCCTCGGTTTATTGTTTTGTTAACCGCAAGGTAATTTAAGGAAGACAGAAATGCAAAACCTATGGATTATAGCTGAGGCCCAGGTCGAAACTGCGACCGGCTCAGTCGAAGCACAGCCGGCGGGTCAGCCGCAGGCCTCCGAAGTGCAGGCGCAGCCGATGAACCAGTCCGGCCAGCCGGTGGTGGCCGTTGATTCCAACGCCGCCGCACCTGCCAGACCGCAAAACCCGTTTTCGCAGCAATTTAGCTGGATTTTCCTCATAGTCATTTTTGTCGTGATGTTCTTTATGCTGCGCGAACCCCGGAGAAAACAGAAACAGCACGATAAAATGGTCCAGACGCTCAAGAAAAATGATAAGGTCCGGACTATCGGCGGCATCATCGGAACCGTCGTCGATATCAAGGACGACGAAATAGTTCTCAAGGTCGATGAGTCGAATAATACCAAAATCAGGATCGTTCCCTCGGCTATCGGGAAAAATCTGTCCGAAGGACAATAACAAGTATTGTTTAGCAGTGGCCGGCACGGCCGCTGCCGTCGCCGTTTCGGCGACGGCTAAACATAAAAAAGGAACTGGAAATGGATAGAAATCTGTCGTGGAAAATCATTCTAATCGTTGGTTTGGTTGCTCTGGCTGCCTGGACGCTGTATCCCCCCGGTGAAACCCTCAAGCTCGGTATCGACCTCGGCGGCGGAACGAGCATGATTTATGAAATCGACACCAAAGGCCTCACCGCCGAAGGCAAACGAGGCCTCGCCGATAGAATGATTACCATTCTGCGCAGGCGTATCGACCCCGCCAACATTCAAAACCTCGTCTGGCGGCCTTTGGGCAGCTCTCGCTTCGAAATACAAATGCCCCTCGCCTCCGCCGAAGCAAGGACAAAACGCGAGCTATACGAGAAATCGCTCAATGCCCTTTTGGCTGATAACATAACCCCCGCCGCGATTTTACGCTCCGTCGAAAAACCTGCCGATGAAAGGGCTAAGGATTTCGCGCGATTCGCCGGCGATTCCAACGACAGAAATCAGATTCTCAATGATTTTGCCAAAATTTACGACCAGCGCAAAGACCTCCAGAAGCAAAGAGACGACCTCGCCGGCCAGTTAAAGACCCCCGAATCACTCATTAAAACGGCCGGCCTCAACCTCGATGATATTCAAACCAAAGTCCCTGACTGGGCAAAACTCGACCCCAACGACCCCAACGCCCTCAAATCAGCGCTGCTGTCGTATCCCGGCGCTGCGGGTAATCTTGACCTGCTTACCCGTTATACGGATATGTATCGTAAGTGGGCCGATGTCGTTGATAAGCTTACTAACTCTGACCCCGAAAATATAGGCGTCAACCTCAAATATAATCAGGCAATTTTGTCGCTCAACAAGCTTAACCTCTCGCAGGACCAGATTAACGCCGTCCTCGAAAT
>JBELAA010000164.1:0-9868 GCA_049509315.1 Sedimentisphaerales bacterium | reverse complement strand
TCCCTGCGGGACTGATATTTCTGGTTCTGGATGATAATATCCTTGTCGCAGTGTCGCATAGCGATGATGCCGGCGATTTGCACGGCCTGGAATATGCCGTAATCGTAATAGCTTTTTATTGTCGCAAGGTAGTTAATCATATCCTTGTTGCCCGCGGCAAAACCGATTCTGAAACCCGCCATCCCGTAGGGTTTGCTCATAGTTGTAAATTCCACGCCGACGTCTTTTGCGCCTTTGGCGGAAAGGAAGCTCGGCGCCTTATAGCCGTCGAAACACGTCTCGCCGTAAGCGAAATCGTGTATTACAGCGATGCCAAAACGTTTTGCTACCTCAACCACCGGCTCAAAGAACCCCTCATCGACCGTTACAGCGGTCGGGTTATGCGGGTAATTCAGTATCAACAGCTTCGGCCTGGGATACATATTTTCGCAGACCATTGCTATGTTATCGATGAATTTCTGGTCGGTGCCTAACGGGACCGAAATTACGTTTGCCCCGGCCAGCGCCACGCCGTAATTATGAATCGGGAACGCCGGGTCCGGCACAATTGCTGTATCGCCCGCGCCAAGCATCGCCAGGCACATATGGCTGAAGCCCTCTTTTGAGCCGATGCAGGCGAGGACCTCTTTATCAGGGTCCAAATCGACGTTCCAGTTGCGGGCGTATTTCTTCGCCATTTCTAAGCGCAGGCCCTTTATGCCCCTCGATGCGCTGTATCGATGATTACGCGGGTCCCTTGCGGCCTCACAGAGCTTATCAATAACAATCTTAGGGGCGCCATCCGAGGGATTGCCCATACCTAAATCGATAATGTCTGCGCCCGCCTGACGCATTACCTGTTTGCGTGCGTTTAGCTGGGCAAACAGGTATGGCGGCAATCGCACTATTCTGTGCCCCGGCTCAATCTTAAAATTACTCATAATGTCTTCTCACAAAAAAACAGGGATATTGAAATACCATCGACCAATTTACCGCAAACGGGTTAATTTTCAAAGGAATTTCACGTTGATATGATACCGCTTGCTAATCAAACTGGCTCGCCGAATAAGGTGAGGGGGGTTGTTCGAGTGATTTTGACATCGGCAAATTGGCCGGCAAGTGAGGGTGAGCCGTTAAAAACGACAATCCAGTCGGTAGCGGTTCTGCCTGTTAACTGTGGTAATGCCGACCCTTGATTTCGGCGCGATTTTTTGCTCGGCCCCTCGACTAAAACTTTGACGGTTTTTCCGTTAAACTGTTTTGCAAGGTTGCCGCTGATTTCTTCCTGAATTTTGAGAAGCTCACCGTTTCGCTTTGTCTTGATTTCAAGCGGAATGTTGTCTTCCAGCCGTTTGTCGGCTATGGTTCCGGGGCGGGGCGAGTATTTGAAAATGAAGGAGTTTTTGTATTGTGCTTTTTTGAGAAGGGAGGCGGTCTGAACAAAATCGTCGTCTGTTTCGCCGGGGAAGCCCACGATAAAATCGCCCGCGACAGCGATATCGGGCACGATTTGCCGGGCTGTATCGAGCAATGCAAGGTATTCCGCCGAGGTGTAGCCGCGGTTCATCGCCTTGAGGATTTTGTCTGAGCCGCTTTGAGCTGGAATATGCAGGTATCGGCAGACCTTCGGCTGACTCGCCATCGCCCGCATTATCTCCTCAAAATATTTTTTTGACGGGTAACTGGTAACGAACTTGAGCCACTCGATACCGTCAATTTGGCTGAGCATTTCGAGTAGGTCCGCTAAGCAATAGGTTTTTTCGCCTGCCTTATACTCGTATGCGTTAATCCTCTGGCCAAGCAATGTAATTTGTTTAATCCCGTTTTGAGCCAATCGCTTTGTCTGCTCGACGAGCGCGGCAGGGGGGCGTGAGGTTTCAGGTCCGCGAACGTTCGGCACCACGCAGTAAGAGCAGAATTTGTCGCAGCCGTGCATCGCCCGGACGTATGCCTGACCGGGTATCTCCGCTTCGATGCCGTAAACGCTTTCAAACTTTTCCAGCGATTGATTTTCAGACGATTTTCTAATGTCTTCCACAATCGCCGCTGCTTTTTTCTTTTCCCGGATTGCCTCGCTGATAAGCCGGGGTATTTCAGCAATCTGTGTCGGCCCGCAGACGATATCCACCGCCGATTGTTTAAACAACTCATCACCCAATCGCTGCGCCATACAGCCGATGACCGCGACTACCAAATCGGGTTTCGTTTCCTTTATATGCTTGAGATTTCCAAGATGCGACATAACCCGCTGCTCAGCGTGGTCTCGCACTGAGCAGGTATTGAGCAGGACGACGTCTGCGTCTTTAGCGTTATCGACAAACTCATAGCCCTTGCCTTGCAGCGACGATTCAACAATCGCCGAATCCAGCTTATTCATCTGGCACCCGAAGGTTTGGAGGAATACTCTCACTGCGTTTCACCTGTTTTATTTGTCATTTTTACGGTTGCTTCTGGCATAACTCATAACGAGCTTTAACTTCTGCTCCGGTTTCAATTTTTTAATTCGTATTTCTTCATTTATCGCGCTTTTGTAATAGCGATACTCTTTTGCATAAACCAGCTCTATGGGCAGCTTGTTTCTCACGTATTTTGCCCCCTTGCCGCTTTTATGCAAAGCAATCCTGTTTTCGAGGTTTTTGGTATATCCCGTATAATACGTTCCGTCCTTGCAGCGGACCATATAAACCCAGTATTGGCTTCTACGAATTATTTTCTGTGGTGTCATAGTGGGCGTAATAATAATCGTTTTCTTTTCTTATACGCACGGGTGTTTTGAACAGCCGGCTGATATTGGCGCTTGTGAGAATTTTCGCCTTGGGGCCGTCTTTATAAAACCTGCCCTTGCGCATTAAAATGACCCGCGTAATTTCTGGGATAATATCCTGCAGGTTCTGCGTAATCAGAATTATGCCGATGCCCGATTTCGAAATTTTGCGCAGGATTTTCCTGAATTTATATTGGGCGTGCAGGTCAATGCTATTAGTCGGTTCGTCGAGAATAAGCGTTTTGGGATTATGAATCAATGCTCGTGCAATCAGGAATCGCCTGGCCTCGCCGGAGGACAACTCGTTCATATTCCTGTTTCTAAGCGGGTAAATTTCAAGAAATTTAAGAATCTGTTCAGCTTTGCGTTTCATCCGGCGGGTAACTCGATGGCCGTATAAGCCGATACTGCTGAAAAAGCCCGACAAGACCGCTTCGATACCCGGCATTTGACTCTCGAAAGCGAACTGCAAATCGTTTGAGACAACACCAAGCAGGGAACGCAAATTGAAAATGTCCCACCTGTCCCGCCCCCAAATTCTGAAAGCAAAATCATTTTTTTTCGGCAGGGGGTAGTATTCCCTCTTGATGGTCCTGATGAAGGACGATTTGCCCGCCCCGTTTGGCCCGAGTATCGCGACGTTTTCGTCGGGGCGTATTGTTACCGACAGGGAATCAATGACCCTGTTATTGCCTTTAATAACAGTGATATTTTTAAATTCCAGCAGAGGCAGTCGATTTTTAGTCATAAGTTACACTATACCGGTTTAACTAATCCTAATCAACGCGTCAATCAACGGGGTCGAATCTTATTTATTTAGAATCGACGGGCGATTATATTATTTGGAAATTCCGAAAGTCGATTGATTAAGGGAAATGCAAATGACCAAATGGTGGCAAATCGATATCGAGGCCGTGGCCAAAAATCTTGGAGCTGATTTAGCCGAGGGCCTGACCTCGCAGGAAGCAATAGCCCGCTTAAACAAATACGGCCCCAACCAGTTGCAGGGGAAAAAGGGAATATCGCCGTGGAAGATTTTCCTGGGTCAGTTCGAGGATTTTATAATCTGGGTCCTTATAGGAGCGGCCCTTGTTTCGGGCTTTTTACAGGAGTGGGTGGACGCGCTGGCGATAGTCGCCATCGTCGTTTTAAACGCCATATTGGGTTTCATACAGGAATATCGGGCCGAGAAATCGCTTGCT
This sequence comes from Sedimentisphaerales bacterium, assembly GCA_049509315.1. GTDB lineage: Bacteria > Planctomycetota > Phycisphaerae > Sedimentisphaerales > Anaerobacaceae > Fen-1362. The sequence continues at coordinate 5,923 of JBELAA010000164.1, read as the reverse complement.
GCTTTGAAAAAGTTATCCAGCCCGACTTCAAAAGTGATTCGAGACGGCCAGCACGCGGTCGTTTCGTCTTTCGAGCTTGTCCCCGGCGACCTGATTGAGATTGAGGCGGGCGACAACGTCCCCGCCGACTGCCGGCTTATCTGGCTTACCGCGAATTTCGCCGTTCTCGAGGCGAGCTTGACCGGCGAATCGACCCCCGTGGTGAAAACCGAAGCGGCATTAAAAGAAAACGACGTCCCCTTGGCCGACAGGGCGAATATGGTCTATATGGGGACGTCGGTTTCAACCGGCAAAGCAAGGGCAATTGTCTGCGAAACCGGGATGCAGACCGAATTAGGCAAAATAGCGGGGATGATTCAGCAGATTACCCGCGATACCACGCCCCTGCAGAAAAAACTCGAGCAGTTCGGCAAATGGATTGTGTATCTGTGTTTTGTAATCGTGGCGATGGTTTTCGTATTGGGCATTCTGCGGGGTGGTTCCGTGCTGGATATGTTCCTTACCGCTGTGAGTTTGGCGGTAGCCGCGATACCTGAGGGACTTCCTGCCATTGTTACAATTGCCCTTGCTATGGGCGTGCAGCGAATGGTCGCCCGCCACGCCCTCATTCGCAAACTGCCCTCGGTCGAGACGCTCGGCTGTGCGACCGTTATATGTTCCGACAAAACCGGGACGCTTACCAAAAACGAGATGACCGTTCAGGTGATTTTCGCAGACGGCGTGCAATTCAAAGTAACCGGTATTGGCTATGAACCAAAGGGCGTTTTTTTGCTCGACGGCAAATCGATAAATCCGGCCGATTACCCGACTCTTAATAAGGCGCTGCTTTGCGGGATATTGTGCAACGGCGCACAATTAGCCCGCGACCCCGGTTCGCCGGCGTTCAAAATCGTCGGCGACCCGACCGAGGGGGCAATCCTCACCGCCGCCGCAAAAGCCGGCTTATGGAAGGAAAACGCGGAAAAGGATTACGTCTTTGTAACCGAGATTCCGTTCGATTCCCAACGCAAAAAAATGACCATAATCCGCCAAAACGCCGGCAAGCACATTGCCTTCGTAAAAGGGGCGCCCGACGTGCTGCTTAACGACTGCACTAAAATCGAATCGGCCGGTGTGGTGCGAAACATTACTGAAAAAGACGTTCAGGGCATACTTGACTATGGCAAACGACGCGATGCGGGTCCTCGGCCTGGCTTACAGAGAAGTGGACAATATAAAGGATTACCTGGCCGATACCGTTGAAAAAGACCTGACGTTTGTGGGGCTTGTGGCGATGATTGACCCGCCGCGCGAGGAAGTCAGAAAGGCAATCCAGGATTGCAAAACCGCGTCAATCAGAACCGTGATGATTACCGGCGACCACAAAAACACCGCCATTGCCATCGCCAAAGATTTGGGGTTTTTCGAAGCCGACTCGGTGGCGCTGACCGGCGAGGAGCTTGATAAAATCACCGATGAACAGCTCGCAAATCAGGTTAAGAAGGGGACAGTTTACGCGAGGGTGTCGCCAGAGCATAAATTGCGAATCGTGCGTGCGCTTCGGCGTCAAAATGAGGTGGTGGCAATGACGGGCGACGGCGTCAACGACGCCCCCGCAGTCAAGGAAGCCGACATCGGCGTCGCGATGGGTATCACAGGCACCGACGTTACCAAGGAGGTCTCCGATATGCTCGTTACCGACGACAATTTCGCGTCGATAGTAGCGGCCGTCGAGGAAGGCAGGGGTATTTACGACAACATCAAAAAATTCATTCACTACCTGCTGAGCTGCAACACTGGCGAAGTGCTGGTAATGTTTGTCTCGTCGCTCATCGGCTGGCCCATTCCGCTTCTTCCGATTCAAATATTGTGGGTAAATCTCATAACCGATGGCCTGCCCGCTTTGGCGCTGGGCGTTGACCCCATTGAGCCGAATGTTATGAAAAGGCCGCCCCGCCCGCCGAAAGAACCGGTAATTACAAAACAAAGGGCGTATCTGATGCTGGCGCAGGGTGTTTTTATCGCCTTTTGCAGCTTGGCCGCTTTTGGTTTTGTTTTGTTTTTCGAAAAGGAAGGTCTGCCTCGCGCCCGGACCGCCGCCTTTGTAGTGCTCGCCTGCAGCCAGTTGTTCCACTCCTTTAACTGCCGTAGCCAGACCGAATCCCTTTTCAAAATCGGGGTATTTACTAACACAAAGCTGCTGTTGGCTGCGGTAGTATCGTTTCTGCTGCAAATGGTGGTTGTTTACGCGCCGTTCTGCCAGGTTATTTTCAAAACCGAATCCCTGACTGCTTTTGACTGGCTTCTGGTTGTTGCTCTTTCATCACTGCCCCTGTGGGCTATGGAACTTATCAAGGCAATCAAAAATAGGCCGGCTTAACTATGCTTCTTTCTTAAAATTGCCGCCCCGTGAAATTCAAAGAATTTCCGGGACTTAGTCCTCGGAATCTTTTTAAGATTCCAGAGGGCACCGAGGCCGAAAAGTAAAAGCGTGGAGGATTCTATGGCTTGCCCAAAATAAGCGGGGATTTTTCTTGACATTTGGGTCTATGTGTATTTAATTGCATTAAGTTTTAAAAAACTGGTTGATGTTTGACGTATAATGAATCTGCCCAAAGACAGATAGTTTTAGGAGCGCAAGATGAAACTTAGATGCTCAAGTCGCGTATTGTTATTCTGTGGTAGATTTGTATTCTACGTGCAATAATTTTTTGTCAATCCTTGAGGAGATGGGCTTTATGCGAATTCTGACTATCATGACACCAGATACGCCTCGTTGCAACTGGGACGAGATTATTGTTCCTAAGGAGGATTTGGTGTTAGTAGTCGGCTAGGGTTGGCCTGACCTTCAACCTCGAAAACTGTGCCAGTTGTAAATAGAGTGCCGGCATGTTAGAAACCTTAAAAAAGAGCTGATTATGAATTGGGATAAGCAGGTTTTTGTTTATGAAAATTTTGTGAGTTTTTTGTAAATCAGAATTAAAAACTAAGAATGAAAAAAGGAGGCAAATTATGTTTACTAATAAGAGCTTTTGTAAAAGTCCGGCCAGATTAGCAGGATGGCTGATGGTCTTGTCTGTTTTTGTACTCTTTTTTCTTAGCTGTTCAGGAAAGCTGGGAAGGTATGAGCGAAAAGTCAAGGATCTGGACAGAGAGCTGGACCGGATAAATAAGCAGGAAGAGGTATTACAGAAAAAGATTAGAGACCTGATGGATTGGGAAGATAAACATCCTGGGAAAAAAGTTGACCCCAATTCCCCAGCCGCTTGGGCATTAAGTCAGCGCATTGATGCGGAAACAGTCGCTATTGATAAATTGTACGCCGAGCTATTCCTTAAGATAGAAAGAGCAGTACGACCGGAGTACAACGACCTAACAACCAGCGATATTAATGATATTATGAAGTTTCTTGATAAATACTACCCTTACTTCTCAAAGGAACGTATTAAGAACGAGATTAAGAATTGGGGCGACAAAATGATAGGCTCACTAAATGGGGTCGAGAACGGTTTAACAAATAAGCACAGCGTACTTTCATCTAACCGCAATGAGCAAATGATTATCATCAATCGCTGGAAATCTTCTCCTGCAGAGCCTAATGATATTAACACGATGACTGAGTTGATCGCTAACGTGTCTGGCATTGATTACGACGAAGAACTGGCACTGGTTGCACAAATGATACAACAGTTTGATCAAATTAGTGGGCCTTTGCCTGTTATTGCCGGAAGTACGGTTGATCAGTGTACTTATACTATTGAAGAAGGCCTTCCACCAGATCTCAATTACCTTGATGATGGGGTGCTTGAACCCAATACCATTATAATACACCAGCTGCCAACAGATTGGACGCTGAAAGCTCCAGCAACAATCACGTCAGATGACAATAATCTGACTCTTGATATCTGCGGAAATCAGTCCGGTAGTTCCCTCATAAGAATAAAGGTAACCTATGCAGTTGACCCTAACAGACCCGACGATCGTATTACGGTAACGTTCAATGGAATCCAGATTGGTAACAGGACAGGTATTGTGAGCGAGACGCTGACTGTTATACCAGGTCGGACTTGGAAGCAGTATTTTTCAGTACTCCCTGCCGGATGTTTGTCAGATCCTCCCTCCTGTATAGGATCGCCCTTGGCTGATTTGAATTCTGACGGCGCTGTCAATTTTCAGGATCTTGCCGTATTTGCACATGACTGGCTTTGGCCTGACCCGTAATCCTACATGCCTTGCCTATAAGGATTCAACCTGGTTGTACTGAGAAAACAGGGAGCAGGTTATATAGAACGATATACTTCAGACGTGTTTCTAAGTAGGAACGCAAAAAGACTCATTGAATTTAGCTTTCGTAAGTTATTACAAAATAAGGAGTTAGTATTTTGACACATATAATCGCATTCTTCCTTTCTACTTAGTGTGTATGTCTTCAGCCAAAATGAGACAAAAGGGCCTTTAAATTAGGAGATGGTTTCGGCTCCTGTTACTGTAATGTTAGTGTTATATTTTTTCTTTCAAGAATTGCTTTAGTTTTCATTTCTCTACCTCCTAAAAAAAACGTTGTTATTTATTTCAGGTTTGCACTTCGCACCGATTCTCATTGATTGAAAATAACGAACTGATACCCTTTCCCTATCATTCTCACTCTCAAGTGCCTTTTGCCCCCAGCCAAAGGCGATTTTAATTATACCTTTTTGCAGAGAACAAGACAAGGGGTGTTGATTTTATTTTCGGGTATAGACACAAGGGAGTAAAAAATATGAACCGAGATAGCGGTGCTGAAAGTTGAGCAGTAGAACAGTTGAACGCATTTGAGCACGCTTCCTGCGCATCTTTTTCACTGCTCAACTGTTCGCCTGCTCAAATGCTCAATTTTTTGCCTTCGGCAAAAAATAGCCCCAAGGGGATTCGAACCCCTGTTGCCGGGTTGAAAACCCGGTGTCCTGGGCCGGCCTAGACGATGGGGCCAATGAAAAATCAAATATCAAAAAGTAAAACGCAAAAAGGAAATTGCCCGTCTTTCTGCAGTTTTTCTGAAATTTTTGTTTTTTAATTTTTCATTTTTGATATTCTTTTTACTCCATACTTATTGCCTGTTCCGGGCAGGCATCGACGCATACGCCGCAATCGATACAGGCCTCGGGATTGACCTGTGCCTTTTCCTCGACCATTGAAATGGCCTCGCTTGGACACTCGCTGATGCAGGCTTCACAGGCGGTGCATTTTTCTTTGTCAACTTTCGCCGGCATTATAAAATCCTTTCCAAAAGCGTCATAATAAAACAACCATACTTGAAAAAGAACATACGCTAACGATGGTCGAAATGTTACAAAATCATCGTCGTAATACAAAGTAAATTTTCGTGAAATTTCGAGAGATTTTTCAAAAGGCGATTCAGCCGGGGATTAGTTTGTGGGCGGGATGACTGAATTGGACTCGGCGTTCGGCTCGCCGAGCAGCATCTTGAGGAACGGCTGCTCAGACGTTTGATTCGGCTCAGGAACTTTTGCGCCGAAGGCGACGGCCATATCTCGGACAAAAGCGTTGTCGTCATACTGGGCGGTATGGTCGAGCACCTTTGCAAACCCTCCCTGCTGTTTTTCCGCCAACAGCTTCACGGCCATCATTCTCGCCGGCCAGCTCTTGTCGTTAAGCCCCTGTGAGCAGGCGTTAATCAGGTCGTAATCGAGGTTCAGCGGCTCAATCGCGGCCATCGTATGCACCTTAACGACCCAGTCGCTGTCGGTAAGACCTATTACCAAAGCCGATTTCATCATAGTATAGAGCCAGTCGCTGCTGACGGGCTTGTATCCCGCGCCGGTCCCGGCTTGTCGGGATTTCCCGGCCAGTGATGATTCCATCATTAAGCCCGTGAAAAGCTGGCCGGCTTTGATTCTGGGGCCCTGTTTACCTTTGGTGAGGGAATTAAAACGGTTTTGTATAA
>JBELAA010000163.1:0-5250 GCA_049509315.1 Sedimentisphaerales bacterium | reverse complement strand
ATATCAAAAAGTAAATCTGTGGAAGAAGAATAATTCAATTTTGTCTTCTTCCGCATTTTTACTTTTTACTTTTTGATATTTGATTTCTTACTTCGTCGTCTGCCAATAAGCAAAAAACCCAATGAAATCATCAATGCAGAGGCCGGCTCCGGAACAACTTCTGTATAAGGAATAATCGCTTTGATTCGCGCTGCCCCGCCGGCCCCTCGGCAGGTTATATCGAGAACATTGCTCTCCCATTGCTGCGGTATTGCCGCAACGAGTGCGTCGCTGCTCAGCGCCGAGCATGTCGAATCATCCAACTGCCAGTGAATTGAGCTTACCTCAAGACCGCCGGCAGTCGGCAGATTGGAAGTGCTGCTCAGCAGGTAGCTGTCCTTCGAGCTTGTATCGTTAATTACTTTTATCAAAAAATCCATATTCGTCGGCTGGCTCGCGAATAGCATCCCGTTTATATTCAATGAGATGCCGCACAACGGTGTCGTCTGTTGATAATCGCCTTCGGTGGTTAAAGGCTTGCTGTCCGGCGTGCTCGTATCGAACCTGTACCAGCCGGTTATTTCGTTGCCGACGTTGACCTGCCCGCCTAACAATCCCGCCTGGTCAACAATTGATGTTACCTCGCCATATAGGTCAACTTTTACAATATCGCCGCGCGCGTTGCCGGCAAAAAACAGAAAACAGAAGACAGAAGACAGAAGGCAAAAGACAAATAGCACAGGGCGGTTTTCCATCATCCGTCCTCTGTCATCCGTCCTCCGCGTCGCCGCCAGCGCGCAATAAAACACAACTGTCTTTTTTTCGCTTCCAGATTGCATAAACAGTCTCGCTCTTCTCAATTCCCCAATTGATAAAACCATTGTATCCGATTCGCCCCCCATTGTCAAGCACAATCATCCTCAAAAAACAAAGGAATAGCGCCCCATACCCCCGCCCCACCCCTTTTTATCGGCCTTTTCTTTTACAGACCTGGGCTTTTTGTCATTCCGAGCGAAGCAAGGAATCTATTAAAATTACCCCCATTCTTCATTTAATTCCGCAGGGGAAGGCCTTTGTGTCTGTCCATCTCGTTTTTAATTGCAGAACTATCAGGAAAAAGCGTTAACCCCTTTTCGTAACTCCGTCTGGCATCCTCAATTCGGCCTGTCCTGTAATAGCCATTTATTTCCCATACATAACACGCCTCAATTTCCTGATTAATTCTTAACTCAGACATAAACGGCGATGTTAACAATATCAGGCCATCAGATGGTGTGATTGTGCCGGCTAAATTGCCCTTTCTGGGCAGAAGATTAAATAGTAATTCGAAAACGTTTGCCGCTATAAACGCCCTGATAACAGCCAAAAGCCATTGTGAAGAAATGTGGAAAAACAATACCATCGCGGCAAATATCAGCAGGCAATTTACCAGAGGCCCGCCTGACGTTACCAGAAAACTCCTCAACCTGTAAAACTTCCTGTTATTAAAACCAATAATTGTAAACCCGCAAATTGGAATCGCACGGAATACCCATTCAATTCCCCACAAGTCGCGATTGTATAATATCCTGCCTAAGCCGATAGTCACCTGAAATATTCTGGCTCTTGTCATAAAAGCGGCAAGAATATGGCCAAGTTCATGAGGCGCCGCTGCTATAATGGTAAAGAACCCGAAAAGGCCGGCCTGAAATATCAGCCACGCAAATTCGTTTTGCGGACTTAATATTACCCATACCAGTCCTCCGATTAATACGATAACACAAGCTATCAAATAGGATTCCCCATGTTGAATCGCATCTTTTTCCCGGCATGCGGGGCAGTAAAATATTTTGTCGGAATAATATGGCTTGTGAAATGCCTCTTCCGTTTCGGACACTATACCGCATTTTGCGCATTTACGTGACATATACAATCTTTTGCCCTTTACTCTTCCTCTTTCATAATAGCTCTGTCCGTTATTATACAACCCTTCTCTCTTTTGGCAAGCAAATGAGTCCACAACCAATTACCAATTCTGCGTGATTAAAATTTAGAATAAAAAAATACCCCGTGCAGCTAAAACAACACGGGGTAGATTACTCACGTTTGTGCCGAATTTCGCTAAGGTGTAATTATAGTATAGTCATAGTAATCGTGGAGCGCCTGCAACAGCGCATCGGCCGCTGTGTGGGCGGTGGTATAACCATAGTCAATGGCATATTTTGTGTACCTGGTATTCAGCGACATCGTTACTTTGGCCGTGCCGTAAGCCCTGTGGGTCCCGGTGGTTTCGTCCCAGATTGCAATGCCTGAAAGAGCAGAAGCGACAACAGGAGAGTATCCGGTATCAATCTTTTTCGATTTCGCCTGGCCTATAACCATAAACCGGCCGTCGCCGTCCTCGCCGCCTATTTCCCATACCGTTTTATTGCCTATATTTGCCACAATGCAGTTGACTTCACCTACCTCATTGACTTCGGCGTATTTTACGCCGTTTACCTTCGTCAGAGCAACCGTCCAGATTTCGACTTTATTGGTGTCGCTCGGGTTCATTTCTATAACTTCATACCCGTTATCGGTGCCCTTGAATGTCCCATAGCCGTCGATGTCGTGGTTGATTCCTGAGCCGACTGATTTCTGGCTGTAAATAAACACGTCGGCATTCGCCGCCCCGGCTAATACAATTATTACTAAAACCAAAAGCAATCGTTTCATTTTTTTACCTATCCTGAGCAAGTTCAGGTTAACGGCAATGTTCCTTAATGGTATCCTGCCGCGTCAAGTTCACTTTCAAGCTCATCCTTAACGCTCGTAGCGTCCATATTTTGGTATAATACATGGTTTTCAAGGGTCTTTTTACTGTTAAACGTCAGCTTCATTGTGCTTGTGTATAGGTCTCTGGAAGTAATGGGGTCTCCTTCGCTATAATCCCATATCTCGTAGCCGGCCAGTGTCGCCGGGATGTTCGGGTCAATATCGCCTAATGTCGCCAGTTCCCCCGCGCTGTGACAGTTAAGGCAGGTTGCGCTTTTTGCGCTGCCTACTTTTTTCACCTTCATTTCGCCCGTCAACAGCGTTCGATACTGGTCGTTAACATCGCTTATAACCCACATCCACTTTGTTTTTTTGCCTGCCGGTATGTCCGCCTGAACAAGATTTACATCGCCCCTGTCCTCGGTCCAGTAATGCAGGCCCATCTTGTCCTTCCATGTCCAGATGGCCCAGATTTCGACCTTGCCTTCTGTGCTGCTCGGCCCTACAATAAAATATCCTTGATAAGGGTCTTTATATTGTGACCATTCATCATCACTGTAATATATTCCTGTATCGGTGTCCTTGATATTGTAAACGAACACGGTGGCGAACGCCGGGACCGACAATACCAGAACCAGCAACACAAATAATAACTGTCTCATAGTCCAATCCATCCTTTCTTGTTTCATTGCATTAATAAACCAAACCGCCTCACGTTACGGCACACAATCACCCTTTCAGGAATGTCCTTCTGGTGTCTGTATCTTTATTGTGTGAGCCGGATTATATGCGCCCTCCGTCCCCTTTGTCAAGCGATAAATTGTCCAATTCCGGCCTTGACTTTTCACCCCCAAGCCGGTAATCTTTTCGTAATTCCGGAGAGCCGGAAGAATCCTCCACAGCAACGGATTGCAGACGCTTTTCTCTGTGAACTCTGTGTGGTCGCCGCGACCATCTGTGGCTAAAATCTCTGTGGCAAAAGGATTGTTATGAAAAAAGACGCAGGGCAACCGGAACTGCCCCCGCCGGTGGGTGGCAGAGTCGAAAACGTTGCCATTTTAGACGAGCTTAAAAACTCATACCTCAACTACGCGATGAGCGTTATCGTCTCGCGCGCCCTTCCCGATGTGCGCGATGGCCTCAAACCCTCACAGCGCCGCATCCTCGTCGCGATGAACGACCTAAACCTCGGCCCACGCAGCAAGCACCGCAAATGCGCTAAAATCGTCGGCGACACAGGCGGTAACTATCACCCCCACGGCGACCAGGCAACTTACGGCACGTTAGTCCGCTTAGGCCAGGACTGGAATATGCGCTATACGCTGGTTGACCCGCAGGGAAATTTCGGCTCAATCGACGCCGACCCCCCCGCCGCTATGCGATACACCGAGGCACGACTGACCGCCCCGGCGATTGATATGCTCGAGGACCTTGAATACGATACCGTCGATTTCATACCTAACTACGACGAGACGAGAACTGAACCCACCGTCCTGCCGGCGAAATTCCCGAACCTGCTTGTCAATGGTTCAACTGGTATCGCCGTAGGTATGGCTACCAATATCGCGCCTCACAATATCGCCGAGGTTTGCGACGCCCTGCTCCTGGTAATCGACGACCCCAACTGCGGCTTCAAAGACATAATGAAAAAGCTCCCCGGCCCCGATTTCCCGACCGGCGGCATAATATGTGGCAGGCAGGGAATTATCGACGCCTATTTCAAAGGCAAAGGCCACCTCGTCCTGAGAGCAAAGGCCGAAGTCGAGCCGTCTAAAAGGGGAAAAGAATGTATCGTCATAACTGAAATCCCTTATATGGTCATCAAGACCAGTATCGTCTCGCGAATCGCCGAGTGCGTCCGCGACGGCCTTATCGCCGAAATTGCCGACGTCCGCGACGAATCGGACCGCCACGGCCTGCGAATCGTCGTTGAAATCAGGAAGGACTGCGACGCACAAGTCGCCTTGAACAAACTTTTCGAATACACCCCACTGCAAACCACCTTCGCAATCGCCAACGTCGCCCTGGTCAATAACAGGCCCGAAACGCTCAACATCCGCCAGCTCCTCGACCTGTATATCGACCACCGCAAAATAGTCATACGCAGGCGCACTATGTTCCTGCTCAAACGCTGCCAGAACAGGGCGCACATTCTCGAAGGCCTGATTCTCGCGGTAAGCGATATCGACGAAATAATCGACCTTATCAAAAAATCACCCGACGCCCCCACGGCCAAACTAAATCTGATGAAAAAGCCGTTGAAGCTGTCGGAATCGCAAACCCTGCGAAACCTGCTTCCAAGGGAATTCGTAAAGGAAAAATCGAAAGAAAAGCAATTCCTCACGGCCCCACAGGCCGACGCCATTTTAACGATGCAGTTGCAGCGCCTCACCGGCCTTGAAATCGAAAAACTCGCCAGGGAATACTCTGGTTTAACACTCGAAATCGAGGGCTACCAGGCGATTCTCGCAAAGGATAGCGAGCTGCTCAAAATCATCCGCAAAGATATCAACGATATGAAGGCCAAATACGGCGACA
>JBELAA010000162.1:0-5263 GCA_049509315.1 Sedimentisphaerales bacterium | reverse complement strand
ACCTCGAAAGAGTTGCCGTCAATTCTTATTACCACATTGGGGCCCTGAGCGATGAGCCGGTTTTGTGCTGTTTGGTCGAGTGAATCTGCTGATTTGCCGGCAAGGAGCGTGCCGCAAAGCATATCGTTGAATTTCATTGTTATCACAGCGCTATCCTCGGTTAGATATAATCGCTGCCGGCTGTCGGTCGCGGTGTTGCCCACGACGCAATAGATTTGCTGCGGAACGCCGAAATTTAGAACAATCTGGTCGATTGTTTCCCAGCAGTCGTAGAGCAGCACCCCGCCCCCCGAAAGGACAGGGTCGCTTCGCCATTTTCCCTGCTGTGAATTTGCAGAATCCGACAAAATGGGGCCTGACCCCTTTTTTCTTCCTGCGCCGGCGAGAATGAAAAAAAACTGCTCGTCGGGATTTTGTAAAATGGAATTTCGCATCGCCAGAGCGGGCCTGGCAAAACGGTTGAGATTTGCGACTGTAAAGGTAACGCCTTCTGTTTGTGCCAGTTTTGCTAATTCAGATGCCTCGCTGTAATTTCGCGCAAAAGGCGGCAGCTTGAAAATGTTGAATTTCTTTTTGAGCGCCATTTTCAGGTATTCCGCGCAAGTATGCAGCGGCGCCGCGACAAAAAGGCAATCTAACTGATTTTGTGTGATTAGCTGACGGTAGTCGTCATAGAAGGCGCAGTTCCAGAGCTTGCCGAATTGCTGCGCGAGGTTCGGGTCGCTGTCGGCGACGGCGACGATTTTGAAATAATCGAGTCCCCTCGTCGCTTCCAGTAGAAACCTGCCCGGCTCATCGAGTCCCAAAATCCCTGTTTTCAGCGGCGCTTCCATTGATTTTTAAATCAGATTAATTTGGTGAAAACTGAGGTTACCCCTCCCGAAGTTTTCGTATTTCCTTTTCTATTTCTTCGAGGACCTCTATATTTTTTATCTCGTCATCGATACTGAAAATGATAAAAACCTTGCCTCCGTATTTTTGCTCAAATGTCCGAAAACTGGCCTTCATCCTCTCAGAGGGCGAGTAATTACCGAAATTAGCTTTTGCTGTAACAGGTTTTATCTGTATGCCAAATGCTTTTTTGCCGACGCATCCCAAATAATCAATGTCTCCGGCATGGTCAAGTTCCGGTTCTGACTCGACAAATTTAACATCCGGAAACTTTTTTTCCAAAGTTCCGGTTACGACAGATTTTTCTCTGTTAAATCCGTCAAAGGTTCGGTTGACGGTTAAGTTGTATATGTAGTCGATACAGTCCTGAAGCGTCAATTTGCTGAATGCCTCCTGCCATTCAGGAATAACAATTTCTTTGATTTTGACATACAACCTCTCTCCAAGTTCTTTGAGCGTATCTTTGGTAATTTTAACGGGATTTTTCCCATCTGTATGTGCTTTCTCAAAGTACCATTTTTCCCACTCTTCACAAGTTTTTGGCTGGCACTCTCTGATTAATGCCATAACAGCGCCAACTTTATTGGGCCGGGATAATTGATAAGTTTGGTTTGCATAATTGAGAACTTTTTCCTTCTTGCCGAAGTTTTGTGAGTAAATTTTCATCTTTGATTTACTCCCGTTCCCGCTAAGTTTATAAATTTTTGTTTGTATTTGAAATCTATATTGGTGTCGATGGAAACCAGTCCCTGCCTGAGTAAATAAGCATTTAAGAAAGTCTTATTCTGGAGGTACAAATAGCAAAGGAGCCGATTTTTATCGTCGTGCTTTACAGCATCGAATTTCATAAAAACATTTTGCCCTTTAGTCTTGTCTCTTAAGAATTCGATTGCTTCTTTATGTTTCGCTGGTTTTTCTTTCACTCCCAATAATCTAATCCTCAGACCATCACCGACAATCAATTCTTCCGGTGATACAACTTCTTTGACGCGGCAATATTCTTCCCTGTGGTGGCTGCTGTTGTTGATTTTTGAGCCGAACTGCAATTTTCGAGGGTCTATTTTTTTATCGAACTTCACATGGTCTTTGAAAATGTAAGGAAGTTTTTTAATTTCCTCTTTCCAGTCAATTTCATCTTCTCTATCCTGTGCAAGTTCAAAACTGACCTTGTCAAAGAAACTTTTATTTTTTAAGTCAAGCTTCTCTTTAATTATGGGGATAAACTCGGCGTTTATCTCATATCCTATCGAATTTCTTTCAAGGTTCCTTGCTGCTAACGTTGTGGTTCCGCTGCCTAAAAACGGGTCAAGGACAGTATCGCCGACGAAGCTGAACATTTTAATTAAACGGCTGGGTATTTCTTCCGGAAACATTGCTAAATGCCCGTTCTGTTTTTCGCCGGGTATATTCCAGTGGCCGGCGAAAAATTCGTTCCATTCCTCGGTTGTCATTTTGGATTTTTCTTTTATCGGGCCACTGACCGACGGCGCAACGCCGTATTTTTTAAAAATAAGTATAAATTCGTAGTCAATTTTGATAATGCCGTTTCGCGGGTAAGGGAACGAACCCATTATAGTTGCGCCGCCTGTGGTGTTGCAGGTAGTAACCTTTTGCCAGATGATCGCCCCCATATAATCGAAGCCGACAGTTTCACAGAACTTTATAATTTCGGTTCTTATGGGGATGACCTTATATCTTCCGTAATAAACCGAGCGTGCGAACTGGTCGCCTATATTAATACACAGTCGACAGCCCTTATGTAAAACTCTATTACACTGGTTCCAGACGATATTAAGGTTATTGATGTAATCTTCATAGCTATCGTCAAAGCCAATTTGATTTCCATTGCCGTAATCTTTCAGTTGCCAGTATGGCGGGGATGTAATAATCAAATGGACCAACTCATCCGGCACATCCGTCATATTCCGTGAGTCGCCAATGATTATTTTATGATGGGTCATCCTTTGACCATCCTTAAAACCTGTCAACCTGCTATTCTGTTCTCTTTATTCGGAATAATGAAATGGTCCGGGACGGGGAACTGTGAGCTTAGAAGCAGAACTTCCTTAGCGACCTGCTCGATAACCGACTCATTGTCGATATTTTCGGCGACCTTGTTGATGAGTCGGGCGATTTGCTTTGCCTGCTCCTCTTTCATACCGCGTGTGGTTATGGCGGGAGTGCCGATTCTCAGGCCGCTCGGGTTTGCCGGCGGCGCCGGGTCATTGGGCACAGTGTTGTAATTGGTTTCGATTCTGGCCCTGTCCAGCGCCTTGGCGAGTTTCTTACCGGGGATGTTTCTGTTTCGCAGGTCGATGAGAATGAGGTGATTATCGGTGCCGCCTGAGACGAGATTGAAACCGCATTCGAGAAGCGTCTCGGCCATTGCTTTTGCATTTTTGACAATCTGCTTTGCGTAAGCGACAAATTCCGATGTGTCGGCTTCTGCCAGCGCGACTGCGATAGCTGTAATCGTGTGCATATGTGGACCGCCCTGCAGGCCGGGGAATACCGACTTATCAACTTTTTCGGCGTGCTCGGCTTTGCAAAGAAGCATACCGCCGCGGGGGCCACGCAATGTCTTGTGAGTGGTTGTCGAAACAATGTCTGCGTAAGGGACGGGGCTTTTGTGGATACCTGCGACAACCAGTCCTGAGATGTGGGCGATATCGCTGACGTGGTATGCGCCGACTTCTTTTGCGATTTGGCCGAAAATCTCGAAATCGATTTCCCTCGGATACGCGGTGCAGCCCGAAATTATGATTTTCGGCTGGTTTTTCTTCGCGAGTTCCCTTATCTGGTCATAGTCGAACCTGCCGGTCACGGGGCTTACGCCGTATTGCATCGATTTGAAAATCTTACCCGTAACGCTGACCTTCCAGCCGTGAGTTAAGTGACCGCCGTGAGGCAGCGCAAGACCCATAATTGTATCGCCGGGTTGTGCCAGCGCCATATAAGCAGCGAGGTTCGCCACTGAGCCGGAATAGGGCTGGACGTTGGCGTGGTCGGATTTGAATATCTTTTTTGCCCGCTGCTGGGCGATGGTCTCGATGAGGTCGGTAACCTGCTGGCCTTCGTAGTAGCGTTTACCGGGGTATCCCTCAGCGTATTTATTAGTCAGGCAGCTTGCGCTTGCCTGCATAACGGCTTTCGAAACGTAGTTTTCAGACGGTATCAGCCGGACGCAGGCGCTTTGGCGGGCGCCTTCCTGCCGAACCAACTCGTAAATCTGCGGGTCATACTGTTCAAGTGCTGTAAGCATATTAATTCTCCATAAAAACGGCGTTTAGACAGTCAGGTTTATATCAAAATCCGTTTACTAACACAAGTATTTATTCGTTGACAGCTTTTAGCCGAAGATTAAGATAATCGTCTAAAATCTATCAGGGATTAGCTTTAAGGGAACTTAATGCCGGAAGCAGACGCGAAAGCGAAGTTGTTTTTTGACCGGGCCGCAGAGGCCGGGACGAGCGGTAATTTCGATTACGCAATCGAGATGTATCTCGAAGGGCTGCATCGCAACCCCGACGCATTGTGGGATGGTCATTTGCCGCTGCGGGAGCTGGCCTTGAGCAGGCACGCCAAGGGCGGCAAGAAGCCCACGATGATGGAGCGGATAAAATTTCTTCGCGGCAAGGCCCCTTTAGAGCAGATGCTTAACGCCGAATATCTGTTTGCCAAAGACCCGGACAACCTCTCATACGCTGAGGCGATGCTCAAGGCGGCCCTCGCCGGCGACTACAAACAGACGGCCAGATGGGTCGCGGACCTGCTTTTCGCCGCCAATAACGCATCGGGGTCCCCGTCGCTTCATACATATTTATTAGTTAAGGACTCATACGTTGCCATTGGCCTGTGGGACAGGGCGCTGGCCGCCTGCAAATACGCGGCACGGATGAAACCTGAGGACGATGAGATTGCCGACGAGGTCCAGCGGCTGTCCGCCGAGATGACCGTCTCCAGGGGCAAATACGACAAGCAGGGCGATTTCCGCGAGTCAATAAAAGACCGCGAAATCCAGGAGAAAATGCAGTCGCAGGAGCAGGTCGTCAAGACGGACAGCTACCGCAAATCGGCGGTTGAGCTGGCACGGGAAAATTATCACGAAGACCCTGAATCGTCGCTGAATATAATCGGACTGGCCGAGGTGCTGACGGATTTACAGACCGATGAGGGTGAGCAGGAGGCAATCAAGCTGCTGGAAGACGCCTACAGGAAAAGACAGGATTTCAGCTTTAAGGAACGCTCCGGCCTGATTCGAATGGGGCAGCTAAGGCGCAAGATTAGGGAAGCTGAGGCGGTAATCGGGAGTAATCCTGATGACGGCACTGCAAAATCGAAGCACGCAGGGCTGCTTGCCCAGTTGAACAAA
>JBELAA010000161.1:0-8917 GCA_049509315.1 Sedimentisphaerales bacterium | reverse complement strand
TTCTTGGGCCAACTGCGGGCCGTGTTCCCTCGAGCGTGTATCTGCATACCGTCGTAGAGTGTTCCATTGTAATACACAAGCGATGGATAACAGACATCAGTTTGGCAAGTAGCCACCGCATTAGTGTAGTCATTGGGGTCTATAAACCAGTGTACGACAGGCAGGCCTGTTAACGGCGGGGTATCTTCAATATATGTGCCGGTGTAATTTACCGAGTCATCGGTGCGAGGATATCTCATCGCTCCCGTCGGGCCGGTTACATTTATTTGGTAGCGAATCAAAGTGTTTACCGACTGGAACGGTATGGTCGCACCGTAAACCCCGTCGCCGGCAGCGCCGTCGCCGCTTAAACCGTCGTCCCGCATTGGTATAACAACGGCTGCCCCAAAATTAATTATATATGTTAAATTTACTGTTGTTGCGTCCTGAACGGTAGCGGTTACCGTAATTGGTGTTCCCGGCTGAACCGTGCCGTTCGAAACATTCGAAATCCAGGGAGGCAGCCCTACGGCATTAACGCTGTTGAGGGCGCCGATGGTATGCCCTGCCGGGGCAATTGAAGCACGCCAGTTACGCGGGGTATTGCCATTCAGTGTCGGGTCAATCCGCTCCAGCGAAGGACCTTCCTCATCCGGCAGCACCGGCCACGGCGGGACTGTGAGATAATCTACCTCATCGACGACAACGCCGTTGGCATCCAGCAGCTTTATTGCCTCGCCGGAATTGCTGAGTTTTCCGGTATAAGTATAGGTTGGCAGGAAACCAAATGCCGATTGAACCGAATTCGGGTCTTTGGCCAGAACAAGGTAAGCATTAGGTCCTATAGATGCACCGGCAGGAAAGGTAAAGCCGATGCCGTCGATAACCCAGTTTTGAAGATTTACCGCGGAAGTACCGGTGTTGTATAGTTCAAGAAACTCATAGTTGTCGTCAACAATCTGCGGCGGATGGTACATAAGCTCGTTCAAGACTATGTTTGCTGAAGCCGATGCGACCGGCATCGCCAGACAGAACAAACAGAGCAGACCAATAAGTGTTTTTGTTTCTTTTCGAGTTGTTGATGGCTTCATCACCATATCCTCCACCAAATTTTATATAAAACAATTTCCTTACCGTTCGCCGGCTACACCGAAACCGGCACAAACGTCCTTGCGGGAGGGCATTACAGATTACGAAACGGACACTACGCCTCATTTCGTGCGGGGCAGATCAGGAACAACTTCCGCCCGTGCTTTTCATCATCCGCATACCCTTTATCATCCGTGAATTAAATAAAAAAACCAATCCCGATTTTATCGGGGCTGGTTCTTTACAAATTCGATTCGATTATGGAGAATGGTTGATGAACACCAACCACTAAGGTGTTCCAAAAAACAAAAACTATATCGGCACACACTTATCACCGAACCTCCATGATTTAGTTACAATCGCTATTAAGAATAAGATTGTATCAGCTTTGCCGGGGGTAAGTCAAGAGGATTTTGCCGAAAAACCCGATTTTAGTGGTTCTTAAAACCTTATAACAAGTTTTGTTCGGCGCATAACCACATATTTTAACAGGACTTAAGTGAAAAGATACCCTCTTAAACAAAGAAGATATCCTCAATGAAAGAAGGATGCTTGCAGTGTTTTTATGAGACCTAAATGTGGACAGGCCTATTAGTTACATTTTCCGGAAGCTCGTTAAGGGACCAGCTTACGAAGCAGACAAAAAAGGCAACCCCCAGAACCGCCGCGTAGAAATTTATATCATTCGCAAAATTTTTCACCACCATATAAACATGATTATAACAAAATGGCCTGTGAGCAAACCGGGCTGCACAGGCCATTTCTTATTCCTAAATTTTTAGAACCTACCAGGCCAAAGCCAACTCGGCGAAATCGGCAAAGTCCACGCTGTTATTATTGTCGAAGTCACCGTCGCCTGCAACCAGCCAGTTAGCCGCCATTATCTCGAGGTCATAGATATCGACGTAGCCATCAACGTCAAGGTCGGTCCTCGGCGGCCAGCTGATAAGGCCCGCCGTATCTATCAGGAAATTATCAAGATACGCCTGTCCCGAAGCCAAAGTCGCGCCGGAAGAACCTCCGCCTAACGATAACTTGACCGGTTCCAGCCACAGCCCATGCGCCGAGCTATGTGCGTTGCCGGCATCATAGCCGGTATGACTGAGATAAAACGTTTTAGATACCGAATCAAACGAAACATACAGCGTCCCGTCATTGGCAGTCCTCGCCTCCTGACCGGTTACAACATTATTATCAACAGCCGTCTCATAGTAATAATACTTCTGGCCGCCGTCGGAGCCGACTGATATCGAAACATAATTGACGTCGTCGCCGACAGTTACCCCGGCCCAGCCCTCGCTGGCGCTTACTGCCCCATAGTGGAAGTCAACACTGACCGCAAGGTCCTGTGCCGTATCCAAACTCCAGCCATTGGCATTGTAAGAGGCCTGTTTCGGAGTACCGGAGATGTCTTCTGTGCCGAGGCCCTGATTATACAAAGCCGTTATCTCGTCTCCAGTCAACGCCCTGTTGAATATCATCACGTCGTCTATCGAACCGCCAAAGTAATAACCAGCAGTCTGAAATCTTCCGATATATGTCGTGGTACTTGTTGCCTGAACCGGAACACTGAGATTTTCACTAACCTTGTTACCATTCTTGTACAAAACCATTCTCCCCGTACTAGGATTACACGGGTCGAAGGTAACCGCGACAAAATAGTAATTGCCGTCAGCCGGAAGCGGCACACTGTCCTGTACCGCATAATAAGTAGTGTTGTGACCCGCTGAAAGCTTGTATCCCTGTCCGGACGGTATCCAGAAGAAGTGGGACTGTGTGTCGGAGGAAACTATATTGTTGTAGTAGCTATTCGAATCTACCGCTCTCTTAACCCATGCAACTTTTGTGTATGCCCCCGTGAGAGCAACTCCGACATTAACATAGTCACTGGTGCCGTTGAAAGTTAGCGCTCCGTCAATCTTGCCTGTGGTATGCAGGATATTGGTATTCCGCTGAGCAGTTCCGTTTCTGTTATTACCTGAGCTGTCTATCACTGTGGTGCTTGCCGAGTTGTCGTTCATTCTCCAGTGACCCAGGCAGGAAGATAACAAATTCACCCAGCCGGTTGAGTCGATATTAAGCTGGTTAGTATCCTCAGATAACCACATCTTCGAAGCATCATCCTTGGCTCTATACCGCCACATACTGCCCTTCCTGTTGTCATTGAAATCATCAGCAGGTATAGCCGCATAATCCTGGCCCGTCTGGTCGGTGGAAACGTTTGTATATGCTCTGCTGCTCGGATTAAAGGTGTAACCGCCAATTGTCGGCGTAACCACAGCGGTGAAGCCGGAATCAACTGTAACTGTATAGAAACCGTTGACATCCGTATGTGGATTGCCCGGTAAACCGTTCATCTGAACATTCGCAAGACCGACGCTGCCGGTCGTTACTATACCCGATATAGTGAACTGCGACTGAGCAAAGATGGCTGTCAGCTGTCTTGTCATCGCTCCACTTTACGAAGTGATAGCCGGTATTGGCAACCGCCGTTACAGCAGCGCCGTTTGTATTGTAATCGACCGTCTGCGGGCTTGTTCCGCTGATTGTGCCGTTGACGCCCGCCGTATAAGTTAGCGTGCTGTCTTGTCATCGCTCCACTTTACGAAGTGATAGCCGGTATTGGCAACCGCCGTTACAGCAGCGCCGTTTGTATTGTAATCGACCGTCTGCGGGCTTGTTCCGCTGATTGTGCCGTTATCGCCCGCCGTATAAGTTAGCGTGAACGTATCAATCGCAAAATTGGCAATTACTGTATAGTCGGCATCCATCTGAACTGTCGTGCTGGCTGATGTCGGACTCGCGACCTTGCCTGCAGTAACTGCCGTGCCGGTCCAGTTGACAAAATGATAATGAGCATCAGCAGTCGCAACAAGATTCACGACCGTTGCGTGGTCATATTGGAACGCACCTTCGCCGGGGGTAGTAACATTACCGCCGTCTGTCGAGGAGCTGGTTAAGGTTCGTTTATAAATAGTAGTAAAGCTCCAGAGGGGCCCGGCAGTCGAGCCGGAGCCGTTTCTTTCGTTAATCTGCCAATAATAAGTTGTACCGTTGGCTAATGCACCCGGCGGGTCATAAGTCGTCCCCGCCTGGTTCTGAACAAACGGCGGAGTAGAAGCCGTGCCAAAGTAAACATCATGTGAAGTTGCACGGGCGCCTGCCGTCCAGCTTAAAATCACATTAACATCGACAGCAGTAGCACCGGTAGAGGGACTCGGTGCACTTGCCTGAGCAGGCAGTGCAAGTGTCGTAAAGTTCCAGACCGTCCCTGTTGTTACACCGGAACCGTTTCTCTCGTCAATGCGCCAATAATATTGAACGCCCGCTGCCAATGCACCCGGCGGGTCATAAGTTGTGCCCGCCTGGTTCTGGACAAAAGGCGGCGTAGAAGCCGTCCCAAAATAAACATCATGTGACGTTGCACGGGCGCCGGCTGTCCAGCCAAGAACAACATTAACATCGACAGCAGTAGCGCCGGTAGAGGGACTGGGAGCACTTGCCTGAGCAGGTAGTGCGAGAGTCGTGAAATTCCAGACCGTCCCTGTGGTTACACCGGAACCGTTCTTCTCATTGATGCGCCAATAATATGTGATGCCCGGATTTAATGCGCCAGGCGGGTCATAAGTTGTGCCCGTCTGGTTCTGAACAAAAGGCGGCGTAGAAGCCGTCCCAAAATAAACATCATGTGACGTTGCACGGGCGCCGGCTGTCCAGCTTAAAATTACATTTACATCGACACCGGTTGCACCGGTGGAGGGACTCGGAGCACTTGCCTGACCCGGCAGTGCAAGGGTTGTGAAACTCCAGAGCGTCCCTGTGGTTACACCGGAACCGTTCTTCTCATTGATGCGCCAATAATATGTGATGCCCGGATTTAATGCGCCTGGCGGATCATAAGTTGTGCCCGTCTGGTTCTGAACAAACGGCGGCGTGGCTGCCGTGCCAAAATAGACATCGTGTGATGTGGCACCAGAACCCGCCGTCCAGCTTAAAATTACATTTACATCGACACCGGTTGCACCAGTGGAGGGACTCGGAGCACTTGCCTGACCCGGCAGTGCAAGGGTAGTGAAGCTCCAGACCGTGCCTGTGGTTGTTCCGCCTGCGTTCTTTTCATCGATGCGCCAATAATAGGTAGTGCCGGCATTTAATGCACCCGGCGGGTCATAAGATGTACCCGCCTGATTTTGTACAAATGGAGGCGTAGCTGCGGTACCGAAATAGACATCGTGTGATGTGGCACCAGAACCCGCCGTCCAGCTTAAAATTACATTTACATCGACACCGGTTGCACCGGTGGAGGGACTCGGAGCACTTGCCTGACCCGGCGGTGTTCCTGCCACGGTATAATTCTGCGCCGTTTGATTGGAAGTAACTGCGGTGTAAGTTATTGTGGCCGGACTAAACGTATAACCGGTTTTTATCGGTGTAACGGTGCCAATCCAGCCAGAGGTTACCGTGGCGGTGTAATTACCGTTTGCATCGGTAACGGGGACACCCGGCAAACCACTCATCTGCACACCGGCCAGAGCCGAACCGCCCGATGTAATTGTGCCGGAAATCGTATACTTCATACCAACCAGACCCATATTAGAGGCGGTCTGCATTATATCGGTTGTCCAGGCATAATCAGCAGCGGTACTTCCTTGTTGAGGGATGCCTCCGTCATTGTCGCCGTCTCTACTTAAAAGCGTATCAATAAGATTCTGGTATTTTGTAAAAGAATTGGAGCCGCGTACTTCGCTGAGGGCATAGTGTCCCCAGGCATACCAGCCGGTGTGTCCATTGAGGTAACCGTCGCCTGTATCGGTAGGGTTTGAGGGCATATTAGCATCCGCGTTTACCGCCCAGGCCGGGGCTTCGGCGGAATGATTTGGGTCTTTGAAATATGAATTCATAACACCCCAGACAGCAACGCCGGCTGAAACGGCCCAACCCTCTGAAGAAAAGTTCGATGTGCCCAGCCAGGTTTTAACATCATTTCCTAAAGTCACGGCTGTGGCTCTGGCCGAAGCATTGGCATCAAACACTCCATATTTATACAAGGCACCGGCAGCAAGACCAAGGCAGCACGCATTCGTTGCGTTGCTTTTGCCGCAGTTATTGCCGACAAGGAAGCTTGCACAGTGCCGACCGTATGCAGTGTGGTCAACGTATCCCGCCTTGCTTTGATAGACCTGCCGATATTTCATCTCCGCCAACATACCCCATCCGCAGTTGTATGTATTATAGTAATTGGTTGGGGTGCCATTTTCGTTCCAGGCCGGGAAATTATTGAGGTAAGTCCAAGCGTTATTAATGTTAGTCTGATAGGTTGTATAATCCCCCGTTAATTCTGCGTAACGAGACCACATATATACCGCTTCCTGCGTGTTGTCGGATTCAACAGTTGTGGACATATTCTCAGCTTCCTGTATACCGCCGAGATTTCCCCCGCTTGTAATCTGCTGTGTAACTAGCCAGGCGCACGTCTGATTTACCTCAGCCGCATAATCGTATGCAATCGCAGGTGCGGCCGCCGCGGAAATGAACAGGGCGCACAGAATCACCAAGCCAGTAAATGTCGTTGATTTCGTTTCTCTCCGAACTGTTGACCTTTTCATCACTTATCCTCCACCAAAATTTAAGTAAAACAATTTCCTTACCGTTCGCCGGCTACACCGAAACCGGCACAAACGTCCTTGCGGGAGGGCACTTTGGATACGAGCGTTTGAGGTTATCTTACGCCCGTTCTTTTCATCACCCGCGTACCCTTTGTCATCCGTGAATTAAATAAAAAA
The DNA here is from genome assembly GCA_049509315.1 of Sedimentisphaerales bacterium. GTDB lineage: Bacteria > Planctomycetota > Phycisphaerae > Sedimentisphaerales > Anaerobacaceae > Fen-1362. The sequence goes on along the minus strand of JBELAA010000161.1, from coordinate 2,066 downwards.
ACCAATCCCGATTTTATCGTGGCTGGTTCTTTGTAAATTTGATTCGATCCTGGAGAATGGTTGCTGAACACCAACCACTAAGGTGTTCCAAAAATAAAAACGATATCGACACACACTTATCACCGAACCCCCATTATTTAGTTACAATCGCTATTAAGATAAGATTGTATCAGATTTACCGGGGATAAGTCAAGAGAATTTTGCCGAAAAAACCCGATTTTAGCGGTTCTTAAAACCTTATAATAGGTTTTATCCGGCGCATAAACATATATTTTAGCGAAACTAAAGTGAAGAGATACCCTCTTAAACAAAAAAGATATCCTCGATGAAAGAAGGATGCATGCAGTGTTTTATGGGACCTCAATGTGGGCAGGTCTATTAGTTACATTTTCCGGAAGCTCGTTAAGGGACCAGTAAAGGTCAAGAATTTTGAATGCTTTGACAAACTCATCATAATTAGCAGGTTTTACTATATAGCCGGCAATACCGTGGTCAAAACACTGGCTTTTGTCGGAATCCGATTTTGAGGTCGTAAGGGCAATTACGGGGATACACTGCAGGACAGGAACGGCTTTTATGATTTTAAGAAATTCTATGCCGTCCATCCGCGGCATATTTAGGTCGAGAAGTATTACACAGGGCCGAGGGTTGGCTTCATTTCGCAGATATTCGAGGGCTTCCTCGCCGTTGACAAAGTGAACCAGGGGATTGGCAACCTTAAGGTCTTTTACGGCCTTTTGGACCGTCATCACGTCAACTGTATCATCTTCCAGCAAAAGAACGGGCTTCAGGTTACGCATACTTTATCGTCACAAACAAAACACAATAAACCTTTTCATTGTGAAGGCGTCTGCCGAGGAACAATGTTGACGGTTTTTCCATATCCCTTACTAATGTTGTTACTCAGCCCCGCTTCACCTAAAAAACCATCACCCTGTTAATTTTTATCGGCACAATATCGGCAGGAACTTATTGGGAAAAAGCTGCTTTTCGCAGCAGGATATTGCTTATTATCAGCGGGCAAATCAGTAATTACCCTGACAGAAACTGACACAGCGGAACAAATGAAGGTAAAAATCTACAATTATCGGTCGTTAGTTTTGAGTTGCCTGAGTATCAGACCCGCCCCGGCAAATAGTAATACTAAAGGCCCTGAACAAATTCGCTTTCCCGGCTTGTCGGGATTCAAATTTGCAGATGGTTGCCAGCAATTGTAGAATTGAGAATTCAGAGTTGTGGATTCGGGAACCATCCGCCTTTCTACATTCTCAATTCCAAGTTCTCAATTTTTAACGCAACCTGCCCGGATTATTTATGAAGCGCGCATTTTTTACGGCCATTGGTATTACTGTGATAATACACCGTTTTTTGGAAAAATCAGGGTTGCAGAGTAAAAAGGTTATTGCTATAATCTTCAATTCTTTGGGCAGGCCCCTGCACCGTATGGTGCGGAGCAGGCCCGGTTTGCGGATATGAACAGACGCGAATTTTTAAAAAGGATTGCCGCGGTATCGGTGCTGGCAGTATTGGACTTCAGCACCGGCGAAAGTTCCGCCGTTTTAAGGCCGGCCGCAGGTGCGACAGCCGGCGCGACGGCGGAACGGATGGTTTTAGGCGGAAATCTTTTCACCGCCTACGCCCGCGGCGGCAGTTCGGTGAACCCCGGCGCGCCGGGGCAGAAGTCGAGATTATCGCGGACGGGGTTTTTGGCCGGGTGGAAGACAGCAAATGACCCCGGTTTGCAGCAATTATTGTAGAAAGGAGCATAGTTAGATGTCGAGAGAGTGTTTTTATACGGGAAAACGAGTATCGTTCGGCAATACAATCGCCAGGCGAGGCAAGGCCAAATACCTGGGCGGCGTTGGCCGCAAAATCACCGGCATAAGCAGAAGAAAATTCAAGCCCAATATCCAGAAGGTGCACGCAATGGTCAACGGCAAGGCAACACGCATCAGGGTGTCGGCCAAGGCCATAAAAATGGGGCTTGTTACCAAGCGCCAGAAACGAAATTACAGGCCCGCAGGGAAAACCGCAAGCTAAGGGAAGAAACCACGAATTATCACGAA
>JBELAA010000160.1:0-6749 GCA_049509315.1 Sedimentisphaerales bacterium | reverse complement strand
CAATTGCGGCGGCAGGCGACGTCCCCATTGTTGTCCTGACAGGACTGGCCGACGACCAGACGGGCCTTTCAGCGATTGACATCGGGGCAGCGGATTATCTTGTCAAGGACCCTTCCATCAGTGGTATGTTAGGCAGAACCCTGCTTTATGCGCTGGAGCGCAAAAAGGTGGAGTCGAAACTTAAGGAAGCGCTTAACGCCAAAGCCGACCTTGTGAATATGGTTTCGCACGACCTGCGCATACCGCTGACGGCCATTAAAGAGGGAATTGATATTGTTCTCGGCGGCGATGCGGGGGCGGTCAACGATGAGCAGAAGGATTTTCTCGGCCTTGCCAAAAGAAACGTCGAGCGTCTCAGCCGGCTGATTACCGACTTTCTCGACTATCAGAAAATCGAGGCCGACGGGCAGCAATTCAATATCCGGCAAAACGACATCAATGAGCTGATAAGGGACGTTCACCGCACTATGGAGCCGGTGGCCAGGCAGAAAGGCCTCGACTTCCGCGTTGAGCTTGAGGAAGGACTACCCCGGATTAATTTCGACTATGACGGCATTACCCGCGTCGTAACAAACCTCGTAAGCAACGCGCTTCGGTTCACAACAAAAGGCGGCATCGTCATTTGCACCCGAAAAGACAGAGACACGATAGTTACCGCCGTCTCAGACACCGGCTGCGGAATAAGCAAAGACGACCTGAAAATACTGTTCCAAAAATACGGGCAGGTCAGGTCAGCAGCCGTTAAAGACGATGAAAGCACGGGACTTGGACTGGTCATCTCGAAACAGATTGTCGAATATCACAGGGGGAAAATCTGGGCCGAATCAGAACCAGGCAGGGGTTCAACTTTCTACTTTTATTTACCGGCCTGATTTTTGGCCGCAAAAGCAAACAGAGGCAGTTCTTCTTCCTCGGGGCTTTTCTTTTCGCTGCCCACCAGACAGGGAGCGTTGTCTTTTGTTCCCCTGAGGATTTTGTCGATTGTATCGATGAGGGCCTGAGCGTCGTAGGGTTTCTGGAGATACGCGTCAACGCCTTCTTTGAGGACTTTTTCCTTGTATCCCTCGTTGGTCATACCGGTCAGGACAACGACGTGCGCCCTCTGGATTTTTGCCGACATCCGCATTTTGCGAAGGACGGTAAGACCGTCGCCGGCGGGCAGTTGCAGGTCAAGCAGGATTAAATCCGGATTTACCCTGTGCGCAATTTCTATCGCCTGATAACCGTCAGAGGCGCAGTGAACCGTAAAGCCGTGGCTTGACAGCCGCTTGGCCACAACCTTTTGCACATCTAACTCGTCTTCCACTACCAGTATCGTCGCCATAATAATCCTTTTTTCAGCCGCCCCGTCCACAACGGCTGCGCATAACAATTCTATAACTACTGTTTATATCGAATCCTCACAGCCCCGACTTAAGCAGTTTTTCACATATTTCAGCATTATTAACCAAGGAAGGCCGTGTTCAGAAAATAACCGCCCTGAGTAGAAAACCCGCGGTAAAACAAAGTGAGCCGAGAAGGTGAAGGAAAATCGTAATTGCGCAGGCGCGGTGTTGGGTTGGGCCGGCAGTTGAAAGGTTACCGGCATTTACGAAATTGAACGCGGCTACCGATGCGGGGATACCGAACAGCAGGTATAACAATAACGGCAAAACCATAGTCCGGCTGACAAAAACGCCTGCAATTGCGATAAGAAATGTGCTTACGACGGCGACTCTGTAAATCAGGACGCCGGTCTCAATACCATATCGAACAACGAGTGTTTTCTTATTTGCCTGAGTGTCCGCGGCAAGGTCGGGAAACTCGTTTGCAAAAATCACCAGGAAAATCAGGATGCCGATTACACAGCCGGCCGACAGCGGAAGATAATCGATTCTGCCCGTTTGCAGATAGTATGAGCCGTAAACGGGAAGTATGCCGAAAAGAAACGCGATGACAAATTCGCCGCTCCCGCGGTAGCCGAGCTTGACGGGAGGGGCGGTATAAAAGAATCCGCCGAGAATGCCAAACAAACCGAGGATTAAAATAAAAATACTGTGCGTGAGCAGCAAAATTACAATGCCCAAAACGCCGCCGAGAGCGAAACAGAAAATCCCCGTTAAGAGAGTCGCTTTCGAAGACAAAATGCCCTGCTGAATGAATTGCCTGCCGCCTGAAAAAGGCGTTACGTTCTTGTTTGCCCAGTCGTTACCCGATACGGAATCGAAGTAGTCGTTTACGATATTGGCCCCCGCGTGCAAAGCCATTATGCCAAACAACGCCAACAAGAACAGACCCCAGTTAAACGTTCCCGCGACAGCAAACCCAAGAGCAGAACCTGCCAGCACAGGCCCGATACTTGCGGTCAAAAACTGCGGCCTCGAAGCGAGCAAAAGCGTGATAATTTTGTGAGACATAGCAGGTCAACCCGATTTACGCTCATATCACCTGAACTAATTTATATGATGGATTATCGTTACCAATCGGCTGATTTCAACGTTATTTACGGCCGGGGCGGGGATATTCTTGAAAAAACGGCAAATTAGAAGTATAATTGAAGGTTACAAGTTTATAAATTTGTTAAATTTAGCGGCCATAGAAAATAAGTATTGGAGGAAATATGTTAAGCCGAATCATCCTCACAGCATCAGTAGCATTTCTTATTTGCAATATATCAGCAGCAATCGCGGTCCCACCGTCTTCGGCCTCGGTTTCGGGCGTGAAAAACGTCGGCTGGATGCCGGGGGTCTGCTCGGTCGCGAGCATAGGCCAGTTAATACAGCAGAAAGAGCCGAATATTTCCGCAGCAGAGGTTGTGGTGCGGTCGGGGATTTGCACACAGACGGCATATATTAGTGGGGTGCTGGTGGACCACCCGCGATTTCTCGATATGGGGGAACCCACGGACGTCGCCCGGCTTTTCGGGGTTGGTTATTCGGCTGGGTATAAAGGCAGGGCACCCGGTATTGTCAAGGGCGCCGATTCATTTACATGTTTCAAAACAGTTGATGATGCGGCCAATTGGCTAAAGGAATTGATTGCGGCAGGAACCCCCGTCCAGGTGCACGCGGATACAGCATATCTTGCAAACTATGGCGGTATTCACGGAAGCCATTACGTTGTAGTTTACGGTTATGACGAGAGCTCTATTTACTATTGCGAAAACGGGGGGGACGATGGAACAAGGGAAAATATGGAGCTGAACTGGGATGATTTTAAGGCCGCCTGGTATGACTGTTATATGGTATGGCTGAATAACGCACCAATAAGGCTGGATAATGACTGGATATTAGCGTGGCTTGCCCGCGATATCGAGATGACTAACAAAACTAAATCACCCACAGGCCCCGATGCGATACGCACAGCCGCGGCGGCAATAAGAAAAGGCATCAATAGGAATATTGCCTTAAACGGCTGGATGATTTCAGTATATGGAAACTGGCGACCATATATGGTTGAATTTCTATATGACGCGGGACATCCTGACTTGGCGGTTCAATTTGAGCAGGCGTGTGCAAAATGGAAGACCATCCTCGATATGCCCTTGTCAAATCCCGACTGGAACGTCATCTGTGATTTGATGGAACAGGCGGTGGATATCGAAGAGCAGGTTGAGGCACAGATGCTTGCGCTGGGTGAGGGTCTGGATGCGGTTTATCTTTGCGCGCCTCAAGAAGGTGCAAATCTCGCGACGCTTGAGGATTGCACGTTCAGGTGGGCGCAAATGCCGGATGTCTCGAAAACGGTTTTGCAGCTTGCAATGACGGGTAATTTTGCGGACAAGCGCGTTACGGGGATTTTTAAGCCCAAGAAGAATAAGTGGTTCATTGCTATGTCTAAAAAGGACTGGCTTAAAGTATTGGGCAAGGATGATGACGACCGCCTGCTTTCCTGGCGTGTGAGCGGACAGGGAAAAGACGCCGGCAAAGTATCGGCTGACTGGACGCTCGGCTGGGACGTTCAGCAAATGGTCTCGACGGCCCCTGGCGGCGATTACGCTATGGCTGAGAATGAGCTGGTAACGTTCACTTTTGAATCGCCCTGGGTGGCAACGAAACCGTGTGTGGCGATAAGCACGACGGGCGATTTCAATGACAAAAGCAGCCGGTTAGTCCTTAAGCCGAAATCGGGCCAGACCAGCGTTGCTTTCAAATCGGGCACGTTGTCGGCTTTAAAGAAAAAGGACGACGGTGATGGAATTATCTATTGGCGCGCCGAGGACGCGTCTGCAAAAACGACTACGGTTAAGCCATCGGAAGCTCGCTCACTGCTTATTCCCTGATTGGTATCAAGGTGCACAATTCAGAATCTCTTGTGTGCGATTGAAAACCGATTCCGGCGTCTCATCAGGGGCTATGTCGAGCCAGTGAACGCCGGGGAAGGTTTTGAACCAGGTCCGCTGCTGCTTGGCGAATTTGCGGGTATTTTTTTTGATTAACTCAATTGCATCGTCGAGGGTCGTTTTGCCGGCCAAATATTCGATAATTTCCGCGTAGCCGATGGCGCAACGTGCCTGATTACTTAAGGGCTTCCCTTCTGCTAAAAGCCCCTTCACCTCATCAACCAGCCCTGCGTCAATCATCATTTTAACGCGGGCGTTGATGCGTTTGCTTTCCTCGGTTTTTTCCCGCCGCAAACCGATAATAAACCAGTCGTTCGTCGTTCGTCTCGCTAAAACGAGACTCCGCCAAGGGCTTCGTATTTTGTCGTTCGAGGCATTCCATTGCGTTTGAAAATTTGAAATCGGCTTACCCGTAAGCTTGTAAACTTCGAGGGCTCGGATGATGCGTCTTTGGTCATTGGCGCTGATTCGGCTTGCGGCTTCGGGGTCGATTTTTTGAAGCTGGGCATAAAGCTGAGCGAGGCCTTCTGCTTTTACTTGCTCCTTGAGCTCTTCGCGGATTTTCTCATCAGCGCCGGGGCCTTCGAAAAGGCCATAAAGCATTGATTTGATGTAAAGCGCGGTTCCGCCGACGGCGACAACGGGCTTGTTTCGGCTAAGAATATCCTTGACGGCGGCCTCTGCCAGCTCCAGAAAGCCGGCGACACTAAATGAATCGCTGGGCTCTACAACGTCGATTAAATGATAGGGGATTTGTCTGCGTTTCTCGACGGGCGGTTTGGCTGTGCCGATATTCATCCGGCGGTAAACCTTCATCGAGTCAACCGAAATAATCTCTCCGCCAAGGAATAAGTATCCGCTGGTTTTTCATAATTTCTTTTAGCCGGTTCGTTGTCGCTGTATAATACAGGTTTTAATAATGATATTCAATTTTGAGGCGCGTTTTATGATAACAGAATTTACCGACTTGCTCAGCCGAAAGGTTCGATTAGTCAATAAGACGCTCGAGCAGGTTTTATCGCGAAAGGATTTAATTGACAAGAAGCTTGTGGGACCGGTTCGTTATGCAATTGAAGGCCCCGGCAAACGCATCCGCTCCTGTATGGTTTTGTGGTGTTGTGAGCTTGTTAAAGGCAAAGTGAATCGAAACGCCCTTATCGCCTCAGCCGCAATCGAAATGGTGCATACATATTCGCTAATCCACGATGACCTGCCAGCTATGGATAATGACGATTACCGGCGAGGGCGATTGACCTGCCACAAAAAATTCGACGAGGCGACAGCGATTCTGGCCGGCGACGCACTATTAACGCTGGCATTCGAGCTATTGGCAAAAGAAGTTGATAAGCCGGATACCGCGGTCCGGCTGGTTGCCGAGCTTGCCGAAGCCGCGGGACCAGCCGGTATGGTCGCAGGACAAATGGCGGATATGAAGGCAACAGATAAATCCGAAATCCTAAATCCTAAATCCGAAACAAATTCAAATGAACAAAAAAAGAAAATTCAAAACAATAAAGAAGGCGGGGTGAACCCCGCCCTACTAAAGAGGATTCATACAAATAAGACCGCCAAAATGTTCCGCTGTGCAGCCGCGATGGGAGGAATTTGCGGCGGGGCGACACAAGCGCAATTGAGACGATTGAAAGAATACGGACTTAAAATAGGTCTCGGCTTCCAGGTAGCCGACGACATACTCGACGTGAGCCAGACAAGCTCGCATTTAGGCAAGACCAGCGGCAAAGACGCCAAACAGGGGAAGGCAACTTACCCCGCGGTGATTGGGCTTGAAAAATCGAGGAAGTTAGCCCGGAAACTGGCCGACGAGGCGATTGCCGCTCTTAAACCATTCGGCAAAAAAGCTGATGCCCTTTGTCAGCTCGCAGGTGCACTTCTCAATAGAACAAGGTAGAATTGATAATTGATAATTGTTTAGCCGTCGCCGTCCCGGCGACGGCAGCGGCCGTTCCGGCCGCTGCTAAACCATCAATTATCAATCCTTGTTTTTAATACTGATAATGCGGTTTTTTGACCGATAAAAAATCCTGCTAATCAAAAATCCATCGGTTTGACGATGATATGAACAGATTCTGTGGGGGATATGCAGTGGAATTAGTGTGGTCTCCTATAGGGCTGGTTATGCGGGTTTATGACCTGTCGCCAACAGCGGACAGGACTGACGAGGGAGTCGCTTTATCAATCGCAATGAAATCCCAGATTTGCGGGGATTATTTTGACGTTTGTCATTTGATGTTCAGGCAGCGTCCCCCGCCTCGGCCCCCTTAAGTAAGTTTTGTTAGTAAATATTTTTGCGAACCAACGGGCCATAAGCAGGATGCTTGTGGCCTTTTTTATTGTTACTTGATTATTGAGGGTAGCGTTGTGCCTTCAAATTATCAATTCTGAACCAGCCGTGAACCAGAAACGGTTC
>JBELAA010000016.1:0-17692 GCA_049509315.1 Sedimentisphaerales bacterium | reverse complement strand
ATAAAAATGGGGCTTGTTACCAAGCGCCAGAAACGAAATTACAGGCCCGCAGGGAAAACCGCAAGCTAAGGGAAGAAACCACGAATTATCACGAATGGGCACAAATTTATAAAGAAAGACAAGCGCAATCGGTTTAGTCGTGGAAACACTACAGGCGAGGCGGGTTTACGTCTCGCCTTTTTGATTTATCCTGAGCAGCTTGTGGTGAGTAGAATCGAACCAAGTCGAAGGATTAAAGGTTGGAAAAATGGACAAAAGAATTGACGAGGCACAGGTCAGGAAGGTTGCGAAATTAGCCCGGCTGGATTTAAGCGACGCCGAGGTCGCGGAGTTCGCGGGGCAATTGAGCGCGATTCTGGATTACGTCGCCCGGATGAATGAGCTTAATACCGAGGGTGTCGAGCCATTGGCGCACTGCCTGCCGATAAGCAACGTCTTTCGCGAGGATATAGTGAAGGGCTCATTAGGAACCGAAAAAACATTAGCCAATGCGCCCCAGCGCGACGGCTCATTTTTCAAAGTCCCGAAAATACTGGAAGAACCGTCATAATTTATGGAGTCTGATTTGTCCGGCGTTGCCAAAGACAAAGACAGATTGTTGATTTTTTGATTTTATGTATTTAGGGGAACTGACAATGAAAAAAGCATTGATTATTCTGGTAATTTGTATGGGGTTAATGGGGTGTGCACCGATGAGCTCGAAGGAATTGAAACCGGGCAGGCAGAGCGCACAATCGTTCAGCAAAAAAATAACAAAGACAGTGGGCTGCGATTATCTTGTATATCTGCCGGCTGATTATGAAAAAAACGCCAAAAAACAATGGCCCCTTATAATGTTTCTTCACGGGGGCGGTGAAAGAGGGAAAAATCTTGCAGCCCTGAAAACTATTGGGCTGCCCAAAATGATTTCCCGCGGCAGGAGTTTCGACTTTATCATTGTTTCGCCCCAGTGTCCGAATGATACCTCGTGGACGGAGCAAAGTGAGGTCCTGATTAATTTCCTCGATGAGGTTGAGTCAAGATACAAAGTCGATACCGACAGGGTTTATTTGACGGGCCCCAGTATGGGCGGTTTTGGAACATGGTCTCTGGCCGCGAAATACCCCGACCGCTTTGCCGCAATCACCCCGATATGTGGAGGCGGGGAAAGATTCGCCGCCTTCCGCCTTAAAAAAGTCCCCGTCTGGGCTTTTCACGGCGCCAAAGACCCGACGGTGCCGCTGGCAAGTTCGCAGGAAATGGTCGATGCCGTCAAAAAAGCAGGCGGCGATGCGAAACTGACAATTTACCCCGAGGCCGGGCATGATTCCTGGACGCAGGCATATAACAATCCCGAACTTTACGAATGGTTCTTATCGCACAGGATAAGCGACAAGAAAAAATGATGGAATCGTAATGGACCAGCTAAGTGCGAAGCAATTACGGGATAAGATTAAAACGCGTGAGACCAGCAGCGTCGAGGCGACTAAGGAAGTTTTTGCGCGTATAGCGAAGTTAGAGCCGACTATCGGGGCGTATATATGCACGTTTGAAGAATCCGCGTTGCGAAAAGCGGCCGAAGTCGATGAGCGAATTGCCGGCGGTGAGCCGGTGGAGCAATTAGCGGGGGTTCCGGTAGCGGTCAAAGACAATATGTGCACGACTTTCGGGACAACGACCTGCGCATCGAAAATATTAGCAAATTTTAACGCACCTTATAACGCCACGGTAGTTGAGAAATTGCTCGCAGCAGACGCCGTTATTGTTGGCAAAACAAATTTAGACGAGTTTGCAATGGGCTCCAGCACCGAAAACTCCGGGCTAAAGCAAACGGTAAACCCCTGGGATATAAAACGTGTGCCGGGGGGAAGCTCAGGCGGGTCAACTGCGGCTGTTGCCGCGGGGCTTTGTTATGCCGCGATTGGGTCTGATACCGGCGGGTCAATACGACAGCCGGCCAGTTTATGCGGGGTGGTGGGTTTGAAGCCGACTTACGGACGGGTCTCGCGATACGGGCTTGTGGCATACGGCTCAAGTTTGGACCAGATTGGGCCTGTTACGCAAACCGTCGAGGATTGTGCCCTGATGCTCAACGTTATCGCGGGCCACGACTCAGCCGACAGCACCAGCGTCGATGAGAAAATCGCCCCCGTCGGCGATTATCTCGCCAAATTAGATGAGCCGGTGAAGGGATTGAAAATCGGTATCGCGTCCGCTTTTAACGCCGGCGCCGATGAGCAGGTGCGTTCGGCCATCGACGAGGCGCTCAAAACATACCGCAATCTCGGCGCTGATATTATTGAAGTGAATCTGGCGCATCTCGATTACGCAATAGCGGCTTACTATATGGTCGCTACGGCTGAGGCGTCGAGCAATCTGGCAAGATACGACGGCGTCCATTACGGCCACAGGACAGCCAACCCCAACGATTACATCGAGGTTTACACGAAATCTCGCGCCGAGGGTTTCGGCCAAGAGGTCAAACGCAGAATAATGTTGGGCACATACGCACTGTCCAGCGGCTATTACGACGCCTATTACCTCAAGGCGCTGAAGGTGCGAAACCTTATACGCGGGGATTTCGTCAAGGCATTCGAAAAATGCGATTGTATTATGATGCCCGTGTCGCCCACCACCGCCTTCAAAATCGGCGAAAAAACCGACGACCCTCTCAAAATGTACCTCTCAGATATATATACGATAGCGGTAAATCTTGCGGGTATCCCTGGGATAAGCATTCCCTGCGGTTTCGACGACAAAAACCTGCCAATCGGCTTACAAATACTCGCCCCGGCTTTCGCCGAGGAAAAGCTTTTGAGAATAGCACGTATGTTCGAAAAGCAAACTGACTGGCACAAGAGGAAACCAGAAATCAACGGATAGAACGGTGTATGGGGATAAAATCAAAGAGTAAAATGTAAAAAGCAAAATGACATATAAAAATGCAAAAAGACAGAACTAATTTCAAAAATGATTTCAAGAAACGGCTTTATGGTTTTACTTTAAAGCTGATAACGCTTCTGGATAAGCTGCCGGGTGATAACGTCTCAAAAAGAATTGGCGACCAGTTATTGCGGAGCGGCACAAGCATTATCGGCAATTATATTGAAGGTCAGGCAGCGAGCAGTAGAAAGGATTTTATAAATTTTTTCAATACTTCCCTCAAATCGGCCAACGAAAGCAAATTATGGCTTGTTTTACTTCGGGATAGTGGTCGTATAAAGCCGGATGAAGTTGCCTGGTTTTTGAATGAGCTTAATGAGATTGCAAACATCTTTGCATCGAGCATCCTTACGCTGAAAGGCAGAAAATGATTTTGCATTTTGATATGTCATTTTGATATCTAATTTTTGATATTTGATTTTCCTGATGAAGACCGGAAATATAGATTACAAAGTGCTGGTTGGCCTGGAGATTCACGTGCAGCTCTGCACGCGGACAAAGATGTTTTGCGGCTGCGAGCTTGCTTTCGGCGCAGAACCCAACAGCAGGGTTTGCCCGGTCTGCCTCGGTATGCCGGGGTCATTGCCGGTTATGAATAAGCAGGCGGTAGAATTTTCAGTGCTGGCGGGACTTGCGCTGAATTGCGAAATCCCGAAATTCACAAAATGGGACCGCAAAGGTTATTATTACCCGGATTTGCCGAAAAATTACCAAATCAGCCAGTATGATTTGCCCCTGGCCATAAACGGATATATCGAGATACCGGCGGCGGACGGCTCGCTAAAAAAAATCAGAATCAGGCGGGCGCACCTCGAGGAGGACGCAGGCAAAAACCTGCACACAGCGGGCAATTTCTCACAGGTTGACTTAAACCGCGCCGGCACCCCCCTGCTGGAAATCGTTACTGAGCCCGATATGAACACCGCAGCCGAGGTGCGGACGCTGGCCGAGGAATTGCAGCGGATTGTCAGATACTTAGGCGTTTCGGAAGCGGATATGCAAAAAGGTCATATGCGTTTCGAGCCGAACGTCAACCTCGTTATTACTCCCTCGACTGCGCTCGGGACAGGCAGGGGCGACGGCCAATTCAAAACCCCGATTGTCGAAGTCAAAAACCTCAACAGTTTCAGGGCGCTCGAAAACAGTATCAATTACGAAATCGGCAGGCAGCTCGACCGCTTCCTCGAAACAGGCGAAGTAATGGAAATGGGCAATAAAAGCACCCGCGGCTGGGACGACGCCAGGGAAGTTACAGTTTTGCAGCGGGAAAAGGAGGAGGCGCACGACTACCGCTATTTCCCCGACCCGGATTTAGTGCCCGTTGAGATTAGCGAGGGTCGGTTAAACGAAATCAAAGCCCGCCTCTGTGAGATGCCCTCGAAAAGGCGTATCAGATACGTCAGCACTTACGGCTTGAGCGATTATGACGCGGGGGTCCTGACCGCCGAAAGAGCAACCGCTGACTTTTTTGAAAATGCCGTCAAATCGGGCGGTGAGCCAAAACGGGTTTGTAATCTGTTATCACAGGTGGGTCTTAAACTGGCAAACGCAAAGGGTTGCGGCCTCGCCGACCTTGGCCCCAAACCCGCTGACATTGCCCAGCTTGCCAAAATGATACAGGCAGGTGAAATTAGCCCTACCGCCGCGAATACCATTTTGGAGGAAATGGTTAAAACTGGTAAACCTCCGCAGGTTTTGGCGGAACAATTAAGTTTAATCCAAAAAAGCGATGCTGGCGAACTGGAGAAAATCGTCGATGAAGTGCTCAAAGCAAATTCCCAGGCGCTTGCGGATTTCAGGGCGGGAGGCAAAAAAAGCGGCAAAGCAAGGGGATTTTTGTTAGGCCAGGTTATGCAAAAGACCAAAGGCAGGGCAAATCCTACTGTAGTGGCGGAGATTCTCGATAAGAAACTTATCTGAAATTGACGGCTACATTTCCAATTCCAAAAAGGTAGTTTATCGCTAACGGCAAAATTTTTAGAAATTTTCCTGATTTTTGCTGGACATTTCCCTTTCCCTGTTTAGAATTTACCCTTAGGTTAAAATTATGGCAGGGAGCACAGGAAATTTCGGCACGCGGAGCTGGCGTGCGACAAATGGGGGTGGGCACAGAGGAAAAGTGTTTTTACAAAAAACCAAACAAACCAATAAATGGTTATTCTTTGCGCAGAAGTTATAGATAGAAAGGATACCATGCCCAGGTCAGGAAAAAACAACGAGCGCATAGAACAAGTCCCGCGGGGCAGGAAAAAATCAGCCAAAGTCGAACCGCTTCGCCAGACAACGGAACAGCCCAACAAACTCTATAACGATTTGGCGAAGTTTCCCTCCGAAAATCCTTACCCGGTCCTCCGTATTCACAAAGACGGCACGGTTCTTTATGCCAATAAAGCAAGCGAAGGGCTATTGAAGGCAAGAAGCAGTGGCATGGGTCAACCTGCACCTGCCCAATGGCATCAGCTCGTGAAAAAGGCCCTGTCATCAGGTCAAGTGATAAGGGAAGAAACGGAGCAGGATGGGCGTGTTTTCGCGTTTCGGGTAGTGCCGATTACCGACAACAACTACGTGAATTTCTACGGTGTGGACATCACCGAGCGAAAGCGGGCGGAGGAAATGCTGCGCGAAAGCGAAGACAAATTCAGGCATATATTCGACTACTCTGTTATCGGAAAATCAATCACCTCTCCGTTATCCGGCGAAATGCAGGTGAACAAGGCCTTATGCGAAATGCTGGGATACTCCAGGGAAGAACTAAAAGTTAAGAAATGGCAGGAGATTACGCATCCAGACGACATTGAAGACAGCCAAAAAGCCGTTGATTCAATTCTTTCTGGACAAAAAGATTCGGTGCAATTCTTCAAAAGATACGTCCATAAAAATGGTTCGGTTGTGTGGGCCGATGTCAGCACATCTTTACGCCGTGACAACAAAGGCAAGCCGCTTTATCTTATGACTTCCGTGGTCAATATCACCGAGCGAAAACGGGCGGAGGAGGCGCTGCGGACCAGCGAGGAACGGTTTCGACTGGTGATTGAAAATGCGCCCTTTGGGTATTACCGGGTGGGAAAGGACGGCCTATGGCAGCATGTAAACCCTGTATGGGAACGGATGCACGGGTATTCGCTCAAGGACATCATTGGAAAGCCCTTTGAAATCACCCAGACTAAGGAGGATGTTGAAAAGGCACGACAATACGTTAAGCGGGCATTGGCCGGAGAGACCATCACCGGTGAATTCAGCCGTATTACGAAACAGGGCACGGTTAAATACCACAGCTTCAATATTCAACCCGTCAGACGGGGTAATGAAATCGTGGCAATCGAGGGTTTCATAAGCGACATAACCGAGCAAATGCAGGCAAGGGAGAACTTACAGAAGGAGCGAAATCTGCTGCGCATGCTGATTGACCATATTCCCGACCCCGTCTATATCAAGGATATCAACTGTAAATTTATCGCCTGCAATAAAGCGCTTTTGAAATTCTGGGGTATAAAAAATGACAACGAAGTAATAGGGAAAACTGACTTTGACTTTTTTGATAATTCCAGGGCGAAGGAATATTTTAATGAAGAGCAGACGGTAATACAAACAAAGCGTCCGTTTATTAACCGGGAAGGGCAATGCCCGGACAAAGCAGGCAATCTTCACAGCTTTCTTGTAACGAAACTCCCGTTACAGGACAGCCACGGCAACGTTACAGGAATAGTCGGAATCAACCGCGATATTACAGAGCATAGAATAGCGGAAAAAAAACTGCTCGAAGACCAGAAGCAGCTTAAAAAACTGGCTGCGCAATTGGCCTTGACCGAGGAGCGTGAACGTCACCGGATTGCCCGTAACCTTCACGACCAGGTGAGTCAGTCGCTGGCGCTGGCAAAGATAAAACTCGATGCGCTCCTGGCCTCGCAAAAGGCGCCTCCTTTATCCAAAACACTCAAGGAAACAAACGACACTATCGAAAAAGCTATCCAGAATGTAAGGTCGCTGACGTTTGACCTCAGTTATCCCATACTCTACGAGCTGGGCTTTGAAGCCGCTGTTGCTGAATGGCTCAATGAGCAGGTTCAGAAAAAGCACGGCATTATTACCGAATTTTTCGATGATGGTCTGCCAAAGCCGCTCGATGATGACGTGCGAGCGCTGCTTTTCAGAAACGTCCGCGAGCTGCTTATAAATATTATCAAACACGCCCGTGCCGATAAGGTTATTGTCAGCGTAAACAAAACAGGAGATTCAATAAAGATTACCGTCGAGGATAACGGCGTCGGCTTGAACGTAGAGGAAATTAATACGTCGCGCAAAGGCGGCCTCGGTTTATTCAGCATACGTGAGAGTATCGCAGAGTTGTGCGGAAGTTTCGAAATCGAATCCAAACCAGGCGCCGGCTGCAAAGTAACGATAACAGCGCCCCTCAAAGGCATAGGACGGCCAAAGGAGGAATAATTATGGCTACAAGAATTTTATTGGCAGATGACCACACGATTATCCGCCAGGGTCTGCGGGCGTTGCTCGAAAAATACCCCGATTTTGAAGTGGTCGGCGAAGCGGATGACGGGCAAAAGGCGATGGAGCTGGTTGAAAAGCTAAAGCCCGACATAGTTATTATGGATATAAGTATGCCGAACCTCAACGGTATCGACGCCGCCCGCAAAATCGTCAACGGGCCGGTCGGAACCAAAGTCATAGCGCTTTCGATGCATTCGGGCCGCCGTTTTGTGGTTGAAATGCTCAAAGCAGGTGCATCTGCTTATATCTTGAAAGAGTGCCTCTTTGACACTCTCCTTGAGGCAATCCAGACCGTTCTCAAAGGCGGTATCTTTCTTGGGCCGAAAGTCGAGGGCGTGGTAATTCAGGACTATATCAAATGTATATCACCGGGTTATTCGCAGAAAGAGGCGACGTTGACGCCGAGGGAGCGGGAGGTCCTCCAATTGCTCGCAGAAGGCAGAAGCACCAAACAAATCGCCCTTCACCTTCACGTAAGCGGCAAGACCATCGAGTCAAACCGTCGCACCATTATGGAAAAGCTGCGCATCAACAACGTCGCCGGCCTTACCAAATACGCCGTCCGCGAAGGTATCACACCCCTCGAACCCTGATTTCCTGCAATGCGTCCTACCCGCCAAACACTTCACGCTGCCCGCTGACATTTCGAGCATCGAGAATCGAGCATCTTCTGCCTCCTGTCTTCTCCCTTAAATCGTCAATCATACCAACGGCCATAAAAAAATACGTGCCCTGTATTAGGGCCGCTGGTATCAGCAATCGAAAATCAGCAATACACAGTGCCGTTTTCTGACAGTGTCCCTGTAGCATTTGCCTATCGGGTATTTGCAGTATTACGAAGCTGATATTTAGCAATTGCCTATATCGACCCTCGTATCACCAGGCCGATAAAATCGTAAGACATAAGCATAAAAGCCCCTAAGGTCTGCTCGTGGGGGGCACAAAAAAACGAGCTATATCAACAGGGGCACAGTGGCTGTGGGGTTTGGCTATGGATGGCCGGCAGCTGCCTCGCCGAGGATTGTGCTTCTATGTTGCCGCTCGCGAATTGAACCTCTCGCGGCGGCTGTTTTTTATCTACTAACTGTCATTCCCGCGCACAATAGAATGATTTCCTGTCCGCTGAACGAAGCCCTTGGCGGAGTCCCCTTAGAAATTTCGAAGAAATTTCAAGGACTTAGTCCCGGAAATCTTTCAGATTTCTCGGGGTCGTTTTGGCGAGACGCTGTTCGCTGTCTTAGGACTACGGCGCCAAAAACGCGTCTTTCTCGCTTGCCGGCAGCTCAGTTCCCTCGTATTTAGGGGTGTTTTGAAGTGTGAATATATCGTCGTTATCGATAATGCGGGTTTTAACAAAAGTCACTGAGCCGTCGCAGAACAAAACGTTTTGCCCTCTCCCATTGTGATTGGGGCTGTTCCTCTTCAATAGCTCGTCTGCAAGATTTTGAATCAGCAGCTTCTGCTCGGTCACCGGCGGAAGCTTTTCAAAAATCGGGTTCATATCTGAAATAATAACCTTCCTGCCAACATCCATCGAACCATCTTTCGGACAGCCAATCCTGAAACTAAATACCACCATCCGCCTGCTGGGAAAATCATTGTAATCTTTGGGATTGCACGCGAATGTGCAGCCAGATTTCTTCTGGGCAGGACACATAAAGTCCTCCGGCTGGGCATAGTTGCCCCTTACCAGAATCCACATCCTGCGTGTATTCGACACATTTTCCGGCCCCTGGTCTGAAACTTTCCACCAGGGTGCGCCCGCCGCAGTCGCCACCGCTGGCATTTGGCCATTATTATCGTTTTTATAATTGCTCAGTGAGTTAAACAGCCCCGCCAATTGCCCCTGACACTGATGCTGCCAGGAATTTTGTCGGGCGTAGTTGGTAGTGATATTCCAGCCGGTAATAACGGCGCTTCCCACAACAACAAATACGGCTGCCGTCGCCAGCCGACCAAATAACTCCCTCCACGGGCCTGTTTTTCGTCGTTGTTCCGCCGCAATCAGCTGGGTAAGCTTGACCTTACTGGTCCTGACTGCCTGCTGTGCCCGCCAAATCGTGCCTTCCGCCAGTTCATCCGGGCATTGCTCCGAAGCGATACTATCGAGGGGGGATAATGATGCCTTTATTGATGCGACAAACCGTGCTGCCTGATCGTTTGAAAACACTAATTCCTGTGCTTGTGCGTTTTCTATTTCAGAGGTTAAATCCAGACAGTAATCGAAAAGAAGCTGCTTTTGAGTATCTGATAATGGCGTCATAATGCTTTTTTGCTCCTAACGGCTACCTTCCAATCCTTAGCGAACCGGCCCACGGCCGTGTGTAACCTGCTTTTAACTGTGCCAATAGGAATACTCAATATGTCGCTTAATTGTTTGTAGGAAAATTTGTTAAAATACGACAAAATTAAAATTTCCCTCAGATTATCCGGCATATTCGCTATAACCCGACGCACATCGGAGGCGGTTTCGTCCTTTTCGAGGTCCTCAAAAGGCCTTTCCTCCTCGGAACCCAGCACGTTTAGCATATCGCCGAACGACATATCCTCGGATTCGGTCATAGTTCCGATAGTTACAGCAGCCGTCCTTTGCATCTTCCGCAGGGCGTCTTTTGCCTTATTTGCCGCGATGGTATATAGCCAGGGGCGAAGTGGCCTGGTGCGGTCGAAGCTATCCTGGCTGGTGAAAAGCTGTAAAAAGGTCTCCTGGAAGACGTCGTCTATGACGTCTGCGCGGTTTAGGAAATTGTGCAGGAAGGCGTATAAGCCGTTTTTATAACGGTTTACGATTTCCCTGAACGCACCTTCCTCGCCGGCCGCGGAGCGGTCTAATAATTCACCATCGCTGAGTTTTGTAAGGTCTTCTGCCATCTTATACCTGTTTAGACAATCAAAGACAAAGGCCGGCATTATAGTTTTTTCGGGGACGCAGGACAACTACGGATTTTGCCTATTTTCGGGGTTTTTTGAATCACAGATTAACGCTGATTTTTTAGACGCAGATTACGCTGATTCCTATTAAGTCACAGATTAACGCTGATTTTTTAGACGCGGATTAACACTGTTTCAATTTATTGTTTCAATGCCTCCCTGCTTCAAGGTAATTGGCTTTTTTCCTACGGTTTTAGTAGGTTAATAGGCCGGCGCATTGGGTCTATGCCGGGGCGAGCGGGCTTTCAATCCTGGCAATTCTTGTTACGCCTCTTTTGCACTGCTTACTGCATCACGCCTGCCCTCGACAGGTGTTTGCTATCGGGGGTCCATTTAGACAAAGAAAAAAATATATAACTTCTAATAAAAAGAGGTTTAGCCACGAAAAAGCACCCCGCCGCTTAAAAGCGGGACTCCGCAATGCTACGCAAAAGGCACAAAATTTCACCACCGAGGGCACGAAGAAACACGAAGTTTTAGACACGGATTAACACGGTTTTTCAGCCGAAGGCATACTCAAACAAGCCCTTTTTTGAAACAAGCTTCCGCCAAGGTCTTGTTCTCGTCTGCCGGTCAACTACGTTGCCCATGCCTTTGGCATTGAACGGCTGAAAAAACACCCGTCTTCGCTACGCTTCGCCGAGGTAGGCAGATTCTTCTTATTGTCGATTGGCGATTTCCGATTGTCAATTTTCAATTGCCGATTTGGGATTCGGAGTGTGGAGTATTAAAAATCTTGCTTTTATTGCCTCTTTACCGATATACTGCCCCTTAAGGCCTAAAGATTCGGCCTGGTGAGAAAGGAGTTCTAAAATGCTTTTAGTTGGCACTGTGGGTTGGATAATTATTGCTGTCGCTGTTGTGTGTTTGGCTGCGTTTATCGGATTCAAAATAAAAGATAAATATTGTTAAAATGGTAAAGCAGGAATCCGGTTTCTTCTGAATCCGTAATTAGCCGGGTCGCAATCGCGAGGTTCGCTGAATTAAATCGCCATTCGACAATCCGCAATTATGAAAAACTCTTGCTTTTATTGCCGGTCTGACGATATACTGCCACCTTAAGACCGGAAGATTATGCACATCGAAGAGCAAAGTTTCGGCTTCGGCAGAGTCTTTTTTAGGATAGGAATTGACATTGGCCTTTGGATAGATTATTTTCTTCTCAGAATTTATTTTATGCTATTATATTTGGGTAGCGAGAAGAAAAAGAAAAAAGGAACATAAAAATGGCATCGAGCCATCGTATCAGTTGCATAAATAAGAGTAACAGAACAAGCGCGCATGAGCGTATTACGCATATCGGGGGGCTAAATGCTGATCAAACCAGTTGGAAACTCACTCAAGAGGCCGCTATTGCGGGGATTGAGTCGGGTAAATGGAAGTTCTATGTGAAGGTGAATGATGAGATGGTATGGGTAATTATATCTACCAGCTCTCAAGGAAATAAATATCTAAAGACTGAGAACGATGGAGAGTTGCCAAATAACCTGTTAAGTTTACCGGAGTGTCCGTAATAACACTTATGAAAGTGTTTATAACAACATTCGGCTATTGAAAATATTACCGTTGGTCTTCGTATTAACAATGAGATTTAAAAAAAACGGATAAATTGTCATGTCCACGCTGTATATTCCAAACAGCATAGCTCTTGCAAATTTTGATTCGGTCTTTAAGAACAATAATTTTGACTTTTCCGATGGAAAAGTCGAAATACAATTTCATCCTAAATATGTAGCCATGCATCCGGTTGGACTTGTTTTATATGCTTCTCTGGGGGATTATTTCAGGAAAAAAGAAATTGAGACTACGGCGACAATTAACCCTATTAAATCTATTCCATATCTTCAGAGAATGGGATTATTTTCTACGCTTGGTTATGCAGACCCTATTGTAACCGAGGAACATGAAGAAACAGGAAGATTTATTCCCTTAACTCGCATTACTACAAGCGATGAATTGGCAGCATTTTTAAAAGATATCGATCCCATACTCCATACTACTCAGGATACATCTAGAACAGTGAAACATGTTTTCAGTGAACTGTTACGCAATGTTTTGGAACATTCCAAATCAGGTCTTCGATTGGGGGGGCACGTATGTGCAACATATAGCCGCAAAAAAAAGAAGATATCCATTGGAATTTCTGATGCAGGTCAAGGAATTTTAGAGGGAATGGTTGGTTTCAAGCGATTTGCTACTTATAAGGAAGCAATCCTTAATGCACTTAAGCCAGGAATTTCAGGGACAACTCCAAAATTAGGGGGGACACAAGAAAATGCAGGCGCTGGATTATTCTTTACAAAATGTATTGCACAGTCAACACGAAGTCATTTTCTGATTTATTCTGGGGATAGTTATTTTAAACTTCTTATAAGACCTTCATCTGAAAGAATTAAATTCAATGCTAATCCAGAAGATGATTATGCAACGATTAAGGATTCACTTCCGTTTTTTCAAGGTACAGTTGTAGGAATTGATATACATATTGAAGATACGACTGCATTTAATGAACTTATGCAGATGATAGGCGACTCATATCGAGCTAGCCTTAATAAAATGAAAAAAGACTATTATAAGAGGATCAAGTTTTCATGAAAATTATGATTCAGGAATATTGTGGCTCATTTGCTGAGAACAAAGACCAAGCTCGCGATATTCGTGATAATCATATTAGTCGCATACTTGAGCTAAGCGATGAAGTTGTTGTGCTCGATTTTTCTGGGGTTGATTCATCAACGCAGTCATTTATACATGCATTAATCAGTAGTTTCTTTCAAAAATTAGGCGAAAAAGCTTTACAAAGGTTTGAATTTAGCAATTGCACAACGGCCGTAAAGAGTATTATAACTACGGTTATCAATTACTCACTTGAATAATGAAGATAATTTGTCTATCAATCTTTTTTCCACATC
Organism: Sedimentisphaerales bacterium; assembly: GCA_049509315.1. Lineage (GTDB taxonomy): Bacteria > Planctomycetota > Phycisphaerae > Sedimentisphaerales > Anaerobacaceae > Fen-1362. The sequence goes on along the minus strand of JBELAA010000016.1, from coordinate 4,421 downwards.
CGGAATAATGGAATCATCAACCGTTTTCTCATTTTGAACTTTACGTTGTGGCTTTGGACTTCCCTCTGGAATCTGAAAGATTCCGAGGACTTGGTCCCCTGAGAAATCTCTTTGAGATTTCCAGGACAAAAGTCTCGGGAATCCTGCGGATTCCACGAGGCCGGAAATTCTTTGAATTTCTCGGGGTTCACTCTCGTCCCACCTGCGGTAAAATCAACTATCGGCAATTAGTTAATCCGCAAAGCCGCGTTTTTACGTCAATATCCTTGTTGGTAGCGTTCAGCGGACAGCGTTCAAAGAAAATTTAGAATTGAGAATTAAGAATATAGAATTAAAGATGGACCCCCCGACAGAGAAGCCGATGTGGCAACAATCGAGGGGGGGCAGGATGGTTCCGTTTTTTTCTTGATTTTCTTAAAAACCTTGTTTTTATCAGGAAAACGAGGATTTTCTTGTTTTGCGGGGTCAAAAAAACGTGATTATGGGGACATTTACAAGGCCGATTTTTCAGGCATCTATTTTTGCTGTAACTCCTTACAAGACAAGGATTTAATTCTGGACTAATACAGTTGTTTAATACAGTTGTTGGAGGAAAGCGCGCAAGCGCTTTTTTGGATTTTCCATTTTTCTTAAAATTTTTTTTATTCCTTACGGCATAAGGAGTTAAGTGCATTTCGGGGGGTCTGAAAAACTGTTTTTTTGGTCAAAATCGCGCAAGTTCGCGCCATAGGATAGAGGGACGCGCGAAGCGTCAGAGACGCTTCGCCTCGGAAGCCGAGACTCCGCAAGGCTTCGCGGGAGAGTAGATAGTGGAGCAGTTGAACAGGTGAGAAGAGCGGGAAAGGTGAGAAAGGTGAAAAAGGGAAGAAGACGGAGGACGGATTAACCAATTGCCGATTGGCGATTGCCGATTGCCCTCTGGAATCCCGGAGGGATTCCAGAGGACTTAGTCCCGGAAATTCTTAGAATTTCTCGGGGTCGATTTAGGGATGCGGATTGTTGAAAGGAAGGAGAGTGTGTTATGTCAGGCATTCAAAGAAGGGTTTTGGATTGGTTAGACAGGATTTTCGTCTGGCCGGTGATGATGTATCGGAAGTGGAAGTATGGGTACACGTTTCGGCGGATTTATTTAGGCGAGGGTGAATATACAATAGTTGACCCGGATATTTACTATAAATACAGGCATATCAAATGGTTTCTTACAGGCAACAAGACAAATTATTACGCTGCGTGCAGCGTTAAAAACGGACTGGGGGAGACAACGACAAAGCGTTTACACAGGATAATCATGAACGCTCCAGACGGACTTTTAGTTGACCATAAAAACAGAAAGGGACTGGATAATCGAATAGCCAATCTTCGCCTGGCGACACACTCAGAAAACTGCTGCAACAGAGAGAAAATGAGGCATTCAACATCACAATACAAGGGAGTATATTGCGAGAAGCGGCGTGGACGGGAACAATGGCGTGCCAATATCAGATTTAACGGTAAGAGAATTTTTCTCGGCTACTTCAACAATGAAATTGACGCGGCAAAAGCATACGATGCGGCGGCGAAGAAATACCACAGGATATTTGCGCGGCTGAACTTTCCGGAGGACGCTGACAAACACGGACTTTTAAGTCACACTGAATGACACCGACAGATCTACAGGCCGTGAAGAGGGAAGATTGCGGCTTTGAGCCGGTCGAGGGTATCGTTGAGAGTAGGAAGGACCGAATCGCGCTGTTGGGCGCTTACGGGCAGAACCCTGTCGCGAAGGCCGCCGGACCATTCGGTCGTCTGGAGCATCACGCCGCCAAGACCGAGAGAATGGTCGTGCTCGGCGTCGGCGCCGCAAAGGACCGACCAGCCCAGCGCCCAGGCGCGGACGGTATTTTCGACATTGTAGCCGCCGCCGCCGGTCATCAAAATCGGCTTGTCGAAACCCAACAGGAGCTTAATAATGTCGGCGTAAACGTTGTTGGTTAGGGCAAGATTGGCAAGCGGGTCGCCTGCCAGGGCGTCGGCACCAAGCTCAAAAACGAAAACGTCCGGCTTGAACGCCCCGATTAAAGGCATAACCACGGTGTTAATCGCGTGCAGATACGCTTCGTCGAAAGTGCCGATGGGCAACGGGATATTGACACAGTAGCCCCGGCCTTTGCCCGAACCGATTTCGTCCTCAAAACCGGTGCCGGGAAACAGGGTTTTTGGGTTCTGGTGGAGCGAGATTGTCATAACGTCGTTGCGGTCGTAAAAAGCAGCCGCAACGCCGTCGCCATTGTGAACATCAACATCTAAATAAAGCACTTTTTTACCCTGCTCGGCTAAAATCATACAGGCCAGGGCCATATCGTTGATGTAGCAAAAACCGGCGGCGCGTTCGGGATGAGCGTGGTGGAAGCCGCCTGAAGGGTTGAAAGCGACATTGGCTGAGCCATCGAGAATGAGCCCAGCGCCGGTGAGAGTCGCTCCGACAGCCAGAACGGTATATTCGAACATACCTTTGAAAACGGGGCAATCGGAGGTGCCGAGGCCCATATTGAGGGCATCGACATCCCATTGGCCTTTGGATGCGTTTTGAATCGCGTGCAGGTAGCGTGCGGAGTGGAATTTTTTGAGGACCAGGCGGTCGGCGGGTTTGGGCGGAACTTCAATCGCCTGCGGAGCGGACAAAAGCCCCATTGATTTTATAACGTCGCGGGTTTTGGTCGCCCGGACGGTATTAAATGGGTGTTCAGGAGGATATGAGTATTTCTCAAGCTTGGGCGAGTAAATAAAGGCAGCGGATTTGGCGGTCATCAGCCCACCTTATCAACGAGGTCATAAGAAATATTGTAAACCTCGCCGTCAAATGAGGTGTTGACCTTGTAGCCGGAGTTGTGGAAGATTGCCAGCATTGCCTTATTGCCCGGCAGCACCTTCGCGTAAAACCGTTTCACACCTCTTTGTTTGGCGATTTTAGAAATATATTCAAGAAGGTAGGTGCCCATACCTTTTTGCTGCCATTCGTCGTGGACGACAAAGGCGACTTCGGCCTGCTGGAGCTTGGGGTCGAGGAAATATTGCGCCATAGCGACAAGCTGCTCGTCGCCGGTTGGGCCGGGGACGACGCCGACAATTGCGACGTCGTGCTGGTAATCGATATTGGTGAGCTGCTGAATATCCTTGTGGGGGAAGGTCATTGTGTGGGTCATATACCGCGTCTGGACTGACTTTTCGCTCAGCGAGTAGAGCATTTCGGAAAGCTCGTGCTCGTCGGTGGGTTTGACGGGCCTGAAGAAGATTTCGGTGCCGTCGCGCAGCGTATCGTAATGCTCAAGCTCAGCGGGGTAGCGGACATTGGTCCAGTCAAGCTCAATCTGGTCTGCGTAAATGTATTGCTGAGCCTTGGCGGCCTGTATAAGCTCGTTTCTGAATTTGGGATGGGCGATATTGATGAGGTCGAGGACGCGTTCGCGGATTGATTTGCCGTGCAGGTAGGCGGTGCCGTATTCGGTAACGACGTAATGAACGTCGCCGCGAGTGGTAACGACGCCTGCGCCTTCGGTGAGATGCGGGACGATTCTGCTGACTTGTCCCGCTCTGGCGGTTGAGGGCATAGCGATAATGGCCTTACCCCCCCTGCTGCGGGCAGCGCCGCGAATGAAATCGATTTGGCCACCGATGCCTGAATAGAAGCGGTAGCCGAGGGAATCGGAGCAAACCTGGCCGGTGAGGTCGATTTCGAGGCCGACGTTAATGGCAATCATTTTGTCGTGCTGGCTGATGAGGTATGGGTCGTTGACGTATTCGGTGGGGTAAAATTCGAAGAAGGGGTTGTTATTGATATAGTCATACAGCCGGCGAGTGCCCATACAGAAGCTGGCGACGATTTTGCCGTGATTGATATTTTTCTTTGCGCAGGTTATTGCGCCGCATTCGACAAGCTCGATAATCCAGTCGCTGAACATCTCGGTATGAATGCCGAGGTCTTTTTTGTCCTTGAGAAATTCGGCAAGCGCCTGGGGGATTCTGCCGATGCCGCATTCGATAGTGGAGCCGTCCTCGACGAGGTGTGCGATATTTTCGCCGATTCTGCGAAGGACGTCGTCGGACTGGGGGACGTCAACTTCGATAATGTCCTGGTCAAAAGGAACGAGGCAATCGATTGAATTGACGTGAATGAAGCTGTCGCCGAAGGTGCGGGGCATACGTGAATTGACCTGAGCGATGACGTATTTAGCGTTGGCGGCGGCGGACTTGACGATATCGACCGACACGCCCAGGGAGCACAGGCCGTTGATATCGGGAGGGGTAACGGTTATCAGGGCGACATCTAAGGGTATTCTGCCGCTTTCGAATTCGTTGGGAATTTCGGCAAGGAATATGGGGGTGTAGTCGCCGATACCCTTGTTGAGGGCGTCACGAACGTTGTCGGCTATGAAAAAGGAGTT
>JBELAA010000159.1:0-6746 GCA_049509315.1 Sedimentisphaerales bacterium | reverse complement strand
GTCGGCGAGCCGAACTGGTCGTCAACGACTTTTAATTCGTTTTGCCCGGCTTCGCCCGGCTTCGCCGAGGCGAGCGTCTTCGCTCTTTGCAGAATTTTTTTAATGAAGTTGTCGCCGTGAAGTCCATAAGTCCACTCGACGCGGATTATACAATACTGGCACTTGTTTTCCACTAACAGCCGTTCGCCGGCGTGTTTGGTCCTGCCGTATGCGTTAATGGGACGAGGCAAATCCTTCTCGGTCCAGGGCTTGTCGCCGAGGCCGTCGAAAACAAAATCGGTGCTGATATGCAGGACCCAGGCGCCGGTTTTCCGGGCGAAAAGCCCGAGGTTGCCGACCGCTTCGGTATTGACCCGGCAAGCTGTTTCCGTCTCGGTTTCGGCCTTATCGACATTGGTGTAGGCGGCACAATTTATGATTGTCCGGTGCTGCTTGACGACGCTGAAAAGCTGGCTCTCATTGGTGATATCGAATTCGGGCAGGTCAAAAACCTCGAAAGGAATTCCGCGTTTGCCGCATTGGGCGGCTACGTCGGAGCCGAGCATACCTTTCCCGCCAAGAATCGCCGCTTTATCCAGCGAACCGGTCATTTGTTCACCTCGAACCGAGGTAGTTTATTTTCGGGAATATCCTTAAGGCGGGTGTAAACGGCGTCTTTTTTGGAAACAAGCGGTTTGTCAACGGGCCAGGCAATTGCAATATCGGGGTCGTTGTAGATAATCCCGCCTTCGTCTGCGGGGCTGTAGTAATCGGTGCATTTGTATGAAAACAACGCCGTTTCACTGAGAACGCAATAGCCGTGAGCGAAGCCGCGCGGTATATAAAGCTGTTTGTGATTTGACGCCGACAATGTTTCGCCGACCCATCTGCCGAACGTCGGCGAGCCGATGCGGATGTCAACCGCCACGTCGTAAACCTCGCCTGAAAGGACCTGCACTAACTTGCCCTGAGGATGCGGAAATTGATAATGCAGGCCTCGCAGGACGTTTTTAGCCGAAAAGGAAACGTTATCCTGCACAAAGGGTAATTTTGTACCGGCCTGTTCGTAGCGCTTTTGACTGAAGGTTTCGAGAAACCAGCCCCTCGCGTCGCCGAAGGCGTCGGGCTCGATAATCAGCACTTCCGGAAGTTTCGTTTTTGTAACCTTCATTTATGAGTTCTCACTTCTCACCGTCCAGACCTGTAAGCCCCCAACTTTATGTTGGGGGTTTTCAGATTTGTTGTGGCCGTTCACATATGCAATCACGGCTTGTAATTGCTGTTCGTCAAAACAATATCGTTTACTAAAACCCCGCGTCCATAATTTTCCGATGAAACCATTATCCTGCATTGCCAGTCGCGAGGCGTTTTTATAATGACTCACTGCTAAGCCGGCATCCATATTAGTGAAACTGACAGCCAAATGAACGTGATTTTTGCCTACGGCAATCGCATAAATTTCCTGACCAAGCAGCTCAGCTTCTCTGTGAAGAGCATTCGCGACAATTTGACGCTGGTCTAATGTCAATTTAACTTCAGGACACTTCATCAATGCTCGATTTGCTTGATTGAGCCCTTTGTTCGCTTCATGTATCATTCCATCTTTAACATAACCACGCTCGTCGCCTTGAAGCCAACTGCCGTATGTCGTCCATGTCATCATATATGCTATTGGTTGCTGCATAATAAAAATCCTGTAAGCCCCCCAACTTTATGTTTGGGGTTTAACCCCCAGGATAAACCTGGGGGCTTACTGGCTATGGGTTCTCATCGGCAAGTGCGAGCAGGTATTGCCCATACCAGTTTTTGGATAAGGGTTCGGCCAGCTTAACTAACTGGCGTTTGTCGATGAGATTGAGCCGAAAGGCGATTTCCTCGGGGCAGGCAATCATCAAGCCCTGCCTTTGCTGAATGGTCTGGACGAAATTGGACGCCTGGAGCATCGATTCCGGTGTCCCGGTATCGAGCCATGCGATACCCCTGCCTAAAAGCTCCGCCCTGAGCATGGACTTATTCAGGTAAGCGTTGTTGAGGCCGGTAATTTCCAGCTCGCCCCTTGCGGAAGGTTTAATAGTCGATGCGATATCGCAAACCTGTGAGTCATAAAAATACAGGCCGACCGCCGCGTAATTGGATTTTGGTTTTTCGGGTTTTTCCTCGATGGAAAGGACTTTGCCGGAATCGTCAAACTCAATAACGCCGTAGCGTTCGGGGTCTGCGACCCGGTAGCCGAAAATCGTTGCGCCTGTTTCGTTACTGGCGGCCTTTTTTAGTGATTCAATCATCGAATGGCCAAAAAAGATATTGTCGCCTAAAATCAAACAGGCGGGGCTTCCCGCGAGGAACGATTTACCGATAATGAACGCCTGGGCGAGTCCTTCAGGACGGGGCTGCTCGGCGTAATCCAGCGAGATACCCCACTGTGAGCCGTCGCCGAGGACCTTTTTATAGAGCGGCAGGTCCGTCGGTGTGCTTATTACGAGGATTTCCCTTATTCCGGCAAGCATCAGGGTCGTAAGGGGATAATAGACCATCGGCTTATCGTAAATTGGGATAAGCTGCTTGCTTATTCCTTTTGTAACCGGATGCAGGCGTGTGCCGGAGCCGCCCGCCAGGATAATACCCTTGTAGCTCATTTACTGGCCTCCAAAGATAAGCTAATCATAAGGGTAATATAAATTATCAGTCGTCAATTATCAATCCCTGCGTGCCGGGATTCGACAAATTCGCAGCGGGCGGTTATAATACGGCTTGAAAATCAAGACGCCATTTTTATGCACAGACGTATAGCTATATTGGGTTCGACCGGCTCGATTGGAACGACAGTTGTTCGGCTGATTGACGCCCTGAAAAACAAAGGGGTTCGGATTGACGACGTCGGGCTGGAAGCGCACTGGAGTTTGGACTATCCGTCGCTTGACGAGGTAGAGACCCGTATTTCCGCCTTTGCCCAGGAAGGGGGTTAAAGTGATAATTTCAGAAATGGACGTCGCGGTTTTGCCTTATGTAGGCGACTACAAAGGTCAGGATCTTAAACAGAACACCGAGTTACAAAAAGCACTTAATCCTTATCCTGATAAGCTGCCCGCCGAGGTACAGGAGCGCCTTGCGAAACGTTATTACGACCTTTTCTCGGCTTTTCACAGGAACGCCGGCAAAATCAGCCGGGTAACCTTCTGGGGAATTAACGACAACCAGTCCTGGCGCAACCACTGGCCCATCGAACGAACCGACTATCCACTGTTTTTTGACAGAAGTTATAAACCCAAGCCGGCGTTTTTCGCCGTCGTTAAAACAGCACAGAGCCAAAACAATTCTAATTAAGAAGGAGAACAAAAATGCGCAACAAATCAGAATATTTTCTAATAGTGATCCTCGTATTTTCCCTGAATATGTTACCGATGGCCGGTGGCGCGGCCGGAGAGCCAAATCAGGCGGTTGCGCCGAGCGAGGCAAAGAACAAATCAGAGTGCCGCAGCGCGGATGGCAATCAATATGCACTCAAGGATGTATTTAAAAAGGATTTTTTAATTGGCGCAGCAGTGAGTTCCGACCAGATTTCAGGTAAAGACACAAACGTGATTGCCCTTATAGAATCGCAATTCAACTCAATCACGCCTGAGAACTGCCTGAAATGGGATTCGGTGCATCCGAAGCCGAACGTGTATGACTTTGAACAGGCAGACCGGTTCGTCGCATTTGGCGAAAAGAATAAAATGTTCATTATCGGGCACATTCTTATTGACCAGGAACAGGTTCCTGACTGGGTGTTTAAGGATGCCAATGGGCGAAACGTTGACCGCGAAACTCTGCTAAATAGAATCCACGAACACATTTTCAAGGTAATGGGGCGTTACAAAGGCAAAATAAACGCCTGGCAGGTTATCAACGAACCCATTGGAAGAGACGGCAGGATGCGAAAAACCAGATGGTTTGAAATCATCGGGGAAGATTATGTCCAGAAGGCGTTTGAGTATGCCCACGAAGCCGACCCGAATGTCGAGCTGTATTACAACGGACACGATATGCTGACAAAGGAGGCCACGGACAGCATCGTTCGCCTGGTTGGCGATATCAAAAGCAAGGGAGGTCGCATTGACGGCATCGGAGTGCAGGCGCACTGGAAGCTTAATACTCCGTCGCTTGATGAGGTGGAAAATGGCATTGTTAATCTTACCCAGTCCGGCGTTAAGGTGATGATTACGGAAATGGATATTACAGTTTTGCCAAGAAATGTTCCGCCCAAAGAGCTTAATCCTTATCCCGGTGCGCTGCCAGCCGAGGTGCAGGAAAAACTTGCGAAACGTTATGGTGAATTATTCTCGATATTTCATAAGCACGCCGACAAAATCAGCCGGGTAAATTTTTGGGGTGTTCACGACGGGCAATCCTGGCTAAACGACTGGCCGGTTAAGGGACGGACCGATTATCCCCTGCTGTTTGACCGCAAATTACAGCCAAAGCCGGCCTTTTTCGCAGTCGTAAAGACGGCAGAGCAGAATTAATAATGGGTTGATTCGCAAATTAAATTTTCAGCCGGGAAAGGGTGTGCGAATTCGACAATCTCGCCACAGGCGGTTATAATGGCGTCTTGATTTGAAGACGCCATTTTTATGCACAGACGTATAGCTATATTGGGTTCGACCGGCTCGATTGGGACAACTGCCCTTCGGGTAATCGATGGATTGAATTCGTCGCTCGAAGAAGGGCGGGCGTTTGAGGTCGTTGCGCTAAGCGGACACAGCAACGTCAAGCTGTTGGCCGAACAGGTCAGAAGATACAGGCCAAAATACGTGGCTGTCAGCGACCCCGATTGCATAGAGCAGTTTCGCGGCCACATCAAAGGCGCCGATGTTGAGGTGCTGGCGGGCGAGGAGGGTTTGACGCAAATTGCTCAGCTTGACGAAGTTGGGACGGTTCTTGCAGCAATTGTGGGGGTTGCGGGATTGCCGGCGGTTTTGGCGGCGGTTCGCAAGGGCAAAAGGGTCGCGATTGCGAATAAAGAACCGCTTGCCATAGCAGGTAAGCTAATTACCTCAGAGGCGAAAAAATACGCAGCGCAGTTATTGCCTGTCGATAGTGAGCATTCGGCGATATTTCAGGCGCTTATGGCGGGAAGGCCAAACGAGGTAGCGAAAATCGTGCTCACGACCTCCGGCGGGCCTTTCAGGGGGCGACGGCCGGAAGAAATACAATTACGGTGGATTCGGCGACGATGATGAACAAGGCGCTGGAAATAATCGAGGCGAGGTGGCTTTTTGATGCGGCGCCTGAGAAAATTGAAGTGCTGGTTCACCCGGAGTCGATAGTTCATTCATTGGTTGAATTTGTGGATGGTTCGGTGATGGCGCAGATGGGGCTCCCGGATATGGCGCTGCCGATACAATACGCGCTGACGTATCCCGAGCGTCTGGCCGGCTGCGCGAAAAAGCTTCGGCTGGAACAGATTAAACATCTGACTTTCGAGACGCCGAACCATAAGACGTTTCCCGCGTTGGAAATGGGATTCGAGATTGCCCGCAAAGGCGGTGTCGCCGCCGCGGTTTTTAACGCCGCCAACGAGGCAGCCGTGGAATGCTTCCTGGCAGGCGCGATAAAATTCGGAAATATAGTCGAGCTTGTTCGCCACTGCTTAGACAACTGCCCCGCCGACAGCAAAGCGGGAGACGCAACACTTGAGGAATTGTTAGAGGCGGACCGCTGGGCAAAGAAAGAGGTAATGGAATGTCTGAAGAATCATCAACCCCTCCTGTAAGGGATGACCAGGGCCAGGTAAGCTCTGAAAAATCGAAGCCATCGCAGGTGATATTGTTTGCCGCCGCAGCAATCGCGATAATTTATCTTGTTGTGAATAATTTCGAGACGGCCTGGAACATACTCCTGGTGCTGCTGGGTTTCGGGGCGGTGGTCATAATTCACGAGTTCGGTCATTTTGTGGTCGCCAAGGCCTGCGGGATAAAGGTCGAGGCGTTTTCGCTATTTATGCCGCCGATTTTGTTAGGGATAAAGAAGATTGACCGCGGCTGGCGGATAAGGGTGCTGCCGGAATTATTCAAAGGAGAAGGTGCAAACGCGGATGAGGGGCAATTTAGCTTCACTATGGGGAAAAAGCCCGTAGCTGGAGAGACCGAATACCGCATAGGCCTTATTCCTTTCGGCGGTTTTGTGAAAATGTTAGGCCAGGAGGACGTTGGGGCGGTTAAGGAAAACGCCGACCCCCGGTCGTTCGCGAACAGGCCGGCGCCTGCCCGTGCGGCGGTATTGGCGGCGGGGGTAACTTTAAACGCGATAAGCGCCTTAGCGATTTTTATGATTGTGTTTCTGGTGGGGATAAAATTGCCTGCGCCGATAGCAGGCGGGGTTGTGCCTGGTTCAGCGGCGCAGCTTGCCGGAATTCAGCCCGGCGACGAGGTAATCGAGATAGCCGGCGAGGACGGTCATCTGGATTACAGCGACGTCGTTATGGCGGGGGTGTTATCAGGAAAGAACAAAGAGGTGCTGCTGAAAATACGCAAAGAAGATGGAACAATCGAGGAAGTAAAATTGACGGCAAAGCAGCAGGTGGGTGCGAAACTTCGCGACTTCGGGATTGAGAAGCCGCTGACCTTAACTATCGCAAAATTAAGACCAGAAAGCGCCAAAACATTAAAGAAAGCCACCGGTCTTGTGCCGGGCGACATTATAAAAGCGGTTGATGGTATCGACGTTAACACCAACTGGCGGTTCGATGAAATTGTCGAAAGCACATTTGAGCCCAACGTCCCAAT
>JBELAA010000158.1:0-5393 GCA_049509315.1 Sedimentisphaerales bacterium | reverse complement strand
TGGTCAACAACCCTGCTTTTCTTGGCCCTGCCCCAGCGGACCTTGTCGCGTGCCTCTTCCAAATCCGCCATTTCGATATTGTCCTTGTTTGCCATAGTCGCGGCAAGAGCGGCCTCATTTATAATGGCCGCCAAATCGGCTCCGCTGAACATAGGCGTTCCGCGGGCGAGACGTTCGAGGTTGGCGTCGGGGCCGAGCTTGACCTTTTTGGCGTGGACTCTCAGTATTTCAAGACGGCCTTTGAGGTCGGGCAGGGGGACGACGACCTGCCTGTCGAAACGACCGGGACGGGTCAGCGCCGTATCGAGAATATCGGAGCGGTTGGTGGCCGCCATAACGATGACCTGGTCATCGGTATCGAAGCCGTCCATTTCGACGAGGATGGCATTGAGCGTCTGCTCACGTTCATCGTGGCCTCCGCCTGCGAAGCTGGCGCTGCGTTTTCTTCCTACGGCGTCGATTTCGTCGAGGAAGATAATGCAGGGGGAGCTTTCCTTTGCCTGTTTGAAAAGGTCGCGGACGCGTGATGCGCCTACGCCGACGAACATCTCGACAAAGTCGCTGCCTGAGATGCTGTAGAATGGGACGTCGGCTTCGCCTGCGATTGCCTTTGCCAGCAGCGTCTTTCCACAGCCGGGGGGACCGATGAGCAGGACGCCTCGCGGTATGCGGCCGCCTAAACGCTGGAATTTGCGGGGGTTTTTCAGGAATTCGATAATTTCCGCAACTTCTTCTTTTGCCTCATCGACGCCGGCGACGTCCTCGAACGTGATTTTAACGCGCTCCTTGTCGTGGAGGCGGTGCTTGCTTCTGCCGAATGACATAAGCATACCGCCGGCGCCTGAATGGATATTACGAGCGAACATAAAGTATATGAACAAGCCGATGACAACGAAGGGAAGCAGGCCGATGAGGTTCCACATCCATATCCGCTCTTTGGCGAAGGACCACTTGACGCCGCTGTCGTCGAGCAGTTTTGGAAGCTGGTCGCGGACAACGTCGGGCTTATAATCGACCGTGAATGATTTCGGGATTTTGGGGTTCTGGGTTTCGAGCCAGCTTTTTTTGAACTGGCCGGTGATACTCGTATCGCCTAATTCGACTTCCTCTACGTGGCCTTCTTTGAGGTGGGTCTGGAAATCGGAATAAGTTATGGTTTCGACCTTCTGCCACTGCTGGAGGATGACCACGACGGTAAAGACAACGATGCCGAGTAAAAGCAGGTTGAGGGGGTTACGCCGATAGGGCTGGGGGAATTTATTCGTCCCGCCGCGTCGTGTATCATCGGCTCTTTTTTTTGTGCCGCGTTTTTTATTCAGATTATCATTCATTACAGGAAGTTTCGCTGCCCCGGCGAGCCGGGGGCTAAAAATTAAATTCCAACATACTATGCGGGAACAACGCTCATTAAGAATACTACCACCCCGTCTCCATTTGTTCTACAATTTTTTCCGCAAGCAGGTTTGCCGCCAGCGTAGCGCCGTAGGCGAAACTCTGGCCTTGCCACTCCGAGAAGGCAGCCGACGCCCCCACGGTTTTATTATCAATTAAAAGCTCGCCTGTCCGCAAATTTTTCCAGGTAACGACCGCCTTCAATTCGACGCTTTTTTCGAGAGACCTGCCGATTTGCCGCTCGGTAGTCAGGGTCGATTCGCTGACGCGGGCAAGCCGGCCTGAAATTATTGTATCGGCCTTGTCGCGGTCGGTAACGATTTTGTATGGGGTTTGCGCCTCGATGCGTTTTGCAAGGGCGTCGGTCAGCTCGAATTCAATGCCCCGCCGGAAGCTCTGGTTATCGAACATTTCGACGTAAACGGTGGCGATGCCCTGCGGGTAAAGCGGGGCGTTGGTGTAGCCGCGGTTTTCGCCGCAGCCCGTCGCTGAAAGCGCAAGAGCACAAATTGCGCAATAAATTAAGAATTGAGAATTTAGAATTGAGAATTGTAAGCCAAATCTCACAGGATTTAATTCTTCATTCTTAATTCTAAATTCTAAATTCTTCATTCTCAATTTCATTTAGTTTTGCCGATTTCCTGCCTTGCCGTCTTTGCCGCGGCGGTATCTGGCCAGGTATCGACAACCAGTTGATAATACACATTGGCCGGGGTGAGCTGGCCGGTTTTTTTGTAGTAATTCGCGACAAGAAGATTTTTCTCGGCCATTTGCTCATTTATTTTCGCAAGGATTTCGTCAACGCCGATTCTTTGCGCATCATCGGGGTATCGCAATTTGTAATTTTCATAATAACTCTTTGCGCTGACCAGCCCCGATGCGTCATACAGGGGGCCGTTGAATGTTGCGTATTTGTCTCTGGCCATAGCCAGAAGCGCATCTTTGCCCGTTTGTCCCGTGGGCCACCGCGAGCTGATTTGTGACCACGTCAGGTATGCCTCCTCGTATTTCTTTCGTTTTTCGTAGCTGTGTGCGACTGCCAGCAGCGCGCTTTTTGCGATTTCCGCCGACCCCGTTCGGTCGCTGATTTTTTCCATTATTTTTACGCCGTCGTCGTAGGCGTGAACGCGGAATACGAGAATGGTCTTTTTCCTGCCGGCCAGAAATTCAGAGGCGATATCGAACTCTCGCTGCAGGGCCGCGTCCCGCAGGGGGCTGACGGGATAATCATCAAGAAACTTATCATACTGGCGGACGGCATTAGTGATTTTGCCTTTCGCCAGGAGCAATTCCCCTTCCGTGAAAGAGTTAAAATCGGCGCCGGCGATTTCTGGGTAGTCCTTTTTCATCTGTTTTATGGCGTCGCGGACCTTACCCGGCTTTCCGGCATCGACGAGCTTCTTCATTTCGGCGACGCGCAGAAGGTATTGCTCTTCTCTGGCGGCGTCCGTCGGCTTCCACTGCCCCTGCTGGTCAAGGCGGACCGTCGCAGGCCGTGCAGGCGCAGCGCAGGATTGCAACAGCAACGCCGTTATTACCAGCGACAGACATTCAAATATGATTATAGTTTTCCGCATAATTGCTTAAATACGATACCGTCGCATTATAACGCAGATGCCTGCAGATGCAAACCAGGAAATTTAACCCTTATTGCGGGCGTTTGGGAGAGAAGCCGTTCCAATTCCCTAAGCTGGCATTTTGTAACGTCCGATAAGTTTTCGGACGGGCTTAATCAATTTCCACCCGTGAGAAAAATCACCTGAAAAGTTCCAAAGGAGACAAACCGCCGGCTGAAAAAGCCCGATTCTATTGAGCAAAGGGTAAAAGTAAACAGCATATTCAATGGAACGGTAAAAAAGTTTATATGAACAGCTTTGTAACAGTGCCTATGAAGAGATACTCAATAAAAAGACAACTGTGTGTCATTTATCTTCTGTGCGCGGTCTGCGCCAATACGGCAACATTGGCGGCAGAAAGCAAAGAGGACACGCAAAAAGTCATTATGGAAATGTCCGTTGAGGAACTAATGGGTGTCGAGGTGACGTCGGCGTCGAAAAAGGCGGAGCCGATTTATGAGGCGCCGGCCGTTATGGTCGTCGTTCCCAAAGAAGAGATTGAGGTCTATGGAGACAGAGACCTCCTTCAGCTTCTGCAGCGCCAGCCCAGCGTGTACACACGGGATTCCTATATGTATCGTAACAACATTGCCTCTTTACGCGGCGATATGCCGACACACCTGGACCTTCACAATTTAATTCTGCTCAATGGCCGGCCTATCAGGGAGAGCAGTTTCTGAGGCCTCGATTTTCCGGTCTATATGACGTTTCCGTTATCGAGTTTAGACAGCGTTGAGCTGATTCGCGGCCCCGGTTCAGCGCTCTACGGAACCAATGCTTTCACAGGTGTTATCAATTTGAAGACCCGAGTTCCGGACAATAATGAAATCTCTATCCGCTCGATGACTGGCAGTTACGGGTATTATGAATCGGACATCATGGCCGGAGGAAGGTCCGGTGAGCTCGGGTACGTCACGGCTATACGTGCTTCCGGTCAACAAGGGTACAACTACGCCTTGACCGATGAGAAAGGGGCTTTCGGCTCGCAACACGACGACAACCGCAGCGTCTCTGGGACGGCACACCTGGAGTACCGCGGATTCACCTTTGACGCCTTCGCGGTGGACCTCGAGACCTTTCATTTGGGCTCCCTGCCGTGGTGGTCTCTTCCATATCACGAGTACGGCGTCCAAAAACTCTTTACTAATGCCGGCTACCGGGCCCCCCTGGATGATCGAACAACCCTGGAGTTGAACCTTACTTACAACCGCCACGAGAACCGCTTTGCTAACGTAACACGGACCGTCGGCCTCAACTCCTCGGATATACTTGGTGAAGTAACCCTCTTCACCAATCCGATAGACCCCCTGAATATCACCCTCGGATACCTGCAGGAGTATCGGACGAGCTACAAACCTGATGACGATTACTATCAATCCATCCCCACCTACCATTATCAGCCGCAGAGTGCCTACGCACAGGCTGATTACAAAATAGGCGAATCTATCAAGCTCGTTGCCGGCACACAGTGGAACGAATCCTCACAGGGCTACGAAGATTTTGTCTCTCGGTACGGCGTGATATTCACTCCATTCAAAAACTGGGGGCTTAAGCTTCTGCGGGGCGAGGCCTTCCGTGCCCCCTTCGCTCTCGAGACAGATCTCTACGACGTTCCTATTCTCGTCGGCAACAAAGCCCTTATGCCTGAAACAATCATGACCGATGAAGCGCAGCTCTTCTACAACGACAAGAAGACCTACGCTGCAGTTACCTACTTCACCAGCACAATCAACAAGCCCATTATTCGCGACACCAGTGTCAGTCCGGCATCGTTCAAGAACGGGGGCGAGCAGCAGTTCGACGGCGTAGAGCTTGAGGCCAAGCGTTTTTTGACATCGCATTGGCACGTTCTCGGCTCGGCAATGTATCAGAATAATAAACAGACCTCCGATCTCAACCCCAGCACCGCTCCTGATTATATGTTTAAGCTGGGAACCGGATACGTATGGGACTGGGGCACGGCATCCCTTTTCTACAGTCACTTCGCAAAACCGCCGCGCCTGGCATCCGAAGTCGTGGTTAATCCGGAACCGGAGGCGCGGAATCTTCTGAATTTTAACCTGTGTATTGACCCGTCAAGGTGGCTGGATATACCCAGGGGAAGAGCCGCCCTGACATTTCGAGTCGAGAACATCTTCGACGAAAAAATCTATGTGCCGGAGTTCAACCGCGGCGGGCATCCCAACTCCCTGCCCGACGGCCCGGGAAGAACCTGGTTTGCGGGGTTCAAGTTAACCTT
Source organism: Sedimentisphaerales bacterium (assembly GCA_049509315.1). Taxonomy (GTDB): domain Bacteria; phylum Planctomycetota; class Phycisphaerae; order Sedimentisphaerales; family Anaerobacaceae; genus Fen-1362. Next base: position 146 of record JBELAA010000158.1, on the reverse strand, counting down.
CTGAACTATAGCCCGATTTGCCGCGTGAGAAGAAAAAGGAGACGAGGTACTCCCCCCATGTTGCATAGTTTCGGTTAGCAACCCCGTCTCCCACGAAGAAGAGAGGAGAAGAGAAGGCATTGTCATTACACCTAAAGCGTAAGTAA
>JBELAA010000157.1:0-8158 GCA_049509315.1 Sedimentisphaerales bacterium | reverse complement strand
GAGGAGATGGACCTGACTCTCGACGAGGTCAGCGCAAAGGTGGATTTTTCGAAGCCGTATTTATCGACGATTGAAACGGGCAAGGTGAACAACCCGCCCAGCGACGAGCTTCTGCGAAAATTGGAGAAGGTCCTCAAATTCCCGGCAGGCGAGCTTCTGCGGATGGCGCATATCGAGCGGGCGCCGACCGACGTGCGGGAAAACTACGAAAGCACTGAAGCTGAGAACGCCAAATGGCGGCAGATTTACAAGGACATGGTAAAAGACAAGACCGGGATAGAGCGCATCGGCCAGATTGTCGAGCAAAGCGAATTGAATATCGAGCAGGGTGGCTCACCCATTTCGCCGGGAAGGCCGATACCCGTAATCAACAAGCTCGCGGCGGGATACCCCGCGGATTTCGACGACCTCGATTACCCCGTCGGGATAGCAGACGATTACGTACGATGCCCGGACGTTACCGACCCCAAGGCGTTCGCGGTGCGGGTCGTGGGCGACTCGATGGAGCCGAAATTCAGGGAAGGCGATATCGTCGTCTTTTCGCCTGCCGCACAGGTCAATGCCGGCGATGATTGCTTTGTGAGGTTCGCTGACCCGCACGAAACGACATTCAAAAGGGTGTATTTCGAGGACAACAACGTTCGGTTACAGCCCAGAAACGATAAATACGCACCAATGGTTGTCGAGGGCAAACGCATAAACGGAATGTATCGGGCAATTGCGAAGGTGGAACGATTGTGATTTATAATTTATGAATTATGATTTGAAGAATTCAGGTGAGCCGGGAAAAAATAATAAATCATAAATAATAAATCATAAATAACGAATGGAAGCGTTCAGGGATGGCTGTATTAGTTGGCATAGACGAGGCGGGTTTCGGGCCGATTCTTGGGCCTCTTGTGGTCTCATCGAGCACGTTTCGCGTTCCCGATAATCTCGTCTGGGCGAACCTTTGGGAGATTTTGCGTAAAAGTGTTTCAGAAAAAAAAGCGAAATTGAATGGCCGGCTATTGATAGCCGACAGTAAAAAAGCATTCACTCGCTCAGTCGGCCTCAAGCATTTGCGGAAAACCGTTCTGGCAACCCTCAATTATCTCGGCAAAGACCCGAAATCAATAACGGACCTCATTATGGCGTTATCCCCGGACTGCCTTAGCCATTTGAATGAATACCCCTGGTATAAAAAAATAGACGATTACTCGCTTGATATTGAAAGTGCGGGGGCGCAAATCGGCGCAGCGATGTTGAAAACTGATTTCGAAAATACGGGAGTCGAATTACTTGGGCTGCAAAGCAGAATCCTTGAGGTTGCTCATTACAACAAAATGATAGAAGCGGTGAAGAACAAGGCAAAAGTGCTTTTTACAGCGGTAGCGGAATTGATGCAGTCGGCGATTGACCGATACAAAAACGAAAATATTGAGATTGTTGTTGACCGGCAGGGAGGGCGAAGCCATTACAGACGCGAATTGCAGCTTATGTTCGAAGGCAGGGAATTAAGGGTAATTCACGAAGACCAGGACAGGTCCAGTTATGAATTGACAGAAAAATTCACCGCGGAGCACGCGAAGTATTTGACGGAGTCTTGCCTTAGCGAGGCAGAGGCCGCAGAGAAAAATTATAAAATAAACTCTGCGAACTCTGCGGTCTCGGCGGTAAAAGGTTGTCGTCGGATTAGGGTGCATTTTGTAGTCGGCGCGGACGATAAATTCCTGCCCGTATCATTAGCATCGATGGTCTGCAAATACCTCAGGGAGTTATTGGTGGATAACATCAACGAGTATTTCAGGGGCTTTAATTCGGCTGTAAAGCCGACCGCCGGCTACTGGCAGGACGGCCTGCGCTTCATCGAGGATTTGAAAACCCATATACCTAATGTAAAATACGACGCTAATCAATTAATCCGATGTCGGTAAATGTAAGAGAGAATTTAATATGTTAGGTAATTCATTTGGAAGCTTTGAAATCGCTTTCGTTACCATAACAACTCTGATAACGATAGTAATTTTACTCTTAAGATTGGTTTTTAAAAAATGTGTGTTTTTATGGAAGAGTACATTAATATCATATATTTCATTTATTATATTAATGCTTACGCGTGTTGCATGTGAGCATTTTCGGTCAGGTATGGTTGCATTCCTTAGTGAGATGTTATGTTACATTTTTTCTATAATACTAGTGATGCCAGCGTCGCTTGTTTATAGTTTATTTCTTTCAGGAATAAGAACGTGTCCATCGGCTTTTGATATATTTATCATGCATACTATTGGTTTTCTTTTTTATATGATTGTGATTTGGGGAATATTGAAGTTTATTATAATTTACAAAGAACCAAAAGCAGCCGAACAGAAGCAAGGTGATAACCTTGAAAATCAAACACCCCAATCATAAAATACGACGCGAATCAACTTATTAGATGTCGTTAGCAGAGGTTTGTATGTCGATTGTCTGGTTGACAGTACTGACGTTAGTTTTATACATAATCCTTAAGTATATAACATACGTGGTTATGATACAGCCCGAAAAGCCGCCTAAACCAGTTCGTATTGCGGGAATGGCAGAAGCTGCTTTCGGAACATTGGTTTGGGGCTGGGGATCGTGGGTGTGTGCTGTAGAAAAATCGCGGTCGTTAGGTGTAGCCTTGATGCTTTTGGGTTTGTTCTGGATAGGTGTTGCGGTCAGCTTGTATAAGGCAAGCAAGCAGAATTGGGCGAACAATATGCCTTGTTTTGTCGATAATTAGAATCCCGACAATCGCAGGGGCATTTTTCTCTTTACTAAGCATCTATAAGCTTTACTTTACCCAGGAATCAAAGAATTTTTTCAACAAAACTTTTATCGCAAAAAATAACCCGTAAGCAGCGGGAATAATGGGAGTAGCAATAGGACTCAACTGGGATATGAAAGGAGTTTATTGTGAGCAATAATAAAATAACGGTAGTCGGTGCGGGTAACGTAGGGGCGACGACGGCGCATATTGCGGCAAGTCGAAACCTGGGGCAAATTGTTCTGCTGGATATCGTTAAAGGGCTGGCCGAAGGCAAGGCGCTCGATATTGCAGAGGCGGGACCGGTGCAGAACTATGAAAGCACGATTACCGGCACAACCGATTGGTCGAAAACCGAGGGAAGCTCGCTCGTTGTTATTACAAGCGGCCTGGCGCGTAAACCGGGAATGAGCAGGGACGACTTATTGGCTAAAAACGTCCAGATAGTAAAAGAGGTAAGCCAAAACGTGGCAAAATACTGCCCGGACAGTATCGTAATCGTCGTCGCAAACCCCTTGGACGCGATGGTTTATACCGCGGCCAAAGTAACGGGCTTCGATAAAAAGCGAATTATGGGTATGGCAGGAGCGCTCGACGCGGCCAGGTTCAGCTATTTTGTCGCGTCGGAATTAGGCGTAAGCAGTCAGGACGTGCGAGGGATACTTATGGGCGGGCACGGCGACGATATGGTGCCGCTGCCGAGATACACGACGGTATCGGGGATACCGATTGCGGAATTATTAGACAAGCAGACCATCGACCGGCTGATTGACCGGGCGAGAAAGGGCGGTATCGAAATTGTCAACCTGCTCGGCTCAAGCGCGTTTTACGCTCCCGCGGCAGGCGTCGTGAAAATGGCCGAGGCAATCATCCGCGATACGAAAGCGATAATCCCCTGCTGCGCGTATTGCAAAGAGGAATATAACGCGGGAGGGTTTTTTGTCGGCGTGCCGGTTGTGTTGGGTAAAGACGGCGTTGAAAAAGTCGTGGAGCTGAAGCTCAATTCAGAGGAGCGGGCGGAATTCGACAAATCACTCGAGCACGTCCGCCAGCTTTCGGCACAGGTTGATAAATTACTGTAGAGACCAATTTTCACCGCAGAGATCGCAGAGTTCGCAGAGATTCTTTTTATTTATTTTTTCCTCTGCGTTCTCCGCGTGCTCTGCGGTGAGGTTAAAACTGGATTTTAGAGATGTATCTGCAGAACCGGCTCCAGTTGTCGGTTACCACTTTCGGAGCGGTTTGAGGCCATTTATAGAAGGCGAAAGCCGAAAGACACAGCATTACCAGTATAAGCGGTTCCCCCAGAACGCCGACGCGATAATAGACGTTGCGGGCGATGGTTTTAAAGACCACGGCGTTGTCGTCGAGCTGGCGATACGAATCGAGGCCCGCCTGTGCCGAAGCGGCTGCATCGGCCCTCAACGCCAGCGAATGCCTGCCTCCCGCGGCCACCGCGACAAAGCCCGCGCCTGTCGGGACGTTACACTGCTTATAGGCGTTGAAGCCCCAGCCGGCTAACGTGCCGTCGGTCTTGAGGGCGACGGTGTGGTAGCCGCCGCTGGAAACCGAGGCAAAATCGGAATCCCGCCCCGTCGCCGCGGGACGCGGCTCGTATTCGTTGAGGCCGAATACCACGACTGAGCCGTCTTTTTTATACGCGCGTGTGCAGTAATCGTAACCCTCAATCGCGATAAAATCATTGCCTGCGGGCGCTTTGCATTGCCCCTGCGTGTTGTCGCCCCAGGCAACCAGCGAGCCGTCAGACCTCAGGGCGACGCTGTGGTATGTCCCCGCGGCAGCGGCTATGAAATTAGGCCCCACAGGGACGTTGCACTGCCCGAATTTGTTCCAGCCCCAGGCGACTAATGAGCCGTCGGCCCTGATAGCCAGCGAATGATAGCCGCCCGCCGCCATCGCGATGAAATTTTTCCCCTCGGGAACGTCGCACTGCCCGTAATTATTGTTGCCCCAGGCGGCAATTGAGCCGTCGAATCTCAGCGCAAGGCAATGCACGCCGCCCGCCGCTACCGCCACAAAACCGTCGCCGGAGGGGGCATTGCACTGACCGTATGTATTATCGCCCCAGGCGACAATCGTGGCGGCTGATGCAGAAGGGATGTTTATGCAGGCAGGCAGCAATGACGCTACCGTCAACGCAAGCGTGACGCAAAACTTCATCTTTCACCATCCTCCCAGTCCCGCTCATTGCTTGGCGGAACGCCGAACGGCGGACAATCTATAATTCCGGTTTTTTACTGCCAACTCGGAAGCGGCGAAAACATAATGCTATATCCATTATAACCCGCCCTGATTTCAATGCAAGCAAATTTGTCAAAAATTGTTGCCCCTGCGGAAAATATGGTATAATTCCGCCAACGCTATGGCTCAAATAATGGAAAACGTCAGGAAAATGCCCCTTTGGCGCCGTGCAGCCCTTATTCTCGTGCTGACAGGCATCGTAATGGTAGTCGGCCTTATGATGATTACCTATATTTCCTCCGGACAGCTCGGCAGTGAGATTGTCAAAATAAGCAAAGCCGGCGAGCCAACCGCGTTCCCGGTGGTTAAACCGCCGCAGCCAACGACCGAGGATGCCAACCGCTATTACACCGAAGCAATCGGGCAAATTCAGCCAGGCGAGCTTACAAACATCAGCAAGGTCTATATTTTTTATCGTATAGGCCTCACCTCATTGCCGGCTAACCAGTTCCCCGCCGATTTGCGCGAAAAAGTTACCGAAAACCTTACAAAATCCCAGCCGATTCTGACAAATCTCGACAAAGGGGCGGGGCTTTGGCTTTCGTGGTTCGATACGGGCTTATCCAGCGACAAACTGTTACGAAAGGACAGGTTAGACACTATTCAGGCCGCGATAATTCTTTCGTCGCTGCGAACGCTGGATTTCATAAGGGCAGGCAACCTCGACAAAGCTGCCGATTCCATTGCGACCTCGCTCAAACTGCTGCGGGTATTCGACGGTTTCCCCACGGTGCACTTACAAAGCAGAAAAATGGCGTCCCTGCAGCTTGTCTGCGGCGATATTCACCTGCTCCTGCAACGTGACGCCGTCGGCAGCGACCCAAACGCGCCGGCGCCCAAAGCTAAGCGGCTCTCGCCTCAGCGCCTTGAAATTCTCCAGTCGCTGCTGGAAGAAACATTACCCCCCGATACTCTCGAAAAAACACTGCTTGCGGAAAGAGTTTACCAGATTGAGATTGCGCGTAACCTGTTACCCAAGAGCATTGTGTCAAAATACTTGTCGGCCAATGTGCCCCTCCTGCCGGAACGACGGCCTTTACCCACTTTGACCTGGCATCGAATGAGGATTTATCGTGCTTCCACGAGATTTATGCGTGATATGGCCTGGTGTGTGAATGTTTCTCGCCTGCCCTGGCCCGGACCTCTCGAACAGGCAAAAGATGCTAATCAGGCGCCTTCAGGGGGCAACAGCGGGATTGTGCCTGTTATAGCGCCGCTGACCCGCCTGTCTGTGGAATCACTTGCTATCGTCAGGGGCACAGTTACGTTAATTGCGATAGAACGCTACCGCCAGAGGGAGAAAAAATTTCCTGATTCGCTCGCTCTCCTCATCCCGACTTATTTGAAATCGATTCCCCTCGACCCGTTTAGCGGCAAACCCCTCGTTTATTCACACGACGCTCAGACCTGCAAATTATCCGGCGCCCTCGAGCCAAATAACGCCGGCCAGCCCCGACCGGCCGGATTTGATGCCAATCAGGTTATGTCTAAGCCCGCTGCTGCGCCAAAATAGAACACGGACTGAAATGTTCCAGTCCGTGTCAGCCAGCGTAGTAAACAAACACGTGGTTTATTTCACTTCGACGATTGAGTTATAGCCGCCAAAGGGATTAAGCTCGGTTATTTCGTTATATGGGTCCTGCTGCCATTGCCCATCGACAACTAAGCGGTAACGATACTTACCCGTCGGCAGCTTTACCGACGCCTGCCAGACGCCCGTCTCGCCGACCTTCTCGAGCGGCAGCTTTGTCGGCTGCCAGCCGTTGAAATCGCCGGCAACCTGCACCGACTGTGCCCTCGGGTATAGCGTAACAAAAGCAATAGCGTCATTAAGCTGGTTGACGCCGTAGTATTCACTCAGTTTTTTTTCCGTTGACACAATCTTGACCGGCGCCTTGGCCGGGGCGGTGTTAGCGGGGACCGAAGCGATAACGGAATCGGGTTTTACCGGCGGTGTATTAGGAACCGTATCGAGCTTTGCGCTCCCATTAGGGATGGCCAGGCCTATTTCGGCAGTCCCGGTTTTGTTTAGCGGAGATTCCTTCGCCGTTACCGGATTTGTCGGCACCTTAACCGATTCCCTCTGGGGCGTTTTCCGAAGCGGGCTTTCCGCTGCGCTGCGTGTCGCTTTGGGCGATTCTATCGCCTTTATCGAGGTTTTATCCGCCGGGGCGGGTTTACCTGTCGCAGCGACAGTTGAGTCGGGTTTAATCACAGGGATGGCCTTAGCAAACGGCGCTTTTGCCTTCTCCAGCAGTTCGTCGGCTGTAGCGCTTATCGCCTCGAGCTTCTGCGATAACGATTCTACAATCTGGCGATGCTGCTGGCCGGCCTGTCCCGCCGTTCCGATGTGCAGGACCTCTTTCGCCAGGTTCTGAAAATCATTATGCCCCTTGCTGGCGGCGTCATATTCGCTTATCGGCTGACCTAATGAGGCCGCCTCCTTGAGCTTGGTATTGAAATTAACGACGGTCTTGAACATCTTGTCGCCGAAATGCGACTTCAGCTCATTGAGTATCTCACGGGCCATCTTGGTGCGAATGTCATACATACTCGCCAGAACCCTGACGTTGACATTCTGTTTGCACCTCTGGCACAATACCGCAAGGGTTTCAAGCTGTTTACTAAGCCCGTGCAGCGAGAAATAACCCGTCTCGACCGGCACAATGACGTCCGTCGCCGCCCGCAGCGCATTGAAAGTAAGCAGCCCCACCGCCGGCGGACAATCGATAATTACGTAGTCATACTTGTCCTTGACCGAGTCGAGGACCTTTTTGAGCATATCTTCGCGTTCGGGAATGCCTGCCACCTGCTGCTCAAATGCCGACAGGTCGATACTGGCAGGCGCCAGCTCGAGTTTGTCGGCCACCTCCCAAAGTATTTCTGACAGCCGCATCGGCTCTTCCCTGCTGAAGCTGATAAGAACGTCGTATATGCTTTGCTCGATTTGCTCTTCCGGCACCGCAAGCCCCACGGCGCAATGCGACTGCGAATCCATATCAACCAGCAGCGTCCTCTGCTCCATTTCCGCCAAGGCGCTTGCCAGGTTGATAGATACAGTGGTTTTGCCGACGCCGCCCTTTTGATTGACAATAGCTATCGTTCTCATTGGTTCCCAAACCTAAAAAA
>JBELAA010000156.1:0-7267 GCA_049509315.1 Sedimentisphaerales bacterium | reverse complement strand
GACCTCGCAAATATTGCCTATGATTTTCTCATATTGAGGGCCGGCGGTGGCGATAAACACGGCAGGCATATCGTCAACAATCAGCGCAATCGGCCCGTGCTTCATTTCCGCGGCAGGCAGCCCTTCGGCGTGAATATAACTGATTTCCTTGAGTTTCAATGCGCCCTCGAGAGCAACGGGGTAATTGACCCCCCGGCCTAAAAACAGCCAGTTGTTCTGGGTGATATTGGCCTTGGCGATTGTTTTAATATGGTCCGATTGTTCGAGAATTCGGCTTATTTTTTCAGGGATTTTCGCCAGCTCGTGAACGTATCTTGAGGCCTCGTCGCTGCTGATGTGCCTTCTTCTGCTAAGCTCGATGGCCAGCATTGTCAATACCGCCACCTGCGCGGTAAATGCCTTTGTGCTTGCCACGCCGATTTCAGGCCCCACGTGCAGGTAAACGCCCGCGTCGGTTGACCGCGCGATTGATGAGCCGACGACGTTGACTATGCCCAGGACCAGCGCACCGCGTTCTTTTGCCTGCTCGACGGCGGCTAATGTGTCGGCTGTCTCGCCCGACTGGCTTATCGTGATGACTATAGTGCCGTCTTCTATTATCGGATTTCGATAGCGAAATTCGCTTGCGTATTCGGTTTCAGCGGGTATTCTCGCCAATTGTTCGAAAAGGAATTCACCCACAAGGCCGGCGTGAAAAGCGGTGCCGCAGGCAGTGATTATTATTCGTTTTGCCCGCGTCAACTCGCGGAAATACGCGTCCACGCCGCCTAATTTGATTCTGGCGTTCTGGACGTCAACCCTGCCTCCCATACAGGTGGTTAGCGCCCGGGGCTGTTCGAAAATTTCCTTAAGCATATGGTGCGTGAAGCCATCCAGCTCAATCTGCTCTAAGGAAAATTCGATTTCCTGGAGTTCTTTCGATACCGCGACGTTATCGATGGTTTTGGTGTGGAAGCCGGCAGGCGTAACTATTACCATTTCGTTGTCCGACATGTAAACCGCGCGGGCGGTATGCTCGACGATTGCCGCCGCGTCCGATGCGAGTATATACTCCCCGTCGCCGACTCCCAAAATCAGAGGGCTTCCCTTTTTGGCGCCGATGAACATACCGGGGCAGTCCGAGCAGAGGATGCCAAGCCCGTATGTGCCGTGAAGCTCACGCAGCGCCTTCTGGACAGCCCATTCGAATTTGCTTTGGCTGGCCGGTTTTTTTGTCTGCTCGTTGGTATCGCCCTTTTCGTAGAAATACCCGATGAGGTTCGAGACGACCTCAGTATCGGTTTCGCTGACGAATTTTACTCCCTCGCTTTGCAGCCAGGTTTTAAGAGTTGTGTAGTTTTCGATAATGCCGTTGTGCACAACCGCTATTTTGCCGGTATAGTCGGCGTGGGGATGTGCGTTGATTTGATTGGGCTGGCCGTGGGTCGCCCAGCGGGTATGCCCCAGTCCTAATGTCTCATTATTTATCGGCTTATCGAGAATCGCCTCCAGCGCCGTGATTCTGCCGCTTGTCTTCTTGATTTTGATGATGCCGTCATTTAACAGGGCGACTCCCGCCGAGTCGTAACCTCGATATTCGAGACGCTTGAGGCCCTCGATAAGGATTGGCTGGGCCGGTTTTTTACCGAGATAAGCCACTATACCGCACATTTTTGTTCCCTCAAATGTGAGTTAGCACTGGTTAGCATCGGGTAAACTCTACTATAAGTTTTTGTTATTTGACGGCTGTGTATAATTACTGTTCAATTCCAGATATATGCTTATTGTGATTGATTATAACGTAGGAAACGTAAAAAGCGTCTGCAACGCCTTTCAGCACATCGGCTGTGAGGTTGAGCTCAGCCGCGACCGCAGGAAAATCGAAAAAGCGGCGGGGCTGGTTTTGCCCGGTGTGGCGGCCTTCGGCTTTGCCGTCAACGCACTCGGTAATCTGGATTCCGTTATCAGGGACCTTGCCCTGGCGGGTAAGCCGCTTTTTGGGATTTGCGTGGGTTACCAGATGCTTTTTGACGAAAGTTGTGAATATGGCACACACAAGGGGCTTGGCTTAGTTAGCGGAAAAGTCGTTCCCGTGCCTCCCGGCCGGGTGGTGCCCCACATGGGCTGGAACAAGGTGGAACTGCCCGCTGATATGACGCTATTTGCAGACCTCGAACGGGCAAAGCACTTTTATTTTGCCAATTCCTTTTACGCCGATGTAACCGATAAGTTGGCCAAAATTGCTTATACCGACTATGGTTTCAAAATGCCCGTCTCAATCCAGAAGGGCAACATTTTCGGCACACAGTTTCACCCCGAAAAAAGCGGCAGCCAGGGCTTACAGATTTTGCGTAATTTCGCCAAAATCGCGGAAGGGCGGTTTGAAAGGAATTAATGAAATGACACAGATTTACACTGTTTTCTTTAGACACAGATTTACACTGATTTACACTGTAAAAAACAAAATTAAAAACAGTGTTAATCTGTGTAAATCAGTGTCTAAAAATTACTTTGTTAATCAGTGTCAGGTCTTGTATGATTCTGCCAAAATTGCTGAAGAGGGGGGTGGCTGATGCTTACCCGCAGAATAATTCCTTGTCTTGATGTTAAGGATGGCCGGGTGGTAAAGGGCATTCATTTCAAGAACCTGCGCGACGCCGGCGACCCCGTTGAGCTTGGCACCCGATATAGCGCCGAGGGGGCCGACGAGCTGGTCTTTCTCGATATCACCGCGACGATTCGCAGGCGTAAGACCATCGTCGAGCTTGTGAGCAAGGTTGCCGAAAATGTTTTTATTCCCTTTACGGTGGGGGGCGGCATCAGCTCGGTTGAGCAGATTGACGAGTTATTGCGATGCGGCGCTGAAAAATGCTCGGTCAATACCGCCGCCGTATCGAACCCAGATATATTAACGCAGGCCGCCCAGCGGTTCGGCACACAGTGCGTCGTATTGGCTATCGACGCCCGCCAGTCAAAAACCCGGGCAGGCCGCTGGCAGGTTACCGTTAAGGCCGGCACCGAGGCGACCGATATCGACGCCGTGGAATGGGCTGTCGAAGGCGCCAAACGCGGCGCGGGCGAAATCCTGCTTACAAGTATGGACGCCGACGGCACTCAGCAGGGCTACGATATCGAATTGACCCGCGCGGTGGCCGACGCGGTTACGATTCCCGTAATCGCATCAGGCGGGGCTGGTAAGCTCGAGCACCTCTACGACGTAATTGTCGAAGGCCACGCCGAAGCCGTCCTTATGGCCTCGATTACCCATTTCGAAAATTACACCATTAACCAGATGAAAGAATACCTCCGCTCCCGCGGGATTGCAGTTAACCTCTGAGAAGATTTTCACCGCGGAGACCGCAAAGCACGCAGAGGTTGTATCAAAATTCGAAGCACGAATATCGAAATCCAAAACAAATACCAAATTCAAATTACCGAATGAACAAAACAACAGGCGACAGCCTTTTCGATATTCGAATTTTAAACACTCGTGCTTGTTTCGGATTTCGTATTTTATCTCTGCGGTCTCAGCATGCTCTGGGGTGAAATTGCATTGATTTACTTCGGCACGCAGGCCGGATTTCCCGGTTCGGCAAAGCAATCAATCAGCCAGTTCGAGGCCATTTTCGCAAAGTCATAAAAGTCAACTTTGCAATCATCGTTCAAATCCCCGGCAAGAACATACTCGCAGAGCTGGACAATAGCTAAACTGTGAAACCCGCCCGCCGCAATGGCCACAAAACCAGTATTCGACTCAGGGACATTGCACTGGCCCTCAGAGTTGCGTCCCCACGCCACAATTGAGCCGTCCGACTTCAAACCTAAGCTGTGATAACCTCCTGCGGCAACGGCCGCAAAACCCGTATTCGGCTCGGGCGCGGGATAAGTGTCTCCCCAAGCCACAACAGAGCCGTCCGATTTCAGACCTAAGCTGTGATACACTCCTGCCGCAACGGCTACAAAACCACTATTGGGTGATGGGACATTGCGCTGGCCGTAACTATTGTCTCCCCAAGCCACAATAGAGCCATCCTGTTTCAAACCTAAGCTGTGGTAACCTCCCGCGGCAACGGCCACAAAGCCCATATTCGGCTCAGGCACATTGCATTGGCTATAATCATTGCGTCCCCACGCCATAACAGAGCCGTTTGATTTCAGGGCTACGCTGTGCAACCCGCCCCCCGCAACGGCCGCAAAATCCGTGTTCGGCTCAGGCACATTGCGCTGGCCATAATCATTGCGTCCAAATGCCATAATCGAGCCATTCGATTTCAGACCTAAGCTGTGGTACCAACCTGCGGCAGCGGCCACAAAATCCGTATTCGGCGAAGGCACACTGCACTGGCCGTAACTATTGTCTCCCCAAGCCACAATAGAGCCATCCTGTTTCAAACCTAAGCTGTAACTATATCCCGCCTCAACGGATACAAAACCCGTATTTGGCGAAGGGACACTGCTGCACTGGCCGTAATCATTCCTTCCCCACCCCACAATAGAGCCGTCCGACTTTAAGCCCAAACTGTCATACTCGCCCGCGACAACAGCTACAAAACCAGTATTCGGCTCAGGCACAACTCGCTCGCCGTAAGCATTTGATCCCCACGCCACAATAGAGCCATCCTGTTTCAGGCCTAAACTATGATATAAGCCCGCTTCAATGGCCACAAAGCCCGTATTAGGTGAAGGGACACTGCGCTGGCCGTAACTATTGCTTCCCCATGCCACAATCGAGCCGTCCTGCTTCAGGCCGAGACTATGCCCCCCACCCGCCGTAACAGCCACAAAACTTGTATTCGGCTCAGGAACATTGCACTGGCTGTCCCCGTTGTATCCCCACGCCACAATAGAACCGTCCGACTTGAGGCCTAAGCTGTGCTTCCAGCCTGCCGCAACGGCAACAAAACCCGTATTCGGCTCAGGAACATTGCACTGGCCATAATCATTGAGTCCCCACGCCACAATAGAGCCGTCTGACTTCAGTCCTAAGCTGTGATAATAGCCCGCCGCAACGGCAACAAAACCCGTATTGGGCGAAGGCACATTGCACTCGCCGTAATAGTTCCGTCCCCACGCTATAATCGAGCCATCTGACTTCAGACCCAAGCTATGCCCATATCCTGCGGCAACAGCCACAAAACCCGTATTCGGCGAAGGAACAATGCATTGGCCGTTCCCGTTGCATCCCCACGCCGCAATTGAACCGTCCTGCTTGATGGCTAAACTGTGAACCACGCCCGCGGTGACGGCCACAAAACCGCTCGATAGGTCAACGCCAACCACCTGAATTCCCCAGCCGACAATTTTGCCTGATTGAGCCCCATCGGCGAGTTTAGGGCCGGATGCCTGAATGGCAATTGACGACAGAAATATCGCCAGAACAATTGATTTAACGGTGTGTCTCATTTGATTTTTCTCCTAACAGAATTTGAGTTCTCTTCTTTTAGCCATCGGCATATACCTCCGCAGTATATTCTCTACAACGATTATGGGAATCATTAGAACCATTATCCGGCGAAGGGCAAGGAAATTTTCCGAACTTTATTCCTTATTCCCTGTTTTCCTTATACCCTGCTTCCCTGATTCTGGTTCCCTCCTTTGGTCGCCTGAAAATTTCTTTGGCCGCGGCCGGGGAATAGCGGTCAACCTCTAAATTAAAGGCGTGTTCGAACATTCCTAATTAACAAACAGTAGTTTAAAAAAAGGCATAAAAACTGCCCTAATCTTTCTAAAAAGCGGTTTTTAACCCTGCCATCAGGGTAATTTTGGGACATTGAGAGCTTGAAAAGAACAGGGAAATTTGGTATTATATTGAAAAATCGGAGTATTCAATAGCATTTCGGAGAATGGCAAAGCGAACAAAGTGAGCAAAGCGAAGGGAGATAATCGCCGATAAAGCCCGTATTGGCAAATGCTTGCAGTTTTAATGTGAAAAGAGGCAATTTAAGGCAGCTTGGAGCGTCTTAACCATAATGAAATAATGAAAAATTGATATTAAAACATTAGGCATTGATGCGAGGAATCCTGTGAAAAAGGTGATTTTGCTGGTTGTAGTAGTGGTCATCGGGGCTGGTATAGTCGGCGGGTGGCAGTATTTTAACAAGGGCAAGGCGAAAAAAGTCGCATTCCGCACCGTTGAGGTAACACGCGGCGATATTCTGTCAACCATAAGCGCAACAGGAACAGTTGAGCCAGAAGAGCTTGTGGATGTCGGCGCTCAGGTGGCAGGACAAGTTTTGGCCTTCGGCAAAGACGAAGAGGGCAATGAGATTGACTATGGTTCGCCCGTAGCGGAAGGAACTTTGTTGGCGAAAATTGACGATACGACTTATACCTCGGACGTCGCACTTGCCACGGCACAACTGGACCAGGCCAAGGCCGGCGTGGAAAACGCTCAGGCCAACCTCTTGCAGTTAAAAGCAAAGCTCGTTCAGGCGCAGCTGGACTGGGAACGTGCCCAGAAACTCGGCCCTTCCGAAGCCCTTGCCAAAAGCAGCTACGATTCGTATCAGGCAGCTTTCGAGGTTGCGCAGGCCAACGTAGCCGTAGGCGAGACGGCGATTTTGCAGGCCAAGGCGTCTGTTAACCAGTCCGAGGCGACTCTTCAAAAAGCTAAACGTAATCTGGCATACTGCACCATTACATCGCCTGTGAAAGGCGTCATTATAGACCGCAGGGTCAATATAGGCCAGACGGTTGTTTCCAGCTTGAACACACCGAGCTTGTTTTTGATTGCCAAGGACCTAAGAAGAATGGAGGTCTGGGTGGCGGTCAACGAGGCAGACATCGGTAAAATTTATGAAGGCCAGCCGGTAACATTTACCACCTCGTCATACGAAGGCCAGACGTTTAAGGGCACAGTCGGCCAAATCCGGCTAAACGCCACTATGACCCAAAACGTCGTAACCTACACCGTCGAGGTCGTTACGGACAATTCGAGCGGCAAATTGCTTCCTTACCTTACCGCCAACGTTAATTTTGAGGTCAGCCGGAGAGACAATGTTTTGCAGGTCGCAAACGCGGCTCTCAGGTGGAAACCAAGAGCTGACCAGGTTGCGCCGGAGTATCAATCGGCATTAAATGACCCCGCCGGGCAGGGTAAAGGTTCGGGTAAAAAGCAGCGTGACCCGAATGCGCCGCAAACGCATCCCTCAAATTACAAAAAAGCGACTTTGTGGGTCAGTGAGAACGGTTTCGTTAAACCAATCAAGGTGCTCGCGGGTACAAGCGACGATACGATGACCGAGATTCAGGGAGACGACGTTAAAGAAGGTCTCCAGGTAATCTCCGG
>JBELAA010000155.1:0-6180 GCA_049509315.1 Sedimentisphaerales bacterium | reverse complement strand
TTCTGGCCGTTGACCGTGAGAAAACCGTGAATGAAAAGCTTGTTGGCGGTCTTGAACCCTGCGCCCATAAGCATCGCCGGCCAGAACAGGGCGTGAAAATACGTAATGTCCTTGCCGATGAAATGATAAAGCTCGTAATCGCTGCCGTTCCAGACGGCGTCAAAATCGAGTTTGTTTGTGTCGCAGTAGTTCTTGGCTGAGGCCATATAGCCGATTGGGGCGTCGAGCCAGACGTAAAAATATTTGTCCTCCTCGCCGGGGATTTTGAAACCAAAATACGGCCCGTCGCGGGAGATGTCCCAGTCCTTAAGCCCCGATGAGAACCATTCGTCGAGCTTGTTGGCGATGGATTCCTGCGTGTAGCCGGCAGAAATCAGCTCTCGTAACTGCTTCTCGTAATCAGCCAGCTTGAAAAAGTAATGCACGGATTGTTTTGTGACCGGCGTTGAGCCGCAATTGGCGCATCTGGGATTTATCAAATCCGTCGGCTGATAGGTAGCGCTGCAGACCTCGCAGGAATCGCCATACTGGTCCTCGGCCTTGCATCGGGGACAGGCGCCCCGGATATACCTGTCGAAATCAACGTGAAACCGTGCAAAATCGTTGTAGTGCTCCTTGTGCACGCGGTCAATTAACTGCTCGGGGCTTATACCCTCTTTTTGTGCGCTAATCGTAATTGCCGTGCCGTGAGTGTCGTCGGCACAGAAGTAAAAGCACTGATTGCCGGCCATTTTCTGGAACCGCACCCATATATCGGTCTGCAAATACTCTACGAGATGGCCTATGTGTATAGGGCCATTGGCGTAGGGTAAAGCGGAAGTTACGATGATTTTACGCGGCATAAGTTTTATCTTCCCGTCCTTAGGCAATTACTGTTTATCATTTGTGTTTTCGTTAGTTTCGGTGTTTTCCGGCTCGTGTTCGTTTTCCGCCGGTGATTCGACTTCTCCGGCCGCAGGCGGTTCGTCATGGCTCACCACAGGCGGCTCATCCTGAACGTTTTGACCCTGCGGCTGCGAAATTATCTCAAGCTCTTCCCTCGGCACCACGGTCCTTGTCCCGTTATCAAGCTCAATCATCACAAGCTGGGCGAGAATCTGGTAATCGACAATCCGGCCCAGGCCCGCCGGTGTCTTGACCCTCGTGCTTCTGGGGGGCATCCGCCTTTTAAGCTCGGTATAGGTCTGGTCCTCATAGCGCAGGCAGCATTTGAGCCGGCCGCAATAGCCGGAAATTTTCGACGGGTCAAGCGTTGCCTTTTGCAGCTTGGCCATCCGCATATTGACCGGCTTGAGCGATTTGAGGAACCTGATGCAGCAGCACTGCTGCCCGCAGCTTTCGACGTCGCCTAAAATTTTCGCCTCGTCGCGAGAGCCGATTTGCCGCATTTCGATTCTCGTCTGGTATTCCTGCGCAAGCTGTTTGACTAATTCGCGGAAATCGACCCTGCCGTCGGCCATAAAATAAAAGACGATTCGCTCGCCGCCGATGATATGCTCGGCATCGACGATTTTCATAGGCAGTTTCATTTCACTGACCAGGTTTCTGCAGTATTCGGCTTCATCTTTGGCGATTTTCGAGAAGTGCTTTTCCTCGTTGAGGTCTTCTGTTGTGGCGTAGCGGACGAACCTGCCCGCCGGCTCCAAGGAAAACGGCACTTCGGAATCGTCGAAATACTTTTTGAGCTGCTCGTCGCTGAGTTTGACCTGACCCCCGCGGTAGGTGCTTAGCTGGCCGACAATGCTGCCGAGTTCCAACCCCTTTTCAGTTTTCACGACCGCCCGCATCGGTATTGAGGGAATCTGCGTTTCGTTATGCTCGAAAAGCCCCAAAAGCCGCATCCGGCCGTAGCGGACCAGCATAAACTTTTTCGTTCTCGGCTGCCTGGGTTTTGATGTCGTTGTATCTGTCATAAGCGTTATACCGCGATTTTATCAGTTTCCGCGAGGTTTAACAACAGGGTCTCGAAAATAAGCTTCTCGTTGACCGCTGATTCGAGCCAGTTGAGCGTCTTAAAACAATCGGCTATTTTCAACGCCGCCCGCTCGGTATCGAACCGCTGGGCGAGTTTTCTTAACTGTTCGGGCTGGTCAAAATTGACTACGTTTTGCTCCTTATTGACGCCGGCAAGCATAATATCATTTAGTGCGCTAATCAGTATCTGGATAACAATTCTGTGTGCCTTACGTTTTATATCTGTCGTGCTTGTGGCTGGTTCTATTGTTGACCATACCTCAGCCAGTGATTTTGACTGCCTGATAAGCTCCTCCGCCAGCTCAATCGAGTCCTTGTATTGCAGGTCGGCGAAAGTATTCAGCAATTCCATTTTGGTATGGTAAAGGTTTGCCTCGGCTTTTTCGAGCCGGGCGTATGTGCAGGCAAGACCTAATGAGCCGGCGGAAAACCGTGCAAAAAATTTCGCCTGATTTTTGTCCAGGCCAAGCTCATTAAGTTTTGCGATTATTCTGTCTTCCGCTACCGGCCCAAAACGCAGGATTTGACATCTCGACCTGATGGTGGGCAGCAACCTTTCCGGCTTTGTGCAAATAAGGATGATGCAGCAGTAGCCGGGCGGCTCTTCGAGGACCTTTAGCAGGCAGTTTTGCGATTCGTTGTTCAACTTTTCGGCCTCAGTCAGGACAAAAACCCTTCTTGTTGACAACGCCGGCTTGTTTTTGACCTTATCAATGACAAATTCACGAACCACGTCAATCGGGAACTCAAGCGGCTTGTCATCTTCTTTGCCTTCTTCTGTGAATTTCAATAGTTCCTTGTAAACATGCTCGAAATCGGAATGCGACCCCGCGTCAAACGCCCGGCAGGAACCGCAATTGCCGCAACTGTCGTTGAAATCACCCCTTTCGACTGGATTCTTGCACAACAACAGCTTCGCAAATTCCTTAGCCGTAGTGAATTTACCCACGCCGCCAGGACCAGCGAATATATACGCGTGTGCGACCTTGTCGCCTATGTAGGCCAACTGTAATGCACCGATTGCTTTTTCCTGACAAAATATGTTTTTCAGGGGCATTTATTGTGCTCCGCCGCAGCGGGTAAATTTGAATTTTTCGATTATTTCTATCACCCTTTTGTGGACTGTATCAATATCATCCGAAGCATTAACTACGATGAAACCTTCGCGTTGTTTGGACAGTTTCAAAAAGCCCTCGCGGACTTTTTGGTGATAGTTATCGCCTTTTTGCTCCATCCGGTCGAGGCGCCAGTAACGGCACGTTGCTTTTTTCAGCCGGCCGGCTGCGGTTTTGAGGTCAACGTCGAGTATTATGGTTAAATCCGGCCAGGGCGCAGTCCTCGGAGTCCCCGCAGGGGGCCTTTCGAGGCAGTCTGTTGCGATTTTTATGACCTTATCCATTCCGAATCCGCCCGCGTTACCCTGATACGCACAGGTGCTCGACAACCAGCGGTCAACGACCACACATTTATTGTCCTTCAGGGCGGGCGAGATTTTCTCATTCCATAACTGCACCCGTGCCGCCATATAAAGCATAACCTCTGCCGCGGTAGTCATCGCGATATGTTCGGGATTTAACAATATCTGGCGAATCTTCTCGCCAATCGCTGTCGCCCCCGGCTCACGGTAACTGACCACATCGACACCCTGATTAGCCAGCCAATCGACTAATAACCTGACCTGCGTGCTTTTCCCGCACCCGTCCGGCCCGTCAAGAGCGATAAACCTGCCTGAAAATTTGTCAGATCGAAGCATATTTAGTTTTATTTATCTTTTCTTCTGTTCTTATTTTAAGTTGCATTTGGATCACGAGGACCGTTTGGTTCCTGTTGTTCGATATTCTTTAATACCTTCCGACACATTTCTTTAAACAATCGCACATCATTTCCGTCTGCATTTAGAGAGGCCTTTAAATCCCCAATAGCATCTTTCTCGTTTTGCTCACTTATTATCGCCACAGCAAGTGGGTCTTTTTGATTAAGATGATACTTGAGAAAACTTAGAGAAAATTTGTACCCACGCTGAGCCATCAACATAGCAGATGCAGAATACTTTCCTGCATCTATTATATAAGGTCGACCTTCCGCTTCTTTAAATACCGACCAATAAATATAGGCCTGGTCTGCCCATGATCTCTGCTGCTCCTCAGTAGGAAGCTTCAATCGGTATTCAAGATATTCTCGTGCCTGATGAGCAACTCTTTTAAGGTCGGCATTTTCACTATCATCCTTCTCTATACCCTTAAGAATTACAAGCGTATTAGAATCACCTATAACACCCAATAATGGAATTATCGACATTTTCACGTTTTGGTTAGTTGTTGTGTTTATTGCTTCAACTACTACTTCTCTGGCAAAATCTTTATCTATTTTCGGCAGCGCACAGACGGCATCATTTCTCACCTGAAAGTCACTATTTTTCAAAAGGTCAAGAAACGTTTGTTTAACAGGATCGCATACACCCAGTTTTACAAGAGCTGCTAAGCCAAATTTTCTTTTCACGTTATCTCGTTCAGTTGCTAATGTTTTCATCGGCCCAGCCAGATTCGAATTATATTTTTTAACTAATTGTGCGGCCTCAACGTCTATTTTTTCTTGCCGTTGGACAAAGTTTGTAGAATCGATTGAAACCAAAGAGTCATTGATATCTTTATTTAGATTATCATCAGCTAACAACAGAAAAGGACTGGCCAAAATTATCACTAAGACATAAATACTAGGCTTCATTTTCATGCTCCTAAGTAGAACTACATCTTTTAACGAAGGCCTTTTATTTGAGAAAGACATATATTCAAATCGTTTTCGACATCAAGAATTTTAGCCCATTTGTTCAAATATTTAACATCAAGTTGTCCTGATTTGGCCTCAAGGATTGTCATAACGTCTTTATATTGAGTTTCGGAATGGCTTTGTTTAGCCCAGCAAAGCTTGCTTAAAATCGAATCCTCCGGCGAGAGAATGTAAACCTGTTTATCGAGCAGCGTTTCTTTTCTTTTTCTATGAAATTCTTCGGCAGCAAAGCCCGACGGTTTTTTGATTATCAAGTCGGCTTTGAAAGAATTCTCAATATCAATGACATTAAACATTGTGTCCCGATTTAATGCTTCGAAAGCCGCTTCACTGCTTATGTAATAATTGTTACCGAGCAGTTCGATTAATTTTGATAATTGCTCCTTAGTCGGATTGATAATGATATCTGTATCCTGTGTTGAACGTATTAAACCATAAAAAGTCGCTGCCATTGAGCCGCAGATTACATATTCAATGCCTGCCTGCTTCAATTTTTCAACGATATGATTTATAAATCCATTTTGCGAAAGCATCTATTCGAAACCTTTTGCGGCTGCAATTTTTTTAAAAAGTTCGTCTCCGACTAACATTCGCAGCAATTCTCTCATCACCTGCTTTTCATTGAATTCAGGATGCCTGCTCCTGATGCCTTCGATAGCAATTTGCCTTATATTATCGGTTAATTCCATTGCCATAAGCGCCTTACTCTGCGGCGACAATTTACGCAGGATTTCAACCTGTTTTCTGTGAGCTTCAAGCGTTGTGTCGGCGGGAATGTAATTCATAATACTGCACTATTCGGTTTTTTCCAGAATTCTATAAACCAGCTGATTTAAATTTTCTGCAATAGTTATACACTTTTTGCATATCTTGTCGTCAGGTTCAAAATCGGGCAATACGCTGGTGAGAGGATATTTTGAAGGAAGGTAAATAGAATCGAGCAGGTCGCATTCGTCCGGGGCAAGACCGGTTTCAAGTTTTTTTGCAGCCAGCAGGGATACTATCTCGTTGATACTGTGGGTTTTTCTGAATTTCAAATCCGACTCAATACAAAGCGCCTTGAGAAATTTTTCAACGGATTGCTGGACGTTTTGCAGAGTAGGATTGTAAAGGTCGCTTTCGAGAAGAATCTTGGCGGAATCTAAATTCTCCTCGGCATAGATGAGCCATTTCTTAGTTTCGTCTTTCATAAATGACTTCTCCCTGCCGGATTTCGTCCATTAGAAAGCCGGATGAGGCGTCCCTTCTGATGGGGATGATATCAAGGGGAATAATGCTCGCAATATCACGGGTTCGTTTGCGGTATTTCAACGCCAAAGTAAGGTATTGGTCATCGCTATCCTGGAAAACCGCGACATCGATATCGTGCGGGTCCGAAGAATTGAGGAATGAGCCAAAGATAACAATCCGGCGGATTTC
>JBELAA010000154.1:0-6604 GCA_049509315.1 Sedimentisphaerales bacterium | reverse complement strand
CTGTCCAGCGAGGACGACATTCAGGTCGATATGAAATTGAAGCTGCCGGCAAAATAAAATACCCGGTGCGTTTTAGAATTGGTTCGAATTATGCGGTTGGGGATTCACCTCGTATTTGTTGCGTTTTTTTTCACTTCGGTGATGCTGTTCACCACCTGCCTTCGCAACGCAAACGACAGGACGTTTTACAAAATCTGCGCCGCGCGTGTTTCCCAGAACCGCATCAGGCAGCAGTTGGCGGTTAAACAACTGCGGCTGGAAAATCTGATTAACCCCGCCAGCGTTTCGAGGCAGGTGGAAAAGAAATGAAAAACCTCGCAACGATTATTCTGATTGGTTTCCTGATAGCGGTTTTTGTCGCCCTGGCCGGCAGATGCTTTTATCTCCAGTATTTTCGCGAAGAACACTACTCGCAGCTTTGCGTCAAGCAGCAGGAGGCGGTTGCCACAATCAAGCCCCAGCGCGGGGTGATTATGGATTGCCGGGGGAGGGTGCTGGCCGCAAGCAGCCAGATACAGACGGTTTTTGTCGAGCCGCGTGTTCTGCTTGACCCGAAAGACACGTCCACTGAGCTTGCGCCGATTCTGGATATGGGCGCTCACATAATCTGTAAGATGATTACCGAGGGCAACAATCCCGGTTTCGTGAAAATCTTAGTCGGCGCGGACGCGAACACCGCTACCGAGGCGGCCAAAGTGCACGGCGTCGGCATCGAGACCGACAGTGTCAGACATTATCCCGCAAGCCGGCTCACGTCCCACGTGCTGGGTTTTACCAGCGCCGACGACAAGGGGCTTGAGGGTATCGAGCTTGAATACGATTCGGATTTGGCCGGCTCGGCGGGGCGCAACGTTTTTATCGCCGACGCATTTCGCCGGCCCATCCGGCTCAAACAGCACTACGCCGACGTTACCGACGGCGTCGGCATTATCCTGACGCTGGACGCCGCCATTCAGCAGTTCGCAAGAGAGGCGCTGCTTGAGCAGTATCAGAATTATCGCGCGGAATCGGCCGTCGCAATTGTGGCTGAGCCAAAAACGGGCGAGATTCTCGCGATGGTGTCTTTGCCGGATTTTGACCCGGAGCATTTCAATACCGCCGACCCTGAAACCCTGCGAAACCGGGCAATTACCGACCAGTTCGAGCCGGGCTCGCTCATAAAGCCGATGGTTATGGCCGCCGCACTCGATGACAAGGTCGTAAGCTTGAGCGATAAAATATTCTGCGAGAACGGCAACTACTGCGGCAAGGGTTTCGGCTGTATCAGCGAATACCGTAACGGCTTCGGCAACCTGTCGCCGCGAGAGATATTAGTCAATTCCAGCAATATCGGGATGGCAAAAGTCGGTCAGAGAATGGGTGCGGAAAAATTATATAACGGCCTGAGGTTGTTCGGTTTCGGCAGGGAAACCGGTCTGGATTTGCCCGGTGAAGCGCCCGGATTGCTTTGGCCCCCCTCGAAATGGACCGGCTACAGCGTTACCCGCATACCATTCGGCCAAGAAATCACCGTTACCGCAATGCAGCTTATGCACGGCTTCTGCATCCTCGCCAACGGCGGCCACAACGTCAAACCGCATATTATAAAAGCGGTCGTCGATAACGAGGGCAACATCGTCAAAATGACAAAGGCGCCTCCCCCCGTTGGCTACGTTGTTGACCCGAAAGTCGCCAAGTGGATTGTTACCGAGGCGCTGACCGGCGTTATCAACGAGGGCACAGGCAAAAAAGCCAAACTCAAAAAATGGCAGGTATTCGGCAAGACCGGAACCGCCAATATCGCCAAAGCCGGCGAAAGGGGCTACGCCGAGCACCAGTACGTCGCCTCATTTATCGGCGGCGCTCCGGCCGATGACCCTGAGGTGCTTGTGCTTGTCTCGGTCCGCAAACCCGATATGTCATTGGGCAAGGGCTACACAGGCGGCGCAATCGCCGCTCCAGTCGTGGGCAAAATCTTGGAAAAAACCCTCACCTATCTTGAAAACAACCGCCCCGCAATCATCCCAAAAACCTATCTCGCTGCTAAATAACCTTCCTTTTTCTCTGCGGTCTCTGCGGTGAGATTTTCATCGCCCTATGTAACCCGCTTCGGCGCAGAAAAGCAATATGTCCCTGCCTAAAGGCGCGGCGTCGGTTGAGCCCTGTTTTCCGCCTTCCACAACGACGGCGACGGCCAGCATTTTGCCTGAGCCGTCTTTTGCGAAACCGCCAAACCAGGCGTGCTCGGGTTTTTCCGTCGAGCCGGTCTTGCCGTAAATTTTTACTCCCATCGAGGCGAAATGACGCAGAGCAGTCGCGAATTCCCTGTTGGCTGTTCCCCCCGATTCCTCAATAACTGCGTGCATACCGTCATAGACCGTAGCCAGTGTCGCCGATGAGATTTTCAAGTCGATTGATTCCGGTTCTATCGAGCACGGGTCATAAATCAATCCCGGCTGTTTGTATATGCCGCCTCTTGCCAGCGTCGCCATCGCGTTTGCAACCTGCAAAGGCGTTACCCTGAGATTGCCCTGGCCTACCCCGAACCACCGCCTTTCACCCGGCTCTAATGCCGGCAGCTGCTCGAAACTGGTTACCGGAACGTCGGGCCTGTCATTTGAAATCCGCCCCGCGTATTGCCTGAAATCCCGTGGCTCGTTATTATCGAGCGGCGATTTGCGTCCATAGCCGAACTTGTATAGCCAGTTTTGAAGAATAAGCGGGTCGATTCGGTCCGCCAAATGTGAAAAATAAACGTTGCAGCTTCCCTTGATTGCGTTACGGGCATAGTTGGCCCACAGGGTATCGTGCCCGACGTGGCTGCGCAAATAAATCAGGCAATTGGGCCAGCCCTGCGGCGCCGCGTGCGAGGGGCAGCTTATGACCTCGCCTGCCGTAATTGCCCCCGATTCAAGCCCGGCCGTCAGGATGACGGGTTTTATAACCGACCCCGGCGGGTATTCCTTGAACAGCACCCTGTTTCGCAGCGGCTCGCAGGGGTCGCTGGAAAGTTCACTGTAGTTTTGCCTAATCAAATTCAAATCGTAATTCGGCATTGATACGAGCGCCAGTATATCGCCCGACCTCGCGTCTAACACAACTGCGCCTATTGCTGATTTGCACTTAGGATTTGCGATGCAGTCGCCAAGGTATCGCTCGATTTTTTGCTGCAGCGCTATATCGATTGTCAATCGCACGTCCTGCCCCATCTGCGGCTCGGTCTGGCGGATTAACTGCTTGTCGATGTCGTAAATCATCTCGCCTCGTTTACCCCGCAGGGTCGCCTCGCAAACGTATTCGGCGCCATCCTCCCTTCCGCACACCTCGTCGTCGAGATAGCTTGCCAGGCGGTCGTCTGCGAAATAATCCTTGTCTGCCTGTCCGGGCTGGCCCACCCACCCGATTGTCTGGCACGCCGCCGGGCCGAACGGGTACACGCGCTCGCCCCTCGCAAAAACCTGCACCCCGTTTACGTCCAGGAATTCCACACGCGCCGCGAAAACGTCGTCGTCGGTTTTCAGCTCGACGACGGGCCAGACCTGCCGTGTCTCGGCAACGTCGGTTATTTTTGCAATTAGCGACAGGCGCTTCTTGGGGTCGGTAAATCTGTTTTCGAAGTCCGCGAGCGCCTCGGCAAGCGGGATATTGTTGAGATTTCCCCCGTATTTGCGGATTATTTCCTGATTAGGGCTGTTTCTGGCCCATGCTAAAAACGTGCGCAAATTCCAAATCCTGTCATTGGTCTTTTGCAGGCGCAATACCGCCTCGTCGCGGGGCATCCCGAACTGAACGCATTTGTCTATCAAGTGTTCGAGGTCATCCAGCCGGGCTGCGGACATCTTCTTGAAATCGGTATCATTTGCATCTTGATTTTTTGCTTCCGCGTCGATTACAACTGCCTGGCGGTCTCGCTCATCCATAAAGCGGCTCAGCCCATAACGTACACCCAGCCAGAACTTCGGCTCATCGGCCGCCAGCGCCTCGCCTTTGCGGTCTAAGATTCTGCCTCGCAGCGCTCTTATCTGTTGTAGCGCACCGCTTTGAACCTTCAGTTGAGCGACCTGCTCCCTGTAAAACGACGTTGACAAAAGCTGCAAGTCCGCTAATCGCAGGACGCACACCGCCAGCATTACCGCGCATCCGATTACCAGAATTATTATTCGCCTTCTATACACTTTTTTATCTGTGACCTCTGTGCATTGTCGGCTTTTATGCCGGGAGAGCTGCTGCCGTTGAACTTACGGTGGACGGTTAAGATTGCTAATCCCATTTATGTTTTTTCATCGAATCGAGAATCATTTCGGCGCACTGCATAGCGGCAAGGCCCTCCTCGGCGCTGACTTCGGGCCGCAGGGACTTGTCGGCGACCGCCCTTAAAAAGGCCTCCTGCTCGAGGCGCAACGGCTCTTTATCATCAACGTCGAGTTTTTCGACGTGGAGCAGGTCCTGCCAGTTTTGCGTCAAAAGTGCGAATGTGCCGGCCTTTTTGAGCTGGCGTATTTTTTCAACGACGTTGATGTTCGGCGCGGCCTTGATACAGACGCCTGTTTTTTTGAAGTAATCGACGCTGAGATACGCCTGCCTGCTGAAAACACGGACTTTGCGTTCGGTTTTCAGTGCCAGGCGCGAGGCGGTAACGTTGGCGATGCAGCCGTTTTCGAACGTCAGGCGCGCGTTGCAGATGTCTTCGGTATCAGGGTCGATAACACCAAAGCCCACCGCCTCGACGCTGACAACTTTGCTGGCGGCCAGCGACAGAATAATATCGATGTCGTGAATCATAACGTCGAGGACTACGCTGACGTCGGTCGAGCGGAAGGGGTATGGGCTGATTCGGGCCGACTCGATGAATTTCGGCTCGATTTGCAGGCGTTTCATCGCCTGAACGACGGGGTTGCATCGCTCGGAATGGCCCACGGCGACGAGGCAATTACGCTGCCTGGCGAGGTCGACGATTGCCTGCGCCTGGCCGGTATCGGCCGCAAGGGGTTTCTCTATAAGAACGGGAATACCTGCCTCAATCAGGGGTTTTGCCAGATTGAAATGCTCGGTAGTGGGCGCGGCAATTGTAACGGCATCGACTTTGCCGACAAGCTCAGCGGCGTTTTGAATCGCCTCACAGCGGTATTTTTTGGCAAGCCGACCCGCCTTGTCGAGGTCGATATCGACTATGGCGACGAGGTTGCTTTGCGGCAATTCCGAGTAAACGCGGGCGTGTATTTCGCCCATTTTGCCTGCCCCAACAACCGCGGTTCTTAGTTTTTCCATTATGGTTTACAGTCAGATTTAATGTCTGAACGTCTCAAGGTATCTGCCGTAGCGATGCCGATTGCTGTTTAAGATTGCTTCGAGCATATCGCGGACGTTGGGGTCGAGTCCTGTTTCTGCTGCCATTTCTTTGGCTTTGGTCAACAGGGGCGTTTTATCGTCGCGATACAGGCGTTTATAAGCGTCGTAAAGCCGCGAATCGTGGACGGGTAATGGCCGCTGACAATCAAAAACGGCGGAACGTCTTTGTTGATGCCTGTCATACCCGCGGCATAGCACCATTTGCCGACGGTAACGAACTGGTGAAGCAAAACAACGCCCGACAGCCAGGCGCCTGTCCCGATTTTGCAGTGGCCGCTAATCTGGCTGTAGTTGCTGATGACGATTTTGTCCTCGATGGTGCAGTCGTGTCCGATATGTGTGCCAATCATAATGAGATTATTGCTGCCGATTTTTGTTTTACCATCGTGATGCATACTCGGGTGAATGGTGGCCTGCTCGCGTATGACATTGTTGTCGCCGATTTCCAGCGAGCCGATTTTGGCGTCGGGGCCGAGGTTGAGAATCTGAGGGAAACCGCCAACAACGCAGTTCGGGAAGAGATGATTACGTTTTCCGATTTTAACGTCTTTGCTGATTACCACGTTGGCTTCGAGGATTGAATCCTGGCCGATTTCGGCGCCTGCGCCGACAAAGCAGTTGGGGCCGATTACGACGCCGTCCTGTA
Organism: Sedimentisphaerales bacterium; assembly: GCA_049509315.1. Classification (GTDB taxonomy): domain Bacteria; phylum Planctomycetota; class Phycisphaerae; order Sedimentisphaerales; family Anaerobacaceae; genus Fen-1362. Next base: position 630 of record JBELAA010000154.1, on the reverse strand, counting down.
ACTGTGCGCCATCCTCAATGACTGCGGTTTGATGTATCTGGCTCATTTTTAGTCCGTTCTAAAGCTTATCATTATCCACGAGCATAAATTTAAGCTCACATTCCGCGACGACTGACTCGTTGACCGTCGCTTTGCATTTGCAGTGGGCAGTCCTTGCGTGGGATTTGACCGCCTCGGCGGTAAGTATGAGCTGGTCGCCTGGGACGACGGCCTTTCGCAGCTTGACGTCATCCATACTGAGCAGGACGGCCAGCTTCCCGGTGTGTTCGAGCCGCTGGGCGAACAAAAGCCCCGATAATTGCGCCATTGCCTCGACAATCAAGACACCGGGCATAATGGGCGTGCCAGGGAAGTGCCCCTGAAAAAACTGCTCATTGTAAGTAACGTTTTTTATGCCTTTTATGAAGGTATCGCTTTCAAGCTCGATGACCTTGTCGATGAGCAGGAAGGGATAGCGGTGAGGCAGAATTTTAGTAATTTGCCTGATGTCCAGAAGGGCGTCGGAGCCGAAGCGGGTGGTGCGTTCCTGTCGTTCGGCGGCCTCGTAAAGCTTATGGGCAAGCTGCTGGTTGAGTGAATGGCCGCTTTTATAAGAGACGATTCTGCCTCGCAGCCCCCTGCCGACCAGCG
>JBELAA010000153.1:0-5668 GCA_049509315.1 Sedimentisphaerales bacterium | reverse complement strand
TTAATTCGTCTAACAAATGGTAAAATTGAAATACGAACCCGACCATTTTATTTCGATAGCGGTTCAATTCGCCCCCGCTCATACTGCTCAACGGCTGTTCTTCGAATAGCACAGTTCCTTTGTCGGGGTTGTCCAGCGCCCCTAAAATGTGCAAAAGCGTGCTTTTGCCGCTGCCCGACGCCCCTGTTATAGCGACAAATTCACCTTTTTTGACCGCGATATCGGCGCCCTTGAGGACGCGGACTTCCGCCAGGCCCATCCGGTATGTTTTATGAATGTCCTTCGCTTCGATTATGAAATTATTTTCATTCATAACTGGCTCACCTGCAATGTCTCGGCGGGTTTGCCCATCGCCGCCTGGACGCTCGGCAATAATGCGCCCGCCAGGCACGCCAGAATAGCACATCCCGTTACCACTAACAACATTGTTAAGTCCAGCCGATGGGGGATTTCACCTATCGAGTAAATCGTCCTGTCCCACAACTGGAACCCGAATCGCTCGAATAACCAGTTTTCAATCGCGTTTATATTTCGCAAAAACCACAGGCCCCCCGCGATTCCGACAGCCGAACCCGCCGCCCCGATTAGCCCGGCGAAATCTAAAAATAACGATACCACGTCCGGCGTCGATGCCCCGACGCTTTTCATTATGCCGATGTCCTTTGTCTTGTGGCTGACAATCATATAAAAAACGACAAGGACTATGAAAACAGTCGTAAGCCCCACTAAGCCGAACATCGCCGTAAGCATTATCTGCTCTTTTTCCATTCCCGCGACAAAAGCTCGCCGATATTCTTTCCAGCTTTGCACGTTCACCTGGGCCAGCAAATCAGCGTTTTCCTTTCCTCGCATCCGGCCGCGGAATTGTTCCCAAAGCGTTCGCACCTTCCGGCAGCCATCGTCGAGATTGACTCCGGGCCTGAATTTGATATGAATCCACGACGCCCTTTTTACCGGCTCGGTCATTCCGCAAAGTAACTGCGCGTCCGCGAAAGGCAGGTATATCGTCGAGCCGTCAACGCGGGCAAGCCCCGTTTGAGAGCAGTCGCTGAAATAAAATGTTTTTGAATTCACTAAATCTGTCCCTGCTTTTGCCAATGCGCCTTTGGCAGTCAGCGGAAAACACGTTACCGTCATAGGCGTTGCATTGGGATTTGACTCATAATAATACTCGCCCTTTTCATTGCGGTTAATCCACAGGTCGATACCGGCGACAAAACCAGGCATATTCGGGTCGGTCGTCGGCTCAAACGCCTGCGACGCATCATTGTTATGATAATGAATCGATTGGCCGAAACCGGTAACTTCGCTGTATTGACCGGGGTCGATACCCATTATCTCGATACCCATACCCTGCGAATTCCCCGCGTTTACAAGGGCATAACTTTTTATAACGGGCGATGCTGCCTGCACAAAATCTGCCGAGTTCAGTTCCTTAATAAAATCCTCATAATACAGGAAGCCCACAAGCGATTCAGTTCCCACGACGCAATCGCCCGTGAAATTATGGTTCTTTTCTTTGAATTCGCCGACCAGCCCGCTCATAACAGTCATTACCACAACGACGATAAACACGCAAAGCGCCACCGCCGCGAGAGCGACCAGGCTTACACGCCTTTTATAAAAATAACGAATTGCCAAAATCAGTTTATACAATTCCAAATCCTATTCGTAACGCAGAATGCTAACCGGCTTTGTTAACGCCGCCGATACCGCCGGGATAGTTGCGCCTAACACGGCGCCGGCTATCGCCGCGACGGCAATCCAGACAACTGCCTGCCAGTCCACCTCGTTGGGTATCGTGCTGAACATATAAACACTTGCTTTCCACAGCTTCAATCCGAATATAATTCTTATCCACTCGTCAACCGCGTTGATGTGCCTGGTAATATAGTAACCCAGCGCGGTTCCGAGACCTGCGCCGATTACGCCTATACATCCGCCGAATCCAATAAAAACAATCGCAACTGATATGTTTGTCGCGCCGCAGCTTTTCAGGATTGCCACGTCTCGTCTGCGGTGCTCCACGAGCATATAAAAAATGCAGAAAACCAGCAGCACAGCGCTCAAGCTCACCACCCCGAATATCAAAAGCAGGACGCCCATTTGCTTACGAATCTCGGCTACGTATCTGGCCTGCATTTGTCTGGCCGTCTCAATTCTTGCCCACTGTATTTGCTGCTGACCCCAGCCGAGCTTTTCGGCAGCAAACGTCTCCCATACTCCGCGAATTTGCGAAATCGCAGCCGCAGAGTCGACATTTTTGTCAAGCTTGATGTGAATCTGCCTGGCGATGGGCTGGTCCAGCTCAGGGTAAATTGCTTTGCTCAGCCGGTCTATCGGGAGATACACGAGCCGGCTGTCGAGATAATAAATCCCCGTGAAAACGACGTCGGCAATCGTAAATTGTATCGTCCGTCTCTTGAATTGCTCCGCTCCGTCCTCTTTTTTAATAGCAGAGCCAGTTGTAATAACGGCTTGCTGACCGGCCATTTTTTCAACGGCGTTAAAATCATATTCATCGGTCTGCTCGTTTGGTTCGGCCAATACGCCTATCCCGATATAGCCCTCTATTGCATTACCTTCGGCCTGCGGTTCCGTCGTCTTGCCTTTCAGCAGCGATTTCTCGAATGTAGTAACCTTTCCCTCTTTTTGCACCTCGATACCCCAGATTTCCACCGCCCTTACGTTGCCTTTGCCTAAGTGCAGAAGTCCCTGCGTAGTTAATGTCCCCGCAGCCGCCTTAACCTCTTTAAGCTTCTCAAGCTCGCGGGTCAGTTCCTGATAATCCTTGACGTCCCCGCCCGGCGACAAAATAACGTCGCCCATCGCGTTTACCGCGCTTTGCTCGAACGCGTCGATAAAGCCGGTGAATATGCTGGCGACTGTTATCAGAAGTGCACACGAAATGGCGACAGCCGCGATACTCAGCAGCACTACCCTCCTCTTGCCAAGATACCGCAGCCATAAAAATAATTTCAGCATCTTTTCTCCACCACCAGGACACAAAGACACTAAGGCGCTGAGGTTTTTTATTTTTCTTCTTTTTACTTCTCTGTGACCTCTGTGTCCTCTGTGGCTAAAAAACTCTGTGGCTAAACTATCGGTTTCAATAACGGGAACAGCACAACGTCACGAATGCTCGTCACGCCGGTCAAAATCATAACCAGCCGGTCGATTCCTATTCCCAGCCCGCCGGCCGGCGGCATCCCGTATTTCAGGGCGGTAACAAAGTCGTGGTCCATCGTCGCCATTGTTTCGGTCTGGCCTTTAAGCTGATGCAGGAAATTTTCCTCCTGCACCGCAGGGTCATTCAATTCGGTATAGGCGTTTGCTAATTCCATTCCCGCAATATACAGCTCGAACCGTTCGGCTATATCGGGCTTATTTTTCTTGCGTTTGGTCAGCGGGCACAGGGCCGCAGGGTAATCCATTACGAAAGTCGGATTGACCAGTTTCTCCTCGACGGTCTGTTCGAACACTTCGTTAATTACCACGGCGTCATCCATATTCGTATGCTCGATTTTAAGCTGTCCGGCCTTTGCTCGAACGCTGTTGATGTCCTCGATATTGCAATCGCCAAATTCTTTTAGTAATTCCGCGTATATCGCACGCCGCCAGGGCCTCTTGAAATCGATTGGCTTATCGCCGAACTGTGATTTTCCCTCTTTGCAGTATTTCTCGACCAGCAGGCAAATCATTTCCTCGGTAATATCCATCATCACATTGTAATCGGCGTATGCCTGGTAAAGTTCGAGCATTGTGAATTCCGGGTTGTGGCGGGGGCTGAGTCCCTCGTTGCGGAAGTTGCGGTTAATCTCGAAAATTTTTTCCATTCCGCCGACAAGCAGTCGTTTGAGGAACAGCTCCGGCGCAATTCGCAGGAATAAATCCATATCGAGCGTATTGTGATGTGTGATAAACGGCTTTGCGGCGGCGCCTCCCGCGATTGTTTGCATCATCGGGGTTTCAACCTCGACGAATCCGCGACCCGTCAAAAATTCCCTGATTGTCCTGATTATGGCGCTGCGTTTTTTGAAAAGCGTCATCACGTCGGGATTTGCCCACAAATCCACGTATCGCTGCCTGTATCGCAGGTCGATATCCGCCAGGCCGTGCCATTTTTCAGGGGGCGGCAGCACCGATTTGCTCAACAGCACGACCTCGTCGGCCCATATCGTTATTTCCCCCGTCTTTGTCTTGCCTAACCCGCCTGAAACGCCGATTATGTCGCCGACTTCGAGCAGCTTTATGAAGCCCCATTTCGCTTCTAACAAACTTTTGCTCAAACCCGCCTGAATCGTCCCGCTCGAATCCCGCAGCGTCAGGAATATCAATTTGCCTATATCCCGTAATAATACTATCCTCCCCGCGCATCTGGCTTTTTGGCCTTCTTCTCCATCCTTAAAGCTGCTCTTCACATCTGCTGCCGGCTGTGCCCCTTCGTATCGCTCCCCGTATGGGTCAATACCCATTTGTTTGATTTGTGTAAGTTTCTCCTGCCTGCCCTGAGCCAGTCGAATGGGCCTGCCTTGTTCGAATCTGTCGGCCATAGTTTTTGGGTCTTAAAATCCGTTCATTTGTGTTTGTTCAGGATTTACCCGCCTGCGGCGGATTTGCCTGCCGCAGCAATAGCGTCCGCGGAATCCGACTTCGGGTTTTTGAGTTTCTCGGCCCGCGCCTGCTGGCCAATCAGCTTGCTTTTTATTACAAGAAGCCCTGTCGCAAGCTGCGGGTCGTCTTCAATCGTCTCTTTAAGTGTGTGCCTTTTGACGGGGGCCAGCGCATCGTCGTGGCCGGCCCTGGCCAGAACGTCGTTGTCTCTCTGGATATCGAACATCCTGCGAATCTCGTCGCTGCGTAGCGTCACCGCCACGTCGGGCGCCACGCCCCAGTCCGAGGCGCCTTCTTTTTTTGCCTCATCCTGGCTTTTTATCTTCTGGCCCGAAGGCAGATACCAGTTTGCCATCGTATATTTCAATTGTGCTCCTTCGCCCGGGTAATGCGTAATTCCCTGCACGACCCCCTTGCCGTGTGTCCGCTCCCCCACTAAGGTCGCCCGTTTATGCGAGGGGTCGGCCAGCGCCCCTGCGACGATTTCCGATGCGCTTGCCGAGCCCGGGTTTATCAGCACTACCAGCGGGTAATTGGGATGAGTTCCGGCCTCCTTGGCCGATTCGTAAACATGCATTCCGAAACGCGGGCGGGTGATTACTATCAGGCCGTCGCTTAAAAATTCGTCCGTTACCTCGACGGCGCCGTCGAAAATCCCGCCCGGATTATACCGCAAATCCAGAATCAAACCCCGCATCCCCGCCGCTTCGAGCGACGTAAGCACGCTGTTGAGGTCGCCGGCCGTCTTTTCGGAAAAACTCGTTATCTGCACGTAGCCGATTTTCTCCTGCTCATCGACCATATATTGCCAGTTTCCCTGCGACGTTCTTTGCCAGCCGCGAATCGAAGGCACGACTATTTTGGCGCGGGTTATCGTTATATCGCGTAATTGCGTCTCGCTCTCGCGCTTTATCGACAGCGTAACTTTTGTCCCCGCCGGCCCCGTTATATTTTTGACGGCGCAGTTAATCGGCATATCCTTGGTCGGCATACCGTTGACTTTCTCGATGATGTCGCCGGCGTCAAGACCGGAATTGTATGCCGGCGTATCGGG
>JBELAA010000152.1:0-9806 GCA_049509315.1 Sedimentisphaerales bacterium | reverse complement strand
CCGTTTCGAAGGGGCTGTCGTCGCGCAAAAACTCCTCGAAGAACCGAACTAAGCCATATAAAATAAGCATAAGCACAGAGGTTGAGCCGGGTTTGGCGAATAACTTCAGCGTATTGGATTGTTCGGCTTTCCGGGAACGTCTCCAGAAAAGGTAAAGCAGCCCCGCCAGAATGGCTGCGTCTGCCGATGAATACAATTCCGTCGGGTGGACCGCCAGGCACCGATACGGCCCGGTTGTTACCTGCTGCTTTTGTTCGTCGGTCAGTTTATCAAACGGCTTTAATCCCTGCCGCCATACGTTATTTTCATCCATATAACCGAAAAAATCAGCCGGCAGCTTCAATTCCGGCTCAGGCCTGCCTCGGGCCGGATTCGGCAGAACCTCACTTTGATATACCAATGAATTATACGGAAACCTCACCGCCCACGGCGCATCACTCGGTTTGCCGAAACAGCAGCCGTTAAGAAAACACCCGATTCTCCCGAACGCCAGCGCAAGCATTAACCCGATTGCCAGTATATCAAGATACCTGCGAGCAGGCAGCTTGTGGTATCGAAGGTAAAGTATAATAACGATGATGGCCGCCAGCACGCCCCCCAAAAGTTCCAATCCCCCCTGCCAGATTTTAAACACACCGGCAAAATCGCCCCTGAAATTCTCATAATAATGCAGAACGTAAAAAATCCTCGCCCCCACGACGCCCGCGACGAGGGTGTAAAGCGACAAGTTTGTAATCATATTGGGGTCGGGGGTAATATCCCAGCTCAATCGCCTGACAATGTAAACCGCCGACAAAAAGCCTATGACTAACATCAGGCCGTAGCTCTTAACGGTCAGTTCCGTAAACGGTATTCTGAAAAGTTCAGGATGCATTTTTAATTTTCTATTTATGATTTTCTATTTATGATTTTGTTGTGCTTGTCGAGCAAAACTACCTTTGGCTTCAGCTTGTGGGCCTCCGCGGGGGTGCAATAAGCAAAGCTGAATTCGACCCGGTTGCCGTTATTCAAATCCGCCACCAGCACGCTTTCGTAAGGCAGAATACCCACCCTTTTCATCAGCGTCGAATCAATAAGAATACTGCCGGGATAGTTAAGCCGCGTCTCCGTAACGCGGGCATGATGCAATTTCGATTTTAACATTTTCAATAACATTGTTGTCTCTCATCCAAACGGTTAATAACCGCGTCATTATATTTCATTAAATCCCTGCGTCCACTATGATATTGTCAATCAGGCGGGTTTTACCCATCCTGACAGCGACCGCGATAAGCGCCCTTCCGGCGATACGGTTAAGCCCCTGCAAACTATCAGCGTCAACTATACTTATGTAATCAATACCGGTTAGTGCAGAGGAAGCGCTTATTATTCTACGCATTCTGCTGATGATTGTTTTCGGCGACCTCGCCCCGCTTTTTATCATTTCCTCGCCCGCTTTTAACGCCCGGTATATACAAGTCGCGTCCTGCCTTTCTTCCGCCGACAAGTATTGATTCCTGCTGCTCAAAGCCAAGCCGTCCGCCGCCCGCACCGTCGGGCAAACCACGATTTTAAGCGGAAAATTCAGGTCCGCGGCCATTCGCTTTATAATCGCCGCCTGCTGCGCGTCCTTCTGCCCGAAATATGCAAAATCAGGACACACGATATTAAACAGTTTTGCGCAAACCGTAGCCACTCCCCGAAAATGCCCAGGTCTAAACTCCCCGCACATCGGCTCACTCAATTTCTCAACGTCAACCCACGTAACAGTGCCCGCCTTATACATTTCTTCCGCCGAGGGAGCAAAAACAACATCAACACCCTGCTCTTTGCATATCTTCAAATCCGCCGAAATAGGCCTTGGGTATTTATTGAAATCCTCCCGCGGCCCGAACTGTGTCGGGTTTACGAAAATACTGACCACGACAAAATCCCCGTTTTTAACACTGCGTTTTATAAGCGATATATGCCCCTCGTGCAAAGCACCCATCGTCGGCACAAGACCGATTGTCCTGCCAGAGGTCCTCGCCGCCCTCACCAGCGCCCTCACCGCCTTAATTGTTTTCGCAACTTTCATCTTTTTCATTATCGTTTAGCCCCCAGCTCTGCTGGGGGTTCTGTCCGCCACTATCGGATTCAAATAATACCCTATTTCCCCCGCGACCCGCTCAACTTCCTTTTCACTCAGGCAATTAAATCCCGTCAGCGTTATCACCGGCGACTGATTCCACTCCGCCACAAGTTTCTTATATCCCGCGTCAATCCGCTCCAAAAAGCTCATCTGTATCTGCTGCTCGTATGGCCTGTTGCGACTATGAATGCGTTTTAAACATTCCTGTGGCGAATCCGCCAGGTAAATCAGTATCGCCGGTGCCGTAATCCCCGTCGCCAGACGCTGGTAAATCTTACCGTATAACTCCCGCTGCTCTTTCGACAATAATATATCCGCGTAAATCAGTTCTTTTTGAAATACATAATCGGTAACTGCTCGTTTACTCTTGTCCAGTGCTTCAGGGCTTAACTGCTCGACCCTGCTTGTGAGAAAATAAAGCTGCGAATCCAGCGCAAGTGCCTTATCGCCCGCATAAACCTTCGGCAAAAACGGGTTTGTATCGTATCGTTCCAAAATTGCCTCGCAGGAAAAAATCTCCGCAAGTTTTTTCGTCAGTGTCGTCTTGCCCGCCCCGATATTACCCGCGATACTGATAAGTTGTTTAGCCGCCGCCGGCATGGCGGCGCAATGTTTAGCTCCCGCGGGCAAAAAATTACAGCCGTTCAGCCGGCCTGCCAAAACCTCGACCGTCTCTTTCAAAACCGGGTGCGTCAGTTTCGGATTCAGCTTGCATAAATCCACGAGCACAAATGACCGTAAATGCGTTTCAGGATGCGGAACAATCAACTTATCGGTTTTGATAACCTCGCTGCCGAACAAAAGCAGGTCAAGGTCAATAGTCCTCGACCCCCATTTCTCGCTTCGTTGCCGACCCAGGGCATCCTCAATTTCCTTCAATCGGCTATGTAACTTCTCCGCCGATAAGCTCGTCTTGATTTCAGCAGCCGCGTTAAGGTATCGGGGCTGTTTCAGCCCGCCCAATGGCATCGTCTCAGTCGGCTCAGTTGCGCGGACGCCATCAATACCCTGCGTCTGCCCTAACATTTTCAGCGCGTCATTGATAAATCCCCGCCTGTCGCCCAGGTTACTGCCCAACCCGATGTATGCGCTCACCTGGCTCATTTTATGCGTGCGATTCGTTCCAGTGCTTCCTTGACGTTTGCCGGCTCACCAAATGCGGTGAGACGTACGTATCCCTCTCCCGCCGGCCCGAAACCCGCCCCGGGCGTCGTTACCACGTTTGCCTTATTAAGAAGCAAATCAAAAAATTCCCACGACCCGAACCCCGCCGGCGTTTTCAACCATATATAAGGAGCGTTTACCCCGCCATAAACTTTGTATCCCAGCGCGGTTAGTTTCTCGCGTATCATTTTTGCGTTATTCATATACAGTTCTATTACACTGCGGACCTGCTTTTTCCCTTCAGGCGTATAAACCGCCGCCGCCCCCATTTGCGTGATATAAGACACCCCGTTGAATTTCGTGCACATTCGCCTGTTCCACAAGGGATTCAATGCCACGCTCTGCCCCGCCCTCGTATAGCTCCGCAGCTCTTTCGGAACAACCGTAAAAGCGCATCGAACCCCCGTAAATCCCGCCGTCTTCGAAAAACTGCGAAACTCAATCGCGACCTCTTTCGCCCCCTCGACCTCATAAATCGAATGAGGATACGCCTGCTCGCTTATATACGCCTCGTATGCCGCGTCAAAAAGTATCACCGACCTGTTTTCCTTGGCGTAATCCACCCATTTTTTCAATTGCTCTTTTGTCGCTACCGCCCCCGTCGGATTATTCGGAAAACACAGGTAAATCAAATCGGCCCTCTCCCGCGGCGGCTCAGGCACAAAACCGTTTTCTTCAGTCGTCGGCCTGTATACGATTTTCAAATACATCCCCTGTCCCGCCACTGGCCCCGTCCTGCCCGCCATAACGTTGGTATCGACATACACCGGGTAAACCGGGTCCGCCACCGCTATTATGTTATCGAGCCCGAAAAGCTCCTGTATGTTGGCCGTATCGGATTTCGCCCCGTCGCTTACGAAAATCTCGTCTATATCGATGCCGACGCCTCTGACTTTATAATCATTTTTGCTTATCGCCTCACGCAGAAAAGCATACCCCACCCCGCCGTCGTCGTAACCTCGAAACGTTTCTTTATTTCCCATCTCCTCGACGGCCCTGTGCATCGCCTCGATTACCGCCGGCGCCAATGGCTCCGTTACGTCGCCAATTCCCATACTTATTATTTTCGCCTCGGGATGCGCCGCCGCAAACGCCCGCCTGCGTTTGCCTATCTCAGGAAACAGATACCCCGCCTGCAATTTTAAAAAATTCTCATTTACCGTCGCCATCAATTCACCTTCCTTAAAACCGTCAGCGTTTTCTTGCCGTCGCGTTGGTCAGCTTGCCCGCTATCGCAATCTCACGAAACCCCGCCATCGGGTCGTAAAATTCCCTGCTCAAACCGACCGTGTTCACCATAATCCCCGCCTTATTCTGTTTCAACTGCCCCGCAATCACACCGTCGGGCTGTATGAAACACGACGGATACGGCGAGTAATACCCCGACGCGTTGGCCATACTCACCCACATATAATTCGTCGCCGCGTGCCCCTGCATCGTTTGCCTCATAATATGTGTATGCACGCTCGGCCCATTCTGCCGGGCATTGTAAAACGATTGCAGGACGCAATTAACCCCCTGCTTATACAACGCCCGATATAATTCGGGAAACCGCAAATCGAAACAAATCAACAGCGTGCATTTAACGCCATTGACTGTGAAAAAGACAAAACGGTTGCCTGGCGTAAATTTTTTCAATTCCCATCTCGTGCAAAACCGCTTGTCATATCGGTCCCGGATTTTCCCGTCCGGCCCAATCAGGTGCAGGCAGTTACTTATCTTGCCGGCTTTGCCTGACCGTTCCACGCTGCCCAGCGCCACCCACAATTCCAGTTTCCCCGCCAGCGCCGCTATTTCCCGCGTCTGCTCATCGAGCAATCCCCAGTCAAATTCGTCGAAATTCGCAAAATCAAAGCCGATGTATCCCGTCAGCGCACATTCCGGAAAATGCGTAATATCAGCCCCCGCCCTTTTGGCCTCGCGCATCTGCACGCAAATCCGCTGCGCGTTTCGCCTTATCGACCCGCTCACAGCAAACTGACACGTCGCTATTTTTAAAATCCCTTCCGCCATTCTTTCTTTTATCTCTGTGTCCTCTGTGGCTAAAATTTCTTTTTTCTCTGTGGCTATTTTAAGCCCAGCGTTTCATCCAGGCCAAAAATGATATTCATATTCTGAATCGCCTGGCCGGACGCTCCTTTTATCAGGTTATCGATGACCGAGAATACCACGACCCTGCCCTTTACAAACGTCGGGAATATATGCACGTAGTTGGTTTTCGCGACGTCCTTTACCGCCGGCGGCGCCGACAAAATCTGCACAAACTGCTCACCCTTGTAAAATTCCTTAAACGCATCCTGGAGCGACTCCGCCGTTACCGATACCGCCGGCTCACAATAAACGCTCGACAAAATCCCCCGGTCAAAAGGCCCCACGTGTGGCTGGAATAGCAGCTCAATCGATTTGCCCGCCATCTCAGACGCAATCTGCTCAATTTCAGGCATATGCCGGTGAACCCCTACGCCATACGGGTATATGTTCTCATTCATATACGGGAAATGGAACCCCGCCGACGGCTTCTTGCCTCCGCCCGAAACCCCCGTAACGGCGTTGACGATTATCCCCGTCGTCTTAATCAGCCCGTTACTCAACAACGGCGCAAGCGCCAGCCCCGCTCCCGTCGGGAAACACCCAGGGTTGGCCACAAGGTTCGCCCCGCGGATTCTGTCGCGGAACAATTCCGGCAATCCGTAAACCGCCTTTGCCAGGTTTTCCGGGTCCGTATGCGGCTCGTAATATTTCTCATACACCGCCAAATCCTTAATCCGGTAATCGGCGCTGAAATCCACCACCTTCACCCCCGCCGCCAGCAGCTTCGGCACATAGCTCATCGATACCTTGTGCGGCAGACAGCACAGCGCCGCATCCGCCAGACCCGCCAGCTTGTCGAGGTCCAATGGCTCAATCATCATATCGCACCGCCCCCGCAACTGCCCGTAAATGTCCGCAACGTGCCCGCACTCCTCCGGCAGCGCCGTCAAATACGTAACCCTCGCCTCAGGATGCCGCAGCAATATCTCAATCGATTCCACGCCGGTATATCCGCCTGCCCCGATAATCGCCACGCGTATCATATTTACTCCTTAAAACCAATCGTTATTCTCGTATTCGTTTAGCCGTCGCCGGCACGGCGACGCAATTTAGCCCCCCAATTTATTGGGGGGTTACTCATAATAAAAATGGCCGTCGATTCGGTTCTCGACGGCTCCCGACTGCCCCGGCTTTTTCCTCTCGACCATTCTCGGGTCTCTCGTCAGGTAGCCGCCGTCTCGCAGCATCTGGGCCAGCGTCATATCGTAATTCTTCAATGCCCTGGCGATTCCCAGCATCGTTGCGCCGGCCTGTCCCGTCGTGCCCCCGCCGCGAACGTTCACGAATACATCGAACGCCTTCTCGACCTTCGCTGCTACCAGCGGCGATATTACCGCCTGCCGGTCCTGCTCGGTCCTGAAATACCCCTCAAGATTCCTTTTGTTGATTCGCATCTTGCCGGCGCCGGGTCTTATACGAACACGGGCCACAGACGTTTTCCTTCTGCCCGTGCCCCAGTAATATCCGCCCTTGTCCGGCCCTTTGCTCACCGGCGTCGCCGCCGGCCCGACACTCACCACGTTTACCGTCGTTTCTTCTTTCGCCATATAATCTTATCTTTCTCAAACGTTCTGTTTTTTATTGTAGGGTGTGCTGTGCACACCTTTTCTTTTTTTAACCGTGTTAATCTGTGTGGTCGCCGCGACCATCAGTGTCTAAAAAAACCGTGTCAATCCGTGTCAAATCGCCATCTTTTCCGGCTTCTGCGCCGCCTGCCCGTGCTTTTCGCCGCGCACAATCTTCAGCCGAAGCATCATATACCTGCCTAACTTGTTCTTCGGCAGCATCCTCTTGACCGCCATTTCAATCACTTTTTCCGGCTTCGTCGCGAACATCTCCGCCAGCGTCTTGGAACGGTGCCCGCCGGGATAATGCGTGTAATAATCGTATTCCCGATGTTCGGCCTTACTGCCCGTTATCTTAACCTTCTCAGCGTTTATTACAATTACCGAATCCCCGCCATCCACATAAGGCGTATATGTCGGCCGATGCTTACCCATCAACACCAGCGCTATCTGCGTGGCCATTCTGCCTAAAACCACTCCGTCGGCATCTACCAGCCACCATTTATGCTTCACATCTTCTTTTTTCATTAAAAACGTCTTCATACGAACTCCTTACTTATCGAAAGCCCATTATTCTAACGAATTTCCACCCTTTGTCAAACCCTTCCCGACAAAATTTTAAGATTTTTCATTTTTATGTTTACCTCCCCAAAACCCTCCCTCTTCCTGTTTCGCCCCTCGTAGCGCAGCGAAGACCCCGCAGTCGTTTGTAATTTTTCGAAGAAAAATTCTTGCGGGGCAAGTTCTGCTTTCTGCATTCTCTGTTCTGCATTCTTCTTGGTCTTCCGTTTTTTCTTCTCGAGCGACGAGTCCCGTCCTCCGTCCTCAGTTTTTCGGGAAGTTTAATCTCGCAAAATCTTTGCGGTACCTCTTCGCCGCCTCATCGTATGTTCTCGCCGCTGCTTCTTCCGCCTCGAACCTCCCTAAAAATACTCTTCTCTTCCGGTAATTGATTTCCGCAACCCATTTCTTCCTCGCCCTGTCGAAATATACCCCTATATAACGCGACGACGTTTTTGTGCTGGTCTTTTGCCTGTTTTGCATATTCTGCTTGCGCGTCGCCAACCGCATGTTCGCTCTCCTGTCATCCAGCGAATTCCCGTTCTTGTGGTCCACTAATTTCCCTTTCGGCGCATTCATAATCAACCTGTGCAAAAATGTTACTCTCAGTTTTCCGTCTGCTCCCCTGACGCCTCTTGCCGCGTAACACTTTTTCCCTGTCCCTCCCATACACCATTGGAATTTGCCATACCGGTAATAATCTTCCACGTCCACAATCGCGTATGTTTCTTCTCCTAAATAAATCCGCCGAAATGCGCAGCCATACTTCCACTTTCGATAAACCATCACCGGCCACGCACACACCCTGTCTAACCACCTCGGTATCCCAATCATCACATTAACCTTCATTCCTAATCCTCCTGCCCGTCCTCGACTCAAGCTCCATAGGAACCGCAATCGGGGATCCATTCTTCATCCTTAGTCGTTGTTACTATGAACTCCGAACGACAAACTATGAACAAGAGAGACCACGAGGTCTCTATATATATGGCGCGAACTTGCGCGCTTTTGACCAAAAAAACAGTTTTTGGGAGTGGCCGAAATGTACTTAACTCCTTATACCATAAGGAATAAAAAAAATTTTCAGAATTTTGGAAAATCCAAAAAAGCGCTTGCGCGCTTTCCTCCAACAACTGTATTAAACAACTGTATTAGTCCAGAATTTAAATCCTTGTCTTGTAAGGAGTTACAACAAAATATAGCCCTGAAAAACGCGTCAAAATCGCCCTCGTTAAATGTCCCCATAATCACGTTTTTTTGACCCCGCTAAACGAGAAAAGCCGCGTTTTATTAACAAAAACGCGGCTTTTAAAAAATGACAAAAATTCGATACCGACCTGCGCTCATTTAAAAATGTTTTTATGTATAAAAACCCGGCGTCTTCCTCCTTGATTTTTATATTTACTTTTTGATTTTTAATTTATGATTGAAAAAAGTTACCGGCTCGTTTTCTTTATTACAGGAAACAATCCTCCATCCGCTTGCGCGGGCATTTCAAATTGCTCTCTCGCCTCACCTGCTATCTTAATAACGCCTTGCGAGTAATCCTTATCTTGCAGTGCGTTTATTATTAACGCTACCGCATCTTCCTTCGACCATCCTTCCGCGTTGAAGTTGTATGTTACCGGGTCCAGTTTGGCCGAAACGTCCCCGGTCCCTGAAATATTCTGGTCGGCGTCGTACAGCATTTTATACCATACCGTAAAAGTACCTTTCATCGAGGTCGGCACCAGCCAGAGATGCTCCTTGCCGAATCCTATATCTTTCACCGTCATTTTGCCCCACATACACGCCTCGAAATCGAAAGGATTATCTGCCCCGTATGTCCCCAGTCCGACGAATAAATACGGCGCCTTTATCCCCTTGTTCCATACGCCTGTGTCGAGCAGGTTGTTGCTGTCGCTGTCATTGAGCTGATAATATACCTTTGAGCCGTCCGCGTTATTGCCGAACATCAGCATATTCGCGTCCCGGTATACCCCTCTTTCGTTAAAATCCATAACCAGATACGCCTTGAATGGGACCGTCAAGGTCACCCCCGCCGTGCCGTCAACTCCTTTCACTGAGCTTGATACCCTGTAAACAAGCAGCAATCCCTTCGTTGATGGGCATATCCCCAATATCACAACCACAACAATCAACGCCAATAATTTTTTCATTTTTATTCTCCTCGAAGCGAAGTCCCGCCTTGCGTAGTGTTTAGATAATATGAAGGTCATCCCTTCAACGGTTATGATTTGTGCGAATTGTAACAAACAAATCTAACCTAATTGAAAGGAATGACCTATGACAACAGTATCAAACAAACAGAAATG
>JBELAA010000151.1:0-6703 GCA_049509315.1 Sedimentisphaerales bacterium | reverse complement strand
ACCTCGCGCCGGTACGCCTTGAGCGTGCAGCCGAAGTCGTGCAGTTTTACCCCTGTAATTTTGGCGATAAGCCAGTTTGCCGCAATCGACGGTATCCGCCGGGTTACGGCGTTATCGTGCCTTTTCTTCCTCCAGCCGCTGACCACGTCATACCCCTCGTGAAGTTTTTCCACCATTTGCGGTATGTCCGATGGGTCATTCTGAAGGTCGCAATCTATTGCGATTATTATATTTCCCCTGGCGTGGGCAAAACCCGCCGATAACGCCGCCGTCTGCCCGAAATTCCTGCGAAACCGAATGACCTTGACATTGCCGTCCTTTTTATGCAGCTCGGACAAAACCCGGAAGCTGTCGTCGGTGGAGCCGTCGTCCACGAAAATAATCTCGTAGCTGCCGTTGTTTCGCATCGCCTCGTTTATCTGGCTGTATAATCGGGCGATGTTGTCCTGCTCGTTCAATAACGGCGCTACTATCGATACTTCGATGTTTTTATTGACCATTTTTTTGCTCCGATTCGGCTTCTGCCGGCAATAGCCGCGATAAGCGAAAATTATCAGGGCGCTGCCGAGACCGTTGCCCGAACAAATTTATTCCATAACTGTATTTTATCTTAACCGTTATGAAATCGGGTGTCCAGCGGCGTTGCATTATCAATAAGGGCTTTCCGGCCTGCTTTCAGGCCATATCGCCTGCAACGTCCCGGAAAATGATTACGTTTGACCCAGGAAAATGGTTTTTACCGGAATGGATATTGATAAAAAAATCCGGTTTCATAGAATGCCTTAAAGCCGTGTATTTGCTTAAATTCACTTGCCAGACGGTTTTTTTTCTGTTATTTTGAGATTATCGGGTAACCCGTAAAGGGTAAATTGCTTTCGATTCGCTAATTTTTTTGGAGACATAAAAATGAGTTTCGGTCGAACAGTTACAGGTTTTTCTATAATTTGCTGCGCACTGATTCTACAGAATTGTTATGCCGCGTCACCGGATAGCAAAACGATGCCGTCTCTTAACACGACTTTGGCCTGGTTGCGCCCTCATCGGTCAATACCTGCGAGTTCAAATTCCAAAACAAAGGCGAGGGCAAACTTATAATCAGCGAGGTAACCAAGACCTGCGGCTGCACCGTTTTTAAGCTGGAGAAAAATGATTACGCCCCGGGCGAATCCGGAAAAATTTCGGTCCAGTACAACGCCGACGCCACTGTCGGCCTTAGAACAAGAAATCTCCACGTGCTCTCAAATGACCCCAATAATCCCAATGTTGAGCTTACCATAAAGGCGTCAATTACACAGAAGGTTACTTTTGAGCCCGAGCGGCTGGAATACAAGCTCAAAGGCGAAAATGCCGGCGTTGCCGAGCTTACCATTAAAAGCGTTGACCAGCAGTTTTTCAAAATCGCTCAAATTGATTCCACCAACGACGCCGTAACGGCCGATTTCAATTCCGCGCAATCTGCCGCAAAGTTTGTTCTTAAAACCAAACTCGACGCCGCAAAAATGGGAACCAACAGCTTCGGAAGAATCGAGATAAAAGTTACTCATCCAGATTGTTCCGCCGTTACAATACCTTTCGGCCTTATTCCGCGATTCCGGCCGGACCCTCCCGCCATTAATATCATAAACGCAGAGCCGGGAAAGCCCGTCCAGAAAGAGGTTTGGCTGCTCAACAACTACAATGAAAACTTCGAAATCGCCTCGGTAACCTCGAAAGAAGGGACGACAAAGCTTCTCAGCAAGGAAAAAATGGGCAATCGCTACAAGCTAAACATCGAGATAACCCCTCCCAAAGCCGAGGGCAAAGAAACACTAAGAATGTTCACCGATACGGTGTCTATAAAAACCGATGACGGCGATACGGTCGACGTTAGCTGCCGCGGGTTCTTCCGGCTGAAATAACGGATAACGGATGACGGATGATTGTTTACCGCAGAGAACGCAAAGACCGCAGAGGTTACTCTTGTTTATTTTATTCTCTGCGTTCTCGGCGTGCTCTGCGGTGAAAAGCGCCCCGCTGAATATCACCATCTTTTTCACCGGTAACGAGCTTGGGTCAATGAAACCCTGCGGCTGCTCGGGCGGGCAGCTCGGCGGACTCGAAAGATTAGACGCCGTCTTTAATACAGTCCCTTCTCAAAACCGGCTGATTCTCGACACCGGCGCGCTGGTTCCCGAATCAACCGAGCAAAACCTTATCAAGTTCAACGTCATTGTCCAGGCATTCGGCCTGCTCGGCTATGATGTGGTTAACCTCACCGGCCAGGATATTACAATCGCCCGCCAGGCCGGGCTTATAGACGGACTAAATCGGCTGTTTAACTGCATAACATCCGCTCCTGAAAATCAAACCAGTGAAATTAATTTTCCCATGAAATTCACAAAGCAATTCTCATCAGCCGAGGGGCCGGGAATCGATGTAACCATACTGACAGCAGATACTGCCGAGCAGCTTACTCAATTAAAAGAATCAGTTAATCCATCAAGCAATGCTGTTGTCTTCATCCTCATTCTTGCCAACCCTGACCTTATTGAAGCCGCCTCAAACCTGTCCTTTATCGATAGTATGCTCATACCGCCGCACTCTGATGAGCCGACACTCATCAGTGAGGTTAATAAAAAACCTGTGATTATCGCTCAGGGCCGGCTTGGTAAATACGTAGGTCAAATCAATATCGATATTGATTCGTCCTCGCAGCCGGCTAAACCTCAGTTATCATTCAGGTCTGTTGCAGTTACCGAAGACCTCGCCCAGAATCAGTCGCTTGTCGAGCTTTACAGGGATTATCAGCGATTAGTCAAAGAAGCCCGCCTTCTCGAAAAACACCCCAAATTCCCCCTACCCGCTCATTTGCAATACGTCGGCTCGAAATCCTGCAAACTCTGCCACGATTACGAATATCAAAAATGGCTCACAAGCCCGCCGGTCGTCATCCCAGGCGAGAAAACCACAACCCAAAAAGGCAGGCACGCCAATGCTATGCTTTCGCTCGTTGACGTGAATTCCGATTACGACCCTGAATGTGTCGTTTGCCACGTCATCGGTATGGATTACGAAACCGGCTTTATAACGTCGGCACAAACGCCTCAATTGGAAGACGTCGGCTGTGAAAACTGCCACGGCCCCGGCTCAGAGCACGTCCGCTCACTCGGCGCTATCCAGACCGCAGGCCCCAAATCGACCTGCACCGACTGCCACACCTCCGAACACAGCGCCGATTACTTAGCCAATGAAAAGCAATACAACGACAAAGTCATCCACTGGCGCCCACCAAAAGCCCCGCAAATACGCCGAAGGATAATCGGGGAACCAAATTCGCCCAAAATTGTCAAATAAGCAGGCGATAATATGGTTAAGGCAATACGAATAATCAGCATTGCGATTTTTGCATTAGCGGTGTTTCTGCTTGTTTACGCCGTAGTGTTTGGCGCGGGCAAGGATTCTAAAACCCAGGAATTTATCAAGAGACCCGGGGCCGTGGAGCAATTTGGCGCAGACAAGGGGAAAACGGCTCCAAAAGACGACCAAATCTCGCCTTTGGTAAAACAGGCGGCAGACCTTTCGAAAACCCTTAATCCGACGCCGCCACCTTCTGTTTCTCCTGTAACACAGCCCTCCACTCCTGCGCCTATGGCACCGACGATAACCCCCAAATTCAATCTTGTGGGAACAAGCTATTACCCCGGCAAACCAGGAACGTCGTTTGCGTTGATAGATGAGCCGGGACAGGGGCTTTACTGGGTAAGAGAAGGAAATTCGGTAGGTCATCTTTTGATTGAGAAGGTCAACGACGGTTCAGTAACCGTTCGCGACAGCTCGAGGACTTTCGAAATGAACGTAACAGTTAAGGAGCCCTGGCGGAACCTGGTCAAAGGCGCTTCCAAAAGCAAATCTGCAATCCCGGCCGATTCATCCGCTGAATCGCAGAGAATAAGTCCAGCGGCTACGCCGGCCGTTATCTCCACAGCAGCGCCGCAGGAAGACAACCCCGCGTCTCCGGCTTTAAGCCGGCCGGGAATGCGTAAAAGACAGACGGATAACGCTATCCTTCGCAAGACCGGCAGGAATGTTCAACCTTCGACATCTAACGAGCCGACCGCGCAGAATCCGGCAACCCAGCAAAGAATCGAGCCGCCTCAGCCCCAGCCCGTTACGCCGGCTGAACAGGCGGCAAGTGTCTCTGCTTTAAAAGAAACTGTGCAAAAGCAGCTTAATGACGCAAATACCTCGCGGGTCAGTCCCGAAGAAGCAAAACAAATGGAAGAGCTGGCCAAGGCATTAGAACAATTAGAGCAAATCGAAAAACAAAACACCGACCCAAACAAATAAACCGCAATTCTAAGCGAAAAATGAGGTTTTTAATCCCTCATCAATTATCAATAATCAATGAGTGACGGGGGAACTTTTTGCCTGCCTGTTTGTCTTAATTAGTGTGGTTGCCGACCTGTTGGGCGGCTCCTGCGCGTGCCTGTTATGCGCAAAGACCTTCGGCTGCTTTTGTGATTGACGAACTGGAGAATATTATGGCCTTAAAATTAAGATTCGCCCTGCTGATATGCCTGCTCGTAACGCTCAAGGCATCTCTTGCCGGCGCCCAGAACACCAGTAACGACCGATACAGGGTTTTTCTGCTTAGAAACATAATGCCTCAGGATGCGATGCAGCTTCTGGCTGATGTTAATATCGCAAAATCCTCGCAACTCAGCGATGC
Organism: Sedimentisphaerales bacterium; assembly: GCA_049509315.1. GTDB lineage: Bacteria > Planctomycetota > Phycisphaerae > Sedimentisphaerales > Anaerobacaceae > Fen-1362. The sequence continues at coordinate 1,995 of JBELAA010000151.1, read as the reverse complement.
AAATATGCTGCTTGTTACCGCCGACCAGGAGTCGCTGGCCAGGGCGTCAAATATGCTCAAGCTGGTTGATTCGCAGGAAAAATACGCCGTGAAGGTTCTTATGCCGGCTGCCGACGCCAATAAAATGCCCGCCATCGGCGCGATGGAAACCGAGCTTTCCGCGGCGATGCCTAAACCCCTGCAGACCCCCCAGACCAAAGGCAAATCCGTGTCGATAGGGACGTTCCTAAATTCGCCGAGCAACACCCCTTACAAGGTCATTCTCGATACTTATAACGGCTCACTGATTGCCGTAGCCCCGGTGTCTATGATGGACAAAATTACGGCGATAGCCGAAAGGGCCGTCCCCCGTGAGCCGCAGCTTGCATCCATGGCGCCTGATGTTGAGTCGCAGCCGGCAAACAACGCTCAAAATGAGCCAAATGCGATTTTCAATTCGCTTTTAAGCTCACTTGACAAGGCGGAGAAAGACCTGGCCAAATCGCAAAAAAAGGCGGCAGCCGCAAATCCGCAGCTTTACACAGAGAATCTGGGTACGTCCGCCTCCGGCGAGACCTCGCACGTTGGCGGGCCGGATACAGAGACGGTAAAAACCGCCGCCTCCGCGTCGTTTACGGGCGATGTCTCTAAAAAGAAACCCGCCGGAAAAAGCAAAACTGCTTCGCCTGAGCCGAATAAGCCGGACGCCAATTCGCCTTCCGCCCAGGCGGCTAAACAGGAAACAAAAGAAGACGACAATACCGTAGACGTATATGAGCCGAACTATGTTCCCAACGCCGACGAAACCCTCGAGCTTACCCTGCCCGACAAGCTCGATATTATCCAGCTTCTCGACCTGGTCGGCAAATACCTCAACCTCAATTACGTTTACGATGAAAACAAGATTAAGAACATACAGGTCAATCTTAAAATTCAGGGCCCCATCAAGGTAAGGGAGCTGTATCCCCTTGTCGAATCGGTAATGAAATTTACCAACCTGGTTATGACCCGCAAAGGCAATCTTGTAACAATAGTTCCTATCGGTGAAGCTATGGACATAGACCCTATGCTTATGGATGGCCAGGGCGGCCGGGTCAAGGCGGGCGACGTCGTGGTTACGAGGATTTTTCAGCTTAATTACATCGACACCTCAAACGCCAAGACCCTGCTGGAAGGTATGAAGCTCGGCGCCGTTACCGAGCTGCAGAATACAAGAACCATCATCGTAACCGGCTACGCCTACAGAATGAATCGTATCGAGCAGCTCCTCGAAGTCGTAGATAAGCCCGGCAAACCAAAGCAGTTCAAGTTTCGCCAGCTTCGATACACTATGGCAAAGACGCTCGCCCCGAAAATAAAGGGACTTATTGACCAGTTGGGCGATATTTCGGCCGTTGTCGCCACGTCAGCGACGCCCGCTCAGCCGATGCCCCGCCGCGGCGAGAGGCCGCCAATAGCTCGTCCGCCTGTTAATGTTGCGCAACCCGCCGGAACGCCCTCTTCTGCGAAAACATCTATTTATCTCGACGCCGACGAAAGGACCAACCGTATCCTGATGATAGGCAACGTCGATGAGCTTGCCATAGTTGACAACCTCATCGACTCTCTCGACGTAGCCCAGCAGGACCTCAGGACGCTGCGTGTTTATGAAATCCAGCATGTTGACGCCGAAGAGGTCCGAAAGAAGCTCGAAGCCCTCGGCATCGTCGGCGTCAGCCGCGACACTACCACCACACCCGGCAGCAGAATCACATCCAGGTCGGTTCGCGGTGAGCAGGGCCAGCCGGCGGTTCCGCCGACACCGACACCTGCACAAGCGCCGCAGGCCGCGGGAGGTGATACCGAGCTTCCCACTGAGGAGCCGCAGGTCGTGGTAATCGAATCGACCAACTCCCTGATGGTCAACGCCACGCCCGAGCAGCACGCGCTGATTGCCTCAATTATCGCATACGTTGACAGCGAGAGCATCCAGCAATCGATACCATACGTTGTTTACCCGCTGCAGAACCAGCCGCC
>JBELAA010000150.1:0-7073 GCA_049509315.1 Sedimentisphaerales bacterium | reverse complement strand
AATATGCAATAAACGGTGGCAATTGACAGGAACAGGCAGGTCAGCCAGTAAAAGATTCTCATTCTTTTAAAATGTTTGCTTCCCCACCACGCCACGAGAAACGTAACTGCAACGTGGGAGCTCGGGAAAGCTGCGCCAGGATTTTCTCCGGCTGAGTAAACAAAATCCACAATCTTGCGAAAAAAGCCGTGCTGAAGATAATATTCATTTCGCAATGCGAGCGGTCCCTCAACGGGCAGGAATATATATATGATATAACAAACGTAGAACAGGCAGGAAAGCTGGAATACGAAACGCTCGAAGAGCTTTGTATCCTTGCGGTACAGCAAAATGGCAGTCAGGGGAATTATCAGATAATAACTGAAGTAAAAAAAGTGAAAAAACTCATCGAGAAAAGCGCTTCTATATGCCTCATTGAGGAAAAGCCCGGGGAATTTGCCGAAGATACGGACGTCCAGATTCATAAAAAAGTCATCCAGGAACCCGGGTATGACGACCCTGTTAATCAATCCGGTCTGGTAATAAAGAGGGGCGTACAAGGCCAACGGATACCACATGCTCGCGGTGCGTGCCAATACACTTCCCTTCCTCAGGCATAAGAAGAGGATCAAAAGGACAACAGAGAGGTTAAATACGAGATGGCAACCGTATGACGCTATTTTTGCCCTGAAAATGAAGGTGAAAATAACCACGACGACGTTATAGAGTATAGTTACTCTGTCGGTTGCATTTAAGCTGATATTTCTCATGCGGCTCCGTACCCAGGTTCGGCGTTATCATACACTTATCTCTGGGGCCCGGCAAGTAAAATGCTCAAACTTAGGTTTTTTTTGAAAAACATTTTGGTGAGATGGTTCACTTAAGAAGCACTCCTTGGGTATGACGATATAAGGATTTACTACGACTATCCTTGCGAAAAACCCCTAAGTAAAATGAACTTGCTTTGTACGCTTCAAGTTTTATAATTAGTACAAAATGGAGTAATGGCAAGCTGTTAAAACGACTGCTAAGAAATTGTGAGCGAAGTCGGCAGTACCAGCCGTAATGATGTTCATGGAAAGCATATATGCCGGTTTACACAAAAAAGCGAGTTAGTCCGCATCAGGCCAGCGACAATCTGATCCGCACGCTGCGCCGCCACGCCGAGGAAAGTCCGGCAAAATCCGCATTTATTCATCTGCTCGATGGCCAGTCCAAGCAAGCCGTCCTGACGTTCGCCCAGTTGGAACAGCGGGCCCGCGCCATCGCTGCCCACTTACAAAACATGGGCCTTGCCGGCCAGCGAGTGCTGTTGGTCTATCCACCAGGCCTCGACTTCATTGCGGCCTTCTTCGGCTGCCTGTTCGCCGGTTGCGTGGCGGTGCCAACCTACCCGCCGCATCGCCACCGTATGCTAAATCGGTTCCACGCTGTCGCCGACGACGCCGAGGCCAGTATCGCCCTGAGCACTTCTTCCGCTTCAGCTCAGTTCCAATCAATGATTGGGCACAAAAGTGGTCAAGCGGCCGATTTCTCCCGGATACGATGGTTAGCCACAGACGAGATTCCAGATGCCTTGGCCGAGCGATGGAGCGAACCTGCCATCGCATCCGACACTCTTGCCATGCTTCAGTATACCTCCGGCTCGACCAGCCAGCCAAAGGGGGTAATGCTTAGTCACGCGAACCTCATTGATAACACCCACGCCATACACAATGCTTTCGGGTTGCATCGTGAGGACAGTGCCGTGTTCTGGCTGCCCATGTACCATGATATGGGGTTGGTGGGTGGCGTCATGGTCGCGGTGGTCGCCGGTGTCACAAACGTCATCATCTCACCAGCCGACTTCCTCCAGAAACCCATCAACTGGCTGGCCGCTATCAGCAAATACCGGGCAAATATCTCCGGCGGGCCCAATTTCGCCTACGACCTTTGTGTCCGCAATATCACCGACGAGCAACGAGCAACTCTTGACCTTTCCTCCTGGGCACTGGCCTTCGTCGGCGCCGAACCCATTCAGCCCGCAACGCTCGAACGCTTTGCCGCCGCATTTGCCCCCTGTGGATTCAAACCCAGCGCCTTTTATCCCTGCTACGGTTTGGCGGAGACGACGCTCATGGTTAGTGGCGCGCGTCGTGGCAGCGGCGCGACCGTACGGGCCTTCAACGATACGGCGTTGACCGAAAATCATGTCGAGCCTGCACCCAACGGTAATGGCGATACTCGTAGTTTGGTAGCATGCGGACCGCCTGTTGACACTATGCGAGTAGTAATTGTCAACTCAAAAACCCGCACTGAGGTCGCTCCCGGCTGCGTGGGTGAAATCTGGATTGCCGGAGCGTCTGTCGCTCAAGGGTACTGGCGCAACCCCCGCCTGACTAACCGTTCCTTTAACGCCCACCTGAGCAACACGGGCGAAGGCCCGTTCTTGCGCACGGGCGACCTGGGTTTCATAAGCGATGGCCAGCTTTACATCACTGGCCGGCGGGAAGACCTGATTATTGTCCGCGGTCTGAATCGCTATCCACAGGATATCGAGGCCACGGCTCGAATGAGTCACCCGCTGCTGGAAGTCGGCTACGGGGCCGCTTTTGCCGTGGATGACCACAGCAGTCAGCGACTCATTCTGGTACATGAGGCCAAGCACAACGGGAAGACGGATTTTAAGCCGGTGCTGGATGCAGTTCGCATGGCGGTACTCGATGAGCATGACCTGGCACTGGACACAATCGTGCTGGTACGAAGCGGCACGATTCCCAAAACCTCCAGCGGCAAGGTGCAGCGTCACGCCTGTCGCGAGGCATTTCTCAGCGGCGAACTTAAACCCCTTGCCGAATACAGCGGCCTGAGGGTCGAGAATACTGACCCCAGCAACAACATCAGCCCCGACACCAAAGGCACTGATTCTTCCATTCAGCATCCCGCACCGAATTCTTCGCAATTATCCGCTTTTACTGCCATCTGCCGGCACGCCCACGCCCTGGCAGGTACGGCCCTGCCCGACCTGACACCAAATACACCCATTATCGCTCTGGGTCTCGATTCGCTGCAGCGTCTGGAGCTCGTTGCTGCGATGGAGAAAACCTTCGGCGGTTATATGCCCGATGAGGCATACTGCCAGGTGCAGACATTAGGGGAACTGGCTCAGGCGGTGCAGAAGCACCTGATTGATGGTCCCAAGTCGGACGCCCCAGCCGGCCGGATTCTGCCTGAACGCTATGACTTTGCCCAGTTCCCCGAATACGCTCAGTTGAAGCGTCAGGAGCGAATGCTGCTGGCAGTGACCGGTGACAACCCGTATTTCCGTGTTGACCAGGGTGGAGCCGGAAGCGCAGCATGCATCGACGGGCGTCAGCTCATTAATTTCTGCGTCTATGACTATGTCGGAATGTCCCACGACCCCCAGGTCGCCGCTGCCGCCAAGTCCGCGATAGACCGCTACGGCACCAGCGCCGGCGCCAGCCGGTTGATATCCGGCGAGAAGCAGGTGCATCGTGACCTAGAGCAGGCCCTGGCCGCATTTCTGAATGTTCCTGCTGCTATCGCGTTTGTCTCCGGCCATGCTACTAATGTTACCACAATCGGTCACCTGCTGGGACCGGACGACCTGATCCTCCATGACACTCTGGCGCACAACTCGATTATCCAGGGCGCCGAGCTTTCCGGCGCGACCCGTCGGGGGTTTCCCCATAACGACTGGAAGGCGATGGATGCGGTGTTGTCCGAATGTCGCCGCCGGTATCGCCGCGTGCTGATAGCCATCGAGGGCGTGTACAGCATGGACGGTGATTTCCCCGAACTTCCGCGTTTTGTGGAGCTTAAGAAGAAGCACAAGACGCTGATATTAGTCGATGAGGCGCATTCGCTGGGAACCATGGGGCCAACCGGCCGGGGCATCGGTGAGCACTGGGGCGTAGCCCGCTCTGACGTCGATATGTGGATGGGCACGCTCTCCAAGTCGCTGGCCAGTTGCGGCGGATACATCGCCGGCTCGGTCGAACTGGTCGAATACCTCAAGTACACAGCCCCGGGGTTTGTTTACAGCGTGGGCATTTCCCCACCCAACGCAGCGGCGGCCCTGGCATCGCTAATGGTCCTGCAGCGTCAGCCGCAGCGTGTGGCCCTGTTGCACGAGCTTTCAGCGTTGTTCCTGAAACTGGCTAAGGAGAGAGGCCTGGACACGGGCCTGGCCGCCGGCACACCCGTGATTCCGGTAATCGTAGGAAGCTCGGCCAAGAGTTTGCGCCTGTCAAAAGCTTTGTTCCAGCGAGGTATTAACGTGCAACCAATTCTGTTCCCCGTCGTCCCCGAACACTCAGCCCGCCTGCGATTCTTCATTACGACCAACCACACCCGTGCACAAATCCACACCACGGTCAACGCCGTTGCCGACGAACTCGCCAAGCTTTAGTGATAGTAATCTGCCAACATTGGCGGTCGCTTCAGTTTATGACAAGATGGTGTAACCCTTAATGCCGGTAAAACAAGGTCAGAGCCATCCTGCCTGGCAATACCATTGGGCCGTTTCGTGCAGGCGTTCAGCCAGGGCGGCCGCAGGGGACCAACCCAGTTGTGTGCGTGCCTTGGCAGATGAGCACATCCACGACCCTGCCAGGGCTTCGGTCATCTTGTCGCTGTTTACCCAGGCGGGACGCTGCCGAATCCGCGTCATCGCGTCGCCGCAGAGTCCGACCAGTTTCACTAATGGGCCGGGCAGGCGTACTACTGTTGCATGCTTCTTTCCCAATGCTATGGCCATTGCCTGTCCGAGTTCGGTATATGTAGGATAGTTATCCGCTGCTATGAAGTAGATGCCTTGCCCCGGCGATCCGTTGGGATGCAGACGCTCGCCTTTCTCGGCTGCAAGGAGCAGGCCCTCGACCAAGTCAGTTACGTGGATTAACGATAAGCATCGCTCACCCCGGCCGGGTACGGTATGGATACCCCAGCGTGCGATCGGCCGGAACATTTCAAGCATGCCCCTGTCACCGGGGCCAAAGACAATCGGTGGACGCACAATGCTGATAGGCACCACTCCGGCATATCTGGCTGCGGCCTGTTCTCCGGCGAGCTTGCTGCGACCGTAAGCTGAAACAGGTGTCGGCGCATCGCTTTCTACCCGAGGTCGGCCAACGTCGCAAGGCCCTGCTGCGGCCAGCGAGGACACAACTACCAAAACCGGCTTGTCAGTGCGGTCTGCGCAGGCGACCGCGACGGATTCGACACCGCCTGCATTCACACGCAGGAAATCGCCGGTCCGCAGCGCCTTCGTCAGCCCGGCCAGATGGAACACAATACCGGCCTGCGACACTGCCAGTGCCTGTCTAATGCTGGACGGATCGGTCACATCCCCCGTGACCAACTGAGCGCCGGCCGACTGCAGTTCGTCTATGCGCGAGGCAGCTCGCACCAGGCATAACACCCGATTGCCAAGCTCGATTAGCCGTCGCACCAGGTGCCGCCCGATGAAGCCGCTGGCTCCTGTTACCAGCACTGGTTGTGGGACCTTATTGTTCATAGTCGTATTGTAATGGTTCAGCGGCTTATAAATCAAGTTATTCCAAATACTTAGGGCCTATGGTTTGCCGCTATTCGGGTCAATCGTCTGGTCTTCACCTCGGATTTGCTTTTTTCGGTATTGAATATAGACCTCACGCATCGCCACGTACGGATCCACCGACGCCGCCTTGAAGGATTCGTACTCTCCGATATGAAACGAACCCTTGTTAGCGGCATCAAATACGGATATGCCGATGGAAACATCCTGGGGTTCAACGTATCGGACCGGATTTAAAAACGAGTCACCGACCAAGCCGACGGAATCTCGCAAGGTTGATGGGCCAAGCAATGGCCAGACAACATAGAATCCGTCGTCAAAGCCATATACAGCCAATGTTTGCCCGAGGTCTTCCCTGGCAGGTTTCAACCCCCATCGGTCATACGCCGGGTCGCCAAATCCAAGCACACCTGCCGTAGTGTTGATACCAAAACGGCGCAATTCCCTGTCGGCTTCCGGGCTTTTACCCTGTAAGAGACAATTAACATAACGCGCCGGGGTAGTCAGGTTTTCAAAAAAATTACGGATGCAGACACGAGCGGGACGCGGCACTATCTTTTCATACGTCTGTACAACGGGTTTTGCGACCCAAAAATAAAATATGTCGTTAACGCCGAACATTGCCCGGTTCCAGGATTCGATCGGGTCCGGAACGGTCACCTGCCTCTGGGACAACTCCTTGTCGAATTCGTCAAACGCGGCCCCGCCGGATGAATTTACGTCCACAAGTGATGCTGCCGGCAGATTCGGAGTTTTCCGGGCAGAAGACGCGCAACCTGCCCCCGCGACAAGCCAAATCATAATCAGGAAATAATATCTCACTGGTCATACTCCTTTTCGTCATGCCTGGCCTTGGGCTCCCTGCCATAGGGCTTAATCAGGACCAGTAATTGCGGCAGCAGGGTCAGCGAAGCCAGCAGGGCCGCGGTGATAGCCAGCACCGTCAACAGACCAAAGTATATTATCGGGATGAAATTCGACAGGCAGAGGATTGAAAAACCCATGATAATAGTTGCTGATGTATAGTACATAGCACGGCCAATGCTTCCATGACATCGATACATCGTCGGCAGATACTTGCGGTCTTTCTGAAATTCATATTTAAACCTGTATACATAGTGTATTGTGTTATTGACGGCAATCCCAATACTGATGGCAGCAATGGCTATCGTCATCATATCAAGAGGAATGTTCAGCCACCCCATCACACCCAGCACGACCGAAACGGGAAGCACGTTCGGAATCATGGCGATAAGGGCTATTTTCAACGATCTAAACAGTACCATAAACATCCCGGCAAGCATTATTACTGTAATCCCCAATGTTACCATCCGGGAACCGAACAGACTTTGTAACATGTTGTTGTACAGGACCATGAGTCCGGCAAGATGAACATGTTCCTCGCCAAATCCAAATTTTACGGTCAGGTCTCTCTTGATTTTCTTCAGCAGCTCATTGCGATGCAGAGTTTTTTCCAAATCTTTGAAACGGACAAAAAAACGGGCCTCGTTATCATTAACCGAAACATACGGCCTGA